>JAOACC010000118.1 GCA_026418035.1 bacterium
AGATGTGTATAAGAGACAGCAGTATAGTTACCCCCAAACCCTCATTAGTTCCTTTAGAGATAGAAGAGTCTTGGGTTAAGAAACTTCAAGGACTAACATTAAAGAATGTATCTATAAGAGTAATCGATCAGTTCGAGAGAGAAGTTTATAATGACCTCGGAGAGATGCTATTTACCCATTTCGGGGTCTCTGGACCTATAATTCTTTCTGCTAGTTCCCATATGAGAGATATGGATAGAAATGAGTATAGAATTATTACTGACTTAAAACCTGGCCTTACAGAGGAAGAACTGGATAGAAGAATTCAGAGAGACTTTGCAAAGTATTCTAGGAGATATTTTATTAATTCGTTAAATGAATTGCTACCAAAGTCACTGATACCAGTAATAGTAGAACTGTCTGGAATTCCTAGAGACAGATATGTAAATCAGATATCAAGAGAAGAGAGAAAAAGACTAGTGAAATTATTAAAAAACCTCTTAATGACTGTCTCTAGATTTAGACCTATTGAAGAGGCCATTGTTACATCTGGAGGAGTCGATGTTAATGAAATTAATCCTTCAACTATGGAATCTAAAATAGTTAAGGGACTCTTTTTTGCAGGAGAGGTTATAGACGTGGATGGCTATACTGGAGGATTTAATCTGCAGATTGCTTTTTCTACCGGATATGTAGCTGGGATTAGTTGTTAGATCAGGATTTTTGAATCTTGACTTTACCCTATCTATATGGTAAATTTTAAACTGTTGATTAAATCTTTTAGGAGGTAGACATAACAGTGTATGCAATTATAGAGACAGGTGGAAAACAGTATAAAGTAAGCCCTGGAGATATACTAACTGTAGAGAAGTTAGATGTTGGAGAAGGAGAAGAGGTAGTATTTGATAAGGTATTAATGATAAAGGGTAATGAAGGGGAAAGTGTTATAGGAACCCCTTATTTAGAGAATATAAAGGTAAAAGGAATAGTGTTGGAGCAGTTTAGAGGTAAAAAGATCATAGTATTTAAGTATAGGCCTAAAAAACACTATAGAAGGAAGAGAGGCCATAGACAATATCTTACTAGAGTACAGATAGCAGAGGTGACTTATGGCTCATAAAAAGGGTGCAGGGAGTACAGCTAATGGACGAGATAGTAACCCTAAATATTTAGGAGTAAAGCGTTCTGATGGCCAGTTTGTGACCGCTGGTAATATTATAGTTAGGCAAAGAGGGACCAGATTTCATCCTGGCCAGAATGTTGGTATTGGAAAAGATTTTACTCTCTTTGCCTTAGTGGATGGTATTGTCTCTTTCAGAACGAAAAAAGATAAAAAGGTAGTGAGTGTGATTCCTGTCCAATCTTAGTATGTTTATAGATGAAGTTACTATTAAAGTTAAGGGAGGAGATGGAGGCCCTGGTGCTTTAAGTTTTCATAGAGAAAAATATCTTCCTAAAGGTGGTCCAGATGGTGGAGATGGGGGCAAAGGGGGGGACGTTTATGTGATAGGTGATGAAAATCTGGAGACTTTAAATTTTTACCGCTCCAAGAAAAAATTAATTGCCCAGTCAGGTTCTCAGGGTCAGGGTAATAAAAAAAGCGGAAAAGATGGGGTTGATTTATATATTCGAGTTCCGTTAGGTACTTGTGTCTATAATACAGACACAGGTAGATTCTTGGGAGAAATTCTTTTGCCTTCAGATAAGCTTTTAGTTGCCAGGGGTGGAAGAGGAGGACGTGGTAATAGTAATTTCCTTTCTAATAAATATAGGGCCCCTCAAGTAGCAGAGAAAGGAGAAATGGGAGAGGAGGTAAGGATAACCTTAGTTTTAAAGGCTATAACAGATGTAGCGATTATAGGACTACCCAACTCTGGTAAATCTACTCTACTTTCTTTACTTACCAATGCCAAACCTAAGATAGCTGAATATCCATTTACTACTACTGAGCCTGTATTTGGCACTTTTGATACAGGTTTAAGACTTATAAAATTAGTTGAAATCCCTGCTATTATAGAGGGTTCCTATAAAGGGCTGGGTTTAGGAAATAAGTTTTTAAAACATGCAGAAAGGGCAAGTCTCTTAATCCTGCTTCTTGAGAAAGAAAAAGATCTGGAGATTATAAAAACTGAACTATCTTTCTACAGTGATAACCTCCTAACTAAGGATATCATAATCTTTTACAAAGATGACATTTATGATACAGATAAACTTGAAACATTGAAAAACAAAATTACCGATATGTTTACTACTTTTAGATATTCTACTCCTATCTCTTTAGAAGAAGAAAGGCTATCTATAGAAATGGAATCTTTATCTGTTAAAAGAATAGGAGAAACTTTTTATGTCTTTAGTAAAGATCTTGCTAAAGACCTAAGGAGAATAGATTTTACCCAGAGAGACCATCATCTCTTACTAAATCCTCTCATAAGAAGATACGGATTATTGGATGCTCTTAAGAGGAGTGGTGCTAAGGAGGGGGATAAAGTTATAATAGAGGGTGTTCCTTTTATTATGCTCGAGGAGAGGATTAAGTATGAATTCTGATAGGATTGGACTAATGGGTGGTACATTTAATCCTATACACTATGGACATTTGGTAGCAGCAGAAGAGGCAAGACATCAGTTTGATTTAGATCAAGTTATATTTATTCCCTCAGGATACCCTCCCCATAGAACTCCTAGGTCTGTGATACCCGCAGAGGATAGATATATAATGACCGCATTAGCTATAGCTACAAATCCTTACTTCAATATATCCCGTATAGAGATAGAACGTCCAGGTCCATCGTATACTATAGATACAGTAAAAGCTTTTAGAGAAATGTATCCTAAGTCTCAACTTTTCTTTATTACAGGTTTAGATGCAATACTTGAGATTCTTACTTGGCGGGACCCTTATGAGCTAGTAAAACTGGCACATTTTATAGCGGTAACACGCCCCGGCTATAACCCTGAATGTTTGAAGAATCTAGACAGAGAGATATTAGACAATGTCTCACTATTGGAAATACCAGGCTATGCTATATCCTCAACTCTGATAAGGAATAGGGTTGCCCAAGGTAAACCTATAAGATATATGGTTCCTGAACCTGTTGAGGCTTATATAAGAAAGCATGGCTTATATAAACAATAGGGAAATCTATATTTCTTTTCTTGAAAAACACCTTTCTAAGGAGAGGGTTCTTCATACACTAGCAGTAGAGAAAGAGGCTATATTCTTAGCAGAAAGATACGGAGTAGATATCTGTAAGGCATCTTTGGCTGCTCTTTTGCATGATTGCGCTAAAGGATTCTCAGACGAAGAGCTAGTAGAATTAGCTAAGTCTTACAATATCCCATTATCTATCTGGGACCTTTCTTCTCCTCAGATATTACATGCCCCTGTAGGAAGCATGTTTGCACGTGAGTATTTTGGTATAAAAGATGGAGATATTCTTAGTGCAATATGGAAGCATACCACTGGCGATAAAGAGATGTCTACTTTAGATAAGATTATATTTATTGCGGATTATATCGAGTATAATAGAAATTTTCCCGGTATTAGCCATCTGAGAGAAATAGTAAAGAAAGACCTTAATAGTGCGATTTTATTTGCAATTAGTCTTACTGTGAGTTATATTATGAGAAACAATTTTGTTATTCATCCAAAGACTATAGAGGTTTGGAATCATTTAATAAAGGAGGTAAAAGAAATTTAAATGAAATCTACGCTTGAGTTGATTTATACTGCTATAAGTGCGGCAGTCGAGAAAAAGGGAGAAAATATTGTCCTTTTAGATCTTCAAGATCTTATGACTATCACAGATTATTTTGTTATTATCACATCTCAGACCTCTCATCAAACTTCTGCTATTGTAGAAAACATAGATAGAGTTATGTCCCAGGAAGGTATATCTCCTCTACATATAGAGGGAGAGTATGAGGGAGGCTGGGTAATACTAGATTATAATTCATTTGTTATACACATAATGGAGCCAGAGACTCGAGAATTCTATAATCTAGAAAGATTATGGGCTAGAGCAAAGAGGGTGAAGTTACCAGATGAGCTACTCGTTTCTTGAAGCTTTAAAAGAAAGAATCTTAGTATGTGACGGTGCTATGGGTACTATGCTTATGAGGTATGGACTTATTTCAGGAGGTTGTTCTGAGGAATGGAATCTTTCTCGACCTGAAGTAATAGAGGAGATCCATAGACTCTATGTAGAAGCTGGTGCTGATTGTATAGAGACTAATACTTTTGGAGCTAACAGGTTTAGACTTTCAGCTCACCGCTTAGAAGATAAAGTTAGAGAATTGAATATTGCCGGGGCTAGGATAGCTAGAAGGGTAGCTCAGGATAAAGTCTTTGTTTTAGGTTCTATAGGACCTACTGGTAAGATTTTAGAACCATTTGGAGATTTATCCTTTGAATCTGCCTATGAAGCATTTAAAGAGCAAGCGATAGCTTTAGAAGAGGGTGGAGTAGATGCTATTATTATTGAAACTATGGGGGACCTTCAGGAAGCTAGGATAGCTCTTCTTGCTTGCAAAGAAAATACTAAGCTTCCTATAATATGTCAGATGAGTTTCTCTGAAAATCTAAGGACTACTTCCGGAACTCCTCCAGAGGTTAGTGCTTTAGTTCTTTGGAGCTTAGGAGCAGATGTAGTTGGTGCTAATTGTAGTATGGGTTCAGAGGGATTATATAAAGTCTTAGAGAAAATGATAAACTCTGGAGTTTCGCATATTAGTATACAACCTAATGCCGGTATGCCTATTATTGAGGATGGGAAATTAGTATATCCAGAAACCCCTGAGCAATTGGCAGATTTTACTATTAAATATGTAGAACTTGGAGCAGGTATTGTTGGGTCTTGTTGTGGTTCCACCCCAGAGCATACTAAAGCAATAAGCAATGCTGTGAGAAATATGAAAAAGGTTGAAATAAAAAGAAGAGACTCTTATGCAGCATTTACTTCTAGAACTAAATTAATAGAAGTATCTAAAGATTTACCTATTACAGTAATTGGAGAAAAATTAAACGCTTATGCGGAGGAATGTAAAAATTTACTTTACTCTAAAGATATAGATGGTCTTGTAGCGCTTGGACGTGAGCAGATTCAGGCTGGTGCTAAAGCTATAGATTTGCATCTTAGTTCTCCAGAAATTGATGAAAAAGAATTAGTAAGAGAGCTCATAGTAAACTTTCAGCAGTTTGGAGATGTTCCTTTGGTTTTTGATATACAAGATCCGGACGTGTTAGAGATGGCTCTTAGATTATATCCAGGCAGAGGATGTATAAACTCTATATCCTTGGAGCCTTCTAGAGAAAAGATTATAGACCTAGCTAAAAAGTATGGAACCGTAACGATAGCTCTTACTACTGGTAAAGAGAGGTTACCTCAAAATGTAGATGAGAGGATAAAGAATGGTGAAAACATCCTTTCTAAATTTGACGCTGATGACAGGGTAGATATTATTCTTGATCCTCTTGTATTTTCTATTGCTACCAATCCAGAGCAAGTAAGTGAGACTCTTAAAGCTCTTTCTTATTTTGATAGTAAAAGATACCTTACTATAATGGGTTTAAGCAATATCTCTTTTGGTTTTCCCAATCGGTCCTTACTCAATAGAGCTTTTTTAAGTATGGCAATAGCTAATGGCCTTGATAGTGTTATCCTTGATCCTACAGATAAAAGTCTTATGGAATTACTTCTGGCTTGTCAAGTCATTCTGGGGCGTATCTCTCAGATAGATTATATAAAGAGATTTAAATAGACTTTAGAAGATTTTTAAAATATTTATCTGCATAGCTAAAGAATTTCTGATAAGAACTGCAATAGTAGCTATAATTTATATGTTCTCCTTTTTTGTTTATCCTAAATTTGGGACATCCTCCCCAACAGAGAGTAAGCCATTTGCAATTTAGACATCTTTTATCTACTGTACATTTTCGCTCGCTAAATTTTCTATAAAGTTCCCCATTATATATATCTTCTAGAGAGTTCTTTTTTATATTTCCAAGATACCATTCTGGTTCAACAAAGAAATCACAAGGATAAATGTCTCCATTATATTCTATTACTAAGGCTCCTTCACAGTATGATTTAAACATACAAGGATTTATACCATAGGCATACGCTATTAACCATTCCTCATATTCTCTTATGTAACATTCTGGTTTGCCGTTGTTATACCACTTATCGAACATAATACATAAGAAGTTCCCATAACTCACTGGATCTACCGAAAAGCTAGCAATCTTTCCGTCTTTATCTTTCTCTAGGCAGGGAATAAATTGCATATACTCTATGCCAAGTTCCTTAAAATACCTATATAGTGCCTCTGGCTTCTTACTGTTTTTGTCATTTACTACAACCAATATATTAAAATCTACTTTGTATTCTTGAAGTAACCTTAATTTACTGAAAACAATATGGTGTGTAGGTTTACCATCTTTTGTTAACCTGTATTCATCGTGAAGATTTGAAGGACCATCTATACTTAGACCAACTAGAAATCTATTTTCTTTGAAGAATATTGCCCAGTCTTCATTTAGGAAAATTCCATTAGTTTGAAAAGTGTTATTTATCTGTTGCCCTTCTTTTCTATATTTTTCTTGATACTTTAGAGCTTTTATATAGAAGGGGAGGCCCATTAAGGTAGGCTCCCCTCCTTGCCAACAGAAAGTAACATTTTCCCCTATGTTTAGGACTTTTTTTGTTATAATCTCCAGAACCTCTAGGTCCATCCTTTTATAAATTTCTTTGTATAAATCATCTTTGGGAGAATAAAAACAATACTTACATCCTAGATTACACTGTGCAGATGTTGGTTTGATGAGTATGGTTATGTCTCTTTTCATCTCATCCGAAGATTTTCTTTATAAACTTTAATTTTTCTAGCGTATGAAAAGTGCCTCCTCCTTCGTGTCCATTGTATGGATATACCCTAATCTCTTTTTCTCCACCGTAATAATTATAAGCAGCAAATACTGTTGAAGGAGGACATATTGTATCCATAAGCCCTACAGAAAATATTGCAGGACACTTAGCTCTAACAGCAAAATTTACTCCATCGAAATATGATAAGGTTTTAAATACCGTTTCTATTTTATCTCTATGTATCTTACAATATCTACTAATTTCTCCATACGGCATTTCATCAGTTAATTGAACCGCTCTTTTATAATGACATAAAAATGGAACATCACTCATGAGAGCCTTTACATTTAGAGATAAAGCACTTACTGCTAGTGCTATACCACCTCCCTGACTTCCTCCGCATACTGCTATCTTTTCTGAATCTATATCTGGAAATGTGCATGCTGTCTCTACTGCCCTCACCGCATCGGTGAATACCCTCCTGTAGTAATAAGTCTTTGGATCTAATATACCCCTAGTCATGAATCCTGGATATTGAGGATTTGAGTTATCTTCTTCATAATCTGGGGTATCTCCCGGAGTCCAACTGCTTCCTTGCCCTCTCGTATCCATTATTAAGTGGGCATACCCTGCACTACTCCAGAGTAGCCAGTCATGAGGGAAACTTCTTCCTCCTCCATACCCTATAAATTCTACTATGCAAGGTAATTTCCTTTCTCTTACTTTGGGCAATAAGAGCCAACCCTTTATTCTTTGTCCCTTATAGCCTGAAAATGTAACATCAAATGTTTCTACTGTTTCTAAATAGTAATCTACTCTTTCAAAGACAGGATTAAGAGGGTATTGCTTTGATTCTTCAATAGTCTCCTTCCAAAAATAGTCAAAGTCTAGTTCTTCTTGCCTTTCTGGCATATAGGCTTGTAATTTTTCTAGTGGCATATCAAAGTAAGCCATATGCTATCACCTCCAAAATTCATTTAAAGAATATTTTACCACAGTATAGTCGTTTCCCCTACAATTAATAGTTAATTGAAGTATCTCTACCGTAGTAAAGAGGGGTATTTTCTTTTTTCGATGCTATTTAGAGCCAAAAGTTCATCAGGTTAGGTAGTATAATATTAATTAGATAAAGTTTTATCTTCTTTGAAATTTTAACTCCTTGTAGCCTTTTATCGAAGGAGGATTGATGTATGCCTGTAGAAGAAAAGGTATCTGTTAATAGTAAACTCAATAGAATTATTTGGCTTTTAAATAAAAAATGTAATCTGAAGTGTAAATTTTGTTATGTAGCTAATAGGTTTAGAAATGATAGAGAGTTATCATTAGATGAAATATTAAAGACTTTAGATGGTGCAGTGAAATTAGGAGTGGAGAAGATAGACTTTACTGGTGGAGAGGTTACTCTAAGGGAAGATTTAGATATTATTTTAGAAGAGACAAAGAAGAGAGGGATAGAGACAATAACTATAAATACGAATGGGACATTATTATCTGAGAAGATGGCAGAAATTTTAGCTAGAAACAACGTCAAAGTATACCTAAGCATTGATGGAGCTGATAAGAAAACCCATGAAAGTATAAGAGGTATTGGAACTTGGGAGAAGATTTTTAAATCTGCAGAGCTATTAAAGTCTTTTGATATAACCTTCTATACGGTATTTGCTTGTAGCAAGATAAATATTAGTGACGTTAAGGGTTACATAGCATTATCTAGAGAACTTGGAAGTCAAAAGGCTTGTATAATACCTGTTTTACCAATAGGTAGGGCTAAAAAGGACGTAATATTAAGCAGAGAAGAATTTATAGATGTGCTCCGTCAAGTAGAAAGCACTGCTGAGAGTATCAGATTTAATGCTGAAATTTGGTGCGTTCCATTTGCAGGATTAATAATTAGCTCTCCTTATGTTTCTTATTTTGGCTGTAGGAACTTGGATGAGATGGATATTACTCCTACGGGAGATGTATTAGTTTGTGACACAGTAGATATATCCTTTGGAAATGTAAGAGAAGGGGTGGAGAAAGTTTGGAGAAATTTGATAAATAGTGAAATGGCTTCAAATTTACTGAGGACAATCAACTCCCCTCCGTGTAGTGAATGTATTATAAAGCACATCTGCTATGGAGGATGCTACGCTAGGGCAAAGTTTCTAAATGGCAACATTTATGCTCCTGATCCAATGTGCCCTAGAGTAGCCTCTTTCTAAACTTTTTGTTATAATTATCTAAAAATTCCCTCAAAGAAGAGAGGTGTTGATATGAAAGGGAAATATATTGTTACCCTAGATGCTGGAACTGGTAGTGGGAGGTGTCTTATCTTTGACCTAGAAGGTAATCAGTTGTCTCAAGCTCAAGAAGAGTGGATACCTAAAGAAATCCCTGAGTACCCCGGCTCTCAAGAGTTTGATACTAAAGAGGCATGGGAGATCCTCTGTAGGACTATTAAAACTGCTATGACCAGGGCGGGTATAAAGTCAGAAGAAGTTTTAGCTATAACTGCAAGTAGTATGCGTGAAGGTATGGTTCTTTACGACAAAGATGGAAACGAGATCTGGGCATGTACAAATCTTGATGCAAGAGCCGTAGACGAGGCAATAGAACTTATAAATTCTGGGGCGGCAGAAAAGATTTTTAAACTTGGTGGAGATTGGGTAAATATCATAGATCCACCTAGATTCCTTTGGTTAAAAAAGCATCAGCCTGAAATATTTAATAAGATTGGACATATGAATATGCTAAGTGACTGGGTCCTTTATAAATTGTCTGGTAAGATTATTACTGATCCTTCAATTGGTTCTAGTTCTGGCATGTTTGACTTAGCAAAGAGAACTTGGTCTGATGAGGTTATAGAAATGGTGGGATTAAGTAAAGATATATTCCCTCCAGTGTATGAATCTGGGACTATAATAGGAGAAGTAACAGAGCAAGCAGCCAAAGATACTGGTTTACTTCCTGGGACTCCCGTAGTTACCGGTGGTGCAGATACTCAACTTGCTTTGATTGGTGTTAGTGCAGTAGAAAATAATAGTTATGTTATTGTTGGTGGGACTCAGTGGCAAACTGCCGTTGTTACTGACAAACCTCTTATTGATCCAAAGTTTAGGGTAAGAACTTTATGCCATAGTATGCCTGGTTTTTGGATGACAGAAGGGATTGGTTTTTACCATGGTTTTTCTACTAGGTGGTTTAGAGATGCCTTTTGTCAATTAGAGAAAGAAATGGCTAAACAGATGGGAATAGACCCATATTATTTACTAGAAAAATTGGCAGAGCAAGCACCACCAGGATCTAATGGAATTATAGCAATATTCTCTGATGTAATGAATGCGAGGAGATGGAAGCATGCAGCTCCTTCTTTCTTACAGTTTGATATACTCTCTCCTCAGACCTCTGGTAAGAAGGAGTGCTATAGGGCTCTAGAAGAAAATGCCGCCTATGTTTCTTATGGTAATTATCAGGTGTTATTAGAGCTTACCAACACTCCAGCAGAGGAGATAGTATTTTGTGGTGGTTCGTCTAAAGGATTCCTTTGGCCTCAGATCATGGCTGATGTGTATGGTGTAAGAATCAAAGTTCCAGTAGTTAAAGAAGCTACCTCTCTAGGGTCTGCAATGGTTGTTGGAGTTGCAATGGGCATATATAAAGACCTACAAGAAGCGGTAGAGAAACTAGTAAAATTTGAAAGAGTCTATGAGCCAAATATGGAAAACCATAAGACCTATCAATATTATTATAAAAAGTGGAGAGAAATATATCCTAGGATGCTCCAGCTTGTAGATGAAGGACTATTAAAGCCTATGTGGAGAGCACCTGGAACATAATAGGGGAGGGATAAGAGATGATTTATTATGGGGTAGATTATTACCCAGAACACTGGCCAGAAGAAAGATGGGAAATAGATGCCAGTCTTATGGAATCTGCTGGTATAAATGTGGCAAGATTAGCAGAGTTTGCCTGGATTAAGTTAGAGCCAAAAGAAGGTCACTATGATTTTTCTTGGCTTGATAAGGCTATAGAGATATTAAGTAAACATGGCATAAAGATTATTCTTGGAACACCTACTGCTAGCCCTCCTATGTGGTTAGTCAAAAAATATCCACAGGTTCTTCCTAAGGATAAAGACGGTCATACTATGGGACCTGGTGGAAGAAGACACTACTGCTATAACAGCCCTGAATATAGAGAGCTTAGTAAAAAGATAGTAAAAGCCATGGCTGAACATTATAAGGATAACCCTAATGTTATTGGTTGGCAGATAGATAATGAATTGGGTTGCCATGAGAGTAATAGATGTTACTGTGATAACTGCTTAATAAAGTTTAGAGAGTGGTTAAAGAAAAAATATGGAATTCTAGAGAATTTGAATAAATCTTGGGGGACTATCTTCTGGAGTCAGTGTTATACTGATTGGGATGAGGTTATAATTCCTAAGAGGACAGTTGGTGCTCATAATCCTAGCCTTCTTTTAGATTTTTTAAGATTTGTCTCTGACTCTACCATAGAATATCAAAACCTTCAGGTAGAAATCTTAAGAAAAATCTGCCCTGATAAATTTATTACTCACAATTTTATGGGGCTCTTTGGGGGACTTGATTACTATAAATTGGCAGAAACTCTTGATTTTGTTGCTTGGGATAACTATCCGAGGTTTAGAGGTCAGCCAGTCCCTGCAAGAATAGCACTTTCTCATGATGTAATGAGAGGAGTCAATAGGGGTAAACCTTTCTGGGTGATGGAAGAACAGAGTGGAGCTGCAGGATGGGAAACCTTTGGAGCACATCCCCTCCCTGGTGAGATTAGATTATGGTCCTACCAAAGTATAGCTCATGGTGCAGATGGAATTATCTATTTTAGGTGGCGGACCTGTAGATTTGGAACAGAACAGTACTGGCATGGGATATTAGACCATGATGGGGTTCCTAGGAGAAGATACGAAGAAGTAAAGAAGATGGGAAAAGAACTAAAGACACTTACTGAAATAAAAGGTTCTAGTTATAAAGCAGAGACTGCCATTATATATTCCTATGATATAAGATGGGCACTTGAGATACAGCCTAATAATCCTAATTTTAGCTATATGGAGCAGGTACAAAAATACTATACTGGCTTATTTAATCAGCATGTTCCTGTTGATATAGTTCATCCATTGTCAGATTTAACAAGATATAAATTGGTTATAGCGCCTAGTTTATACCTTATGACTTCAGAGATAAGAGAAAATCTAGAACGATATGTTAGAAATGGAGGCACTTTATTAGTTACACTTAGGTCTGGAGTTAAAGATTGGAACAATGTGGTTACAGATAAGACATTACCTGGCGAATTGGCTGAGCTTTTAGGAATAGAGATAGAGGAATATCTTTCTATGTACTCTGATGAGAGATACCATATAAAAGGAATAGGTCCAGAGAGATTTACTTGTAGAGCTATGTGTGAGTCTATAATTCCTAAGAGTGCTGAAATAATAGCCTTTTACGAAGATGGCCCTTTTGCAGGTAAACCTGCGGTAACGATAAATAGGTTTGGCAAAGGTGAGGCTATTTATGTTGGTGCAGATGTAGATATAGAATATATAGAGTCTCTTTTATTCTGGCTTATAACAAGAAGTAAAGTAGATATTATAGCTATGGGTTCTAGAGATGTAGAAGTAACTATTAGAGAAAACGATAATGGTGCATTTATATTCTTACTAAATCATAGTGATAAATCGGAGACGATAAAGCTTCTGATACCGGGTATAATAGAAGAGATAACTTTAGAGCCAAAGGACATTAAAATTATTAAGAGGTGACATAATGTTAGAGAAACTTAAAGAAGAAGTGTGCGAGATGAATCTTGAATTAGCTAGGAATAGATTAGTTACTATGTTTAGTGGAAATGTAAGCGGTAGAGATCCGGAGACTAATTATGTAGTCATAAAACCTAGCGGTATGAGTTATAGAAATATGAAGCCTGAAGATATGGTAGTTGTTGATATAAGTGGGAATGTGGTAGAAGGAGTACATAAACCTTCTGTTGATACTCTTACGCATCTCTATATATACAAGCATAGACTAGATATAAATGGTATAACTCATACTCATTCTAACTATGCAACTAGTTTTGCTGCTCTTGGTCAATCTATACCTGTATATCTTACTGCTATGGCGGATGATTTTGGAGGACCTGTTCCTTGCACGGATTACGCCCCTGTTGGTAGTGAGGCTATTGGAAAGGAGATCTTAAGAGTTATAGGGAAGAGTCCTGCTGTTTTAGTCAAAAACCATGGGGTATTCACAGTAGGTAAATCTCCTTCGGAAGCCTTAAAGATTGCAGTTATGTTAGAGGACATAGCAAAGACTATACATCTTGCTCTTCTTAGGGGAAAACCAGAAGAGATACCGCCAGAAGAAGTAGAAAGGGCATACAATTGGCATCAAAAATTCTACGGACAGAAGTAAAGAGCTCGGAAGCTATAAAAGAGATAGTTTTAGAAAATTCTAGTGATAACCTAGCTAGAGAGGTCTGGAGGCTGGCATGGCCTACCTTTGCTGAGTCTCTTTTGGGAACAATGACTCAGATAATAGATACCGCGATGGTCGGAAGATTAGGTCCAGTTGCAGTGGCATCTACCGGTATAGGCATGCAGCCTCTCTTTCTAGCTCAGGGTATCTTTATGGGTATAAATGTGGCAACAAATGCAATAGTGGCAAGGTATGTAGGAGCAAAAGAGAGGGATAAGGCTCAAATAGTTACAGGTCAATCACTCCTTATATCTATTATACTTTCAATAATAATATTTCTTCCTCTATTATTTATCGCTAAAGATATTGTTATTTTTATGGGAGCCAAAGATGAGGTAATAAAATATGGAACTATATATCTCTCTTGGATAATCCCTGGACTTATTTTTATGACAGCTACTATGGGGATAGTTGGTGCATTAAGAGGAGCTGGAGATACCAAAACTCCAATGTATATTAATGTCTTAGTAAATGTAATAAATGTCTTTGGAAATTACATTTTAATATACGGAAAGTTGGGTTTTCCAATGCTTGGAGTTGAAGGAGCCGCAATAGCTACTACGTTTTCTAGGTTAATTGGTGCTATTTTACTCATAGTTGTAATCTTCGGTAAAAATTCTGCTATGAATACAAGTTTAAAGTGCTGTCTTCATCTAAATAAGGAATTTATATTGAAGTTATTTAATATTGCCTATCCCGTTTCTCTTGAAAGAATCGTTCTAAGTGTTGCTCTTCTTTTTTATACTAGAATAGTAGCATCTTTAGGGACTATTCCTTATGCAGCGCATAGTATAGCTATGAATGCAGAATCACTATCATTTATGCCTGGTCTTGCCTTTGCCACCGCAGCAACAACCTTAGTAGGGCAGAATCTTGGGGCTAAAAAGCCTGAAAGAGCAGAGGAAGCAGCATATACCTGTCTAAAGTTAGGCATCTATTTTATGGGTAGTATGGGAATTCTTTTTTTCCTCTTTCCAGAATTCTTTATGCGAATATATACCAATAATACAGATGTTATAGGTTACGGTTCTTTAGCTCTAAAGGTTGTGGCTTTTTCTCAGATTCCAATGGCAATAGCTTTTATCATTTCTGGAGCATTACGGGGGGCAGGAGACACAAAGACTGTTTTATATGCTACTGCAGTAGCGGTATGGTGTGTGAGGCTTGTTCTTGCACATCTTTTTGTTAATGTTTTGGGAATGGGATTCTTTGGAGCCTGGTTAGTTATGATTTTTGATTGGTTATTCAGAGTTGGTTGGATGCTTATCCGCTTTAGAAATGATAGTTGGAAAAATATAGAGATATAAGCTGTAAGGGTTCGAAGGGACAATTTATGAGTTGTCTTACAGGCAGTTGATAAATTCCAATTGTTACATATCTATTCAGTATAGTAGGACGGTTATCCTGCTCATCTATTTAGTAAATCAAAAGTTATGTGTATAATCGTCAGCTATCAACCAAAGTTAAAATAACTTTATTTGTCTCTACCCTTCAGATTATGCATATCAATTTTGGAGCATTTTTTACGTTTTATAAATCATTTTTTATAATCCTATTGACAAATTAGATATTTATATCTATACTATAGTATAGTAAAGTATAAATGGAGAGTTTAAATTTGTGGATTCAATAGCTAAAATAAATAGAAAGAGGAAAATACTTGATATACTTGAGGCTAGAGGAACGCTTTCTATAAACGATTTAGCTGAGATTTTGGGGATTTCTCCTATTACACTAAGAAAAGACTTGCAAGATTTAGAAAAGCAGAGACTTATTACAAGGATATGGGGAGGAGTTGCACTTTCTACTCATCCGGTTACCCCTGAACCTCCATTTGAGGATAGAAGTGTAGAGAATCTTAAAGAAAAAAGAGCCATAGCTAGAGTAGCTATTACGTTAGTAAAACCTAATGATGTAATTGCTTTAGGTGGAGGAACTACTGTATACGAATTTGCCAAACTTTTGGGTGGTATTCCGAATGTGCAGGTAATTACTAATTCTGTAAATATCGCTTATTTACTTCTTAGACTTGGTGTCAGGATTGCTATGCCTGGTGGATTCTCAAGGGAAGGTTCTTACAATCTTTTTGGTGACAGAGCAGAAGAATTCTTCAGAAGTGTTTTTATAGATAAATGTTTTATTGGAGTAGATGGGATAGACGTTGATGGCGGTTTAACAACTCTGAACCCGAGCGAGGCAGATATATATGTCTCTATGATTAATTCTGCTCATACAGTAATAGTATTAGCTGACCATACAAAGTTAGGACAGAAGAAACTTATACCTATGAGTCCTATAAATAAAGTAGATGTCTTAATTACCGATGAATTAGCCCCAAAAGAGGTAATTAAGGAGTTTGAAAAGAAAGGGGTAAAAGTAGAAATAGCTCCTTTAGAGTTACAAATAGAAAGTTATAGTCACAGTGAATATAAATTTAAGTAAGGAGGAAAAGATGAGAAAATTTAAAAGCTTAAATGGTATATGGGAAGTAAGTTTAGATAAGAGATTTAGCCCAACACAGACTTATTCTATAGAAGTACCAAATTGTATAGGGAATCAAGTCCCAGCTTTAAGGGATTATAGAGGAGTGGTTTGGTATAGAAGAGATTTTGAAATTGATAAAGATAGAGAAAGTAAATATTTATTATCTTTTGGGGCAGTAAACTATTATGCAGAAGTCTGGCTTAATGATATTCTGGTTGGAAGTCATGAAGGTGGTTATACACCGTTTACATTTGATGTAACTCATCTTATAAAACCTCAAAATATACTCTTAGTAAAGGTTATTATTCCTGGAGAGGCTGATCCAAACTATCCATTCTCTGAGATCCCTCATGGTAAACAAGAACCTCAATGGTATGGTATGGCTGGAGGTATATGGCAGGAAGTCAGATTGATACAGACAGGGGTATCATATATAAAAAATGTTAAGATAACTCCTAATGTAGATGAGAGTAAGGTTTACCTGTTAGTAAATAGCGAAAAAGAAAAAGAAAATCTTTATACTCTACATATATCTCTTATTGATCCAAAAGGAAAAGAGATAAATTCTATAGAAACTGAACTAGAAGAGGAAAATTCTATAGAATTAACTATAAAAAACCCTATACTTTGGGATGTGGATAATCCTAATCTATACACTGTAAGGGCTAGTATACATTATAAATCTAAGATTTTAGATGAAATCGAAGAGACCTTTGGAATAAGAAAAGTTGAGGTTAAGGATGAAGATGTATTTCTCAATGGTAAACCTATCTATCTTATGGGTGCTTTAGATCAAGATTTTTATCCATTTACTCATTACAATCCTCCAAGTGAAGAATTTGTTAGAGATGAACTTATATTAGCCAAAGAAATGGGGCTTAATTGCCTAAGGTATCATATAAAAGTTCCCCATCCTTGGTACCTGAAATGGGCTGATAGATTAGGGGTTTTGGTATGGTATGATATGCCAAATTGGAGCAGGTCTACCTCTAATTCTAAGGCAAGAGGAGAAAAACTTCTAGAAGAGATGGTTGAATATGATTATAACCATCCCTCTGTAATTATAAGAAGCATAATTAATGAGAATTGGGGTTTAGATTTGGTAAATAGTAAAGAGGATAGAGACTGGCTTAAGAAAACTTATAATTGGCTTAAGAAAAAAGACCCAACCAGGATAGTTGTTGATAATTCTGCCTGTTTCCCGAACTTTCATATAAAGACAGATATAGAAGATTTCCACAACTATTTTGCTTTTCCTGATAAGTTTAGAGAGATGCAGAGATGGACAGAAGACTTCTCAAAGCATCCTTCTTGGACGTTTGCTCAAGATGGTGAGAGACAGGGTTATGAACCTCTTATAGTCTCAGAATTTGGAAACTGGGGTTTACCTAATGTTACAAAGCTTAGAGCTCAATATGGTGGAGATCCCTGGTGGTTTCAGCAAAGAGATACTACTACTGCTACTAAACCTTTAGGTGTTGAGGAAAGATTCTGGCAGTATGGTCTAGATAAAGTCTTTGACAATATTGAAAATTTGACAGAGACTTTTCAAGAGCTTCAATATCAAGCTTTAAGATTCCAGATAGAAGAAATAAGAAAATATCCTCAGATTAAAGGCTATATTATTACAGAATTTACTGATCTATACTGGGAATGTAATGGGCTTTTAGATTTAATGAGAGGGAAAAAGAGTTATTTTGATGAACTTAAGAATTTAAATACATTAGATCTAGTTTTCCCTCAAAAAAGACCTACTGGGGTTTGGAGTGGAGATAAAATAACTATTCCCATTCTGTTTTCTCACCTTTCACATAATTCTTTTGATGAGGTTAAAATATCTTGGAATGTAGAGGGTACAGAGATAAGAGGTAGTTTCTCTGTTCCTCGTGTATCCTTTGGATTAAACGAGATGGGTAATATAGAATTTATAGCTCCAGATGTTTCAGAATCCAAGACATTTAGACTTGTCCTGAAGGCAACTAGTAGGAATAGACTGATAAACGAGAATATAATGCAGATCTTTGTGGTTCCAAGGACTCTAATTAATACTAAAATATCAGTTCTGGATAATTCCTTAGAAAAATCCTTGAGAAGTGCTGGTATTAATATCTGTAACATATCTGAGGCTGAAGTCGTCTATGCTACATCTTTTAGTGATGATTTAGAAAAACTTGCCAAAGAGGGTAAGACGGTTATCCTTGAGCTTTCTGGAGATACTAGATTTTCTAAATTTGGATATGTTTTAGAAAGGCGTAAGGGTATCACTGAAGCAAGATGGGTTGGTGGGCTGGGAATATTTAACCCTAAGATAGCGGGAAGAGTTTTTAGAGAGAAGGTAATGGATTACAGATTTATTGATGATGCACCCATTAACTATCTCCATGGAGAATTTAACTTTGGTTCAAGAACACTAGCAGGTATGATTATTGGCTGGATTTATTATCCACTAAATTTTATGATAGATGTTCAGTTAGGAGAAGGTAATATGATAGTTCATACCTTCCCCATGATAGATAGATTATCTAATTCACCAGTAATGAAGGCGCTATTAGGCCAGATTTTAGATAGGAGGTGATAGGAAGTAGGGGAAGTTAGGAGTTACTTGTAGTTGTAATAAATTAAGGGGAGTAGAGGAGGTAAAGGTTTGAGATTGATTTTTAAAAATATTAGTAAGGAGGAGGACTAAAGTTATGAAAAGATTTATCAGTATGTTATTAATAGTGTTTGTAACGATTCTTCCATTGATAGCATATGGTAAGACTGTGATAGACTTTTGGAACTTGTTTACAGGACCAGACGGCCAAATTATGGAAGGTATGGTAAAAGAATTTAATGCCTCTCAGGATGAAGTTGAAGTAAGAATGCAGATATTGCCTTGGGGTGATCCATATTATAACAAGTTGCTTCTTTCAATACAGACGGGAACTGCTCCTGATGTAGCTATATGCCATGACTGGAACTTACCAATATTTGCAAAATATGATAGACTTTTCCCTATGAGCCCTAAGACTCTAGAGAAGGGTGGAGTAGCAAAGGGTGACTTTATGGAATATCCTCTTACAGCTGGCAAGTATAAGGGAGTAACCTATGGACTTCCACTTGATGTTCATCCATATGCCCTTTATTATAATGTAGATCATCTTAAAGCAGCAGGCCTTGATCCTAATAAAGT
>JAOACC010000150.1 GCA_026418035.1 bacterium
GTAAAACTCCATACTTTGCCTTTATATCTTGCCAACTCCAACCTTCTACAGCTGCCCCCATAGCAGAACCAACAAAAGCACCAACTAAGCATCCATAGATCTTATCAAAGAGTCTATCCATGTCATCCTCCTTCTATTATAATTTAAGGAGGTCCAATGGGACCTTCCTAATAGCAAATTTATTATACTACTTGAAGAACCGTTGCTCTGCCCTATAAGTGTTCCAGAGCCAATTATTCGGTCCAAATCAGTATTCTTTGTCTTTACCTTTCTCCCAGAAGACATTTTCTAGATTTTCTCTTACAAGAAGAGTCCAATGTGCAAGTCCAACTGTACCAATTATATACGACTCTCTAATTTTTAGCGTGGGGTTGATTTTAAATAAGCCTACTCCCTGACCTTAACTTTAGGCTAAAATAAAATCTTAATAATTTGGTTTGATATTTTTAAGTCAATTCTTATTGACTATTTACCAGAGTTAAAATAAAAGTACTCATACCCTATCTTATTACCAAACCCATTGCCACCTAATACTATACACTAAATGCTATGTTGAGTCTCTGTATGTAGTTTGTAGGATTCCTAAATCCAAAACTTACTCTCTTTATTAGTTTTATCACTAGGTTACTGCCTTCTAGCCATTAGTAGTTCGACTTTCAAAATAATTTAGTATATATTCCTTGTATTTAACTAATCTGTCTATCCACCTTCTAATATTTCTTCAGCCCTTTCTCTATTATCTGCTTTATATACTCTTCTTATTAGCTCTTTAATTACGTAATATGGCCTTAAGTAGGGGGGAGGGGAGAGAGAGGATGTTCTCTTAGGGGTAGATTTATAGTCTTTGTCTTTCTACAAATTGGGCATTTATACCTTCTAGGTCTATAAACTACCCAGCTGGATTTATCTATTAGAACTTTTCTCTCTCTATTAAAACCATGACTGTGCATTCTAATGTTGCATTGTTCACATATAACTTTGACTTTTCTTAATTCTATGTGTATAGTATTGGGTGTGGAGTTTGGAAGGTTTAATAGCTTTATGTGTTTTCTAAGTAGTTTAAGTAGTTCTTGTAGCATAGCTTTACTAATTTAATTATCATACACCAAAGCATGAAGAGGAAGCACTTTCTAATCTTACGGAGGTACTTCCCCTTCGTTTTATACCACGCTAGAATTTATAGAGTCATACCTTTCTTGACTCCAGTGATTTTTCTAAATATAGTAATAGGTACCATTGAGATGGTACAGATGTTTACTCAGGCCTATGTAATGACTGGTGGAGGACCAATGGATGCAACATTAGTATATGTAATGTATATATATCAGAGGGCTTTTCAGTGGCTTGAAATGGGGTATGCCTCTAGTCTAGCATGGTTTCTATTTATAGTACTTCTTGTACTTACTATCTTTCAATTTAAACTCTCGGGCAGATGGGTGTACTACGAAAGCGCTGGAGGAAGAAGATGAGATCAAAAAAGCTTATAAGCATAATATTAACTTATTCATTTCTAATAGCAGGAGCTATTATATTTATTACTCCATTCTTCTTTCTTATAACCTCCTCTTTTAAGGCTCCAGAGCAGATAATGTCTGTCCCATTTAAATGGTGGCCCAAGCCTTGGAGGTGGCAGAATTACATAGAAGCCTTTCGGGTCCAACCATTTGGTAGATATTATTTAAATAGTACCATTATTACTAGTTCGAATATACTAGGTATACTCACTTCTTGTACCTTAGCTGGTTGGGGTTTTTCTAGAAAATACTACTGGGGCAGAGACTTTTTCTTTTTATTAGTACTTTCCTGCATGATGATTCCTGGACAAGTTACAATGATACCTCTATACATAATGTATTCAAAGCTAGGCTGGATAAATACATACTTTCCTTTGATCCTACCATCATTTTTTGGAAGCCCTTTTTATATCTTTCTTATTAGGCAATTCTTTTTAACAATTCCAGATGAACTAGCTGATGCGGCGGTTATAGATGGTTGTAGCCCTTTTAAAGTATTCTGGTATGTAGGATTACCACTAGTAAAACCAGCTTTGGTTTCTGTGACAATTTTTACGTTTTTAGCTGTTTGGAACGACTTTTTTACTCCACTAATATATCTAAATTCTCCTCAAAAGTATACAGTTATGCTTGGTCTTACTGCATATCAAGCTGAAGGATTCACTCACTGGGAATATCTTATGGCAGCATCCGCTGTAGCTATGTTACCAGTCTTTGTTGTGTTTCTTAGTTTACAGAGATACTTTGTCCAAGGTATGGCGATGAGTGGGTTAAAAGGATAAACTTAATACTAAGAGTTAGGAGGGCAAGATTATGAAGATAGGATTCATAGGCGTTGGAATAATGGGAAAACCTATGGCTAAAAATTTAATGAAAGCTGGGTATAGGCTCGTAGTATATGATATAAATAAGGAGCCAGTAAAGGAGCTAGTTACCTTAGGAGCAGAGGAAGGATATTCCCCGAAAGATGTGGCAGAGAGAACAGATGTAATAATAACAATGCTTCCAGATTCACCACAGGTAAAAGAGGTAATATTGGGAAAAGATGGAGTTCTAGAGGGGGCTAAGAAAGGTTCCGTTATAATAGATATGAGTTCTATTAATCCTGCAGTCTCTAAAGAAATAGCAAAAAAGGCGGAAGAAAAGGGGATAGAGTTTTTAGATGCTCCTGTAAGCGGAGGAGAACCAAAGGCAATAGATGGAACACTCTCTATAATGGTCGGAGGAAAGAAGGAAGTCTTAGATAGATGCTATGATATTTTAAGTAAGATGGGAACTTCTATAACCCTCTGTGGAGATGTTGGGTCTGGTAATATAACCAAGTTAGCAAATCAGATAATAGTAGCATTAAATATAGCTGCAATGTCTGAAGCTTTAGTCTTAGCTACCAAGGCAGGTGTAGATCCAGAGGTTGTTTATAAGGCTATAAGAGGTGGTCTTGCAGGTAGCGTAGTGTTAGATGCTAAGGCACCTAAGATTTTAGCCAGAGATTTCAATCCTGGATTTAAAATAGACCTACATATAAAAGACCTGAATAATGCTATGGCAACTGCCCAAGAGGTTGGTATTCCTCTATTCCTTACAAGTCAAGTAATGGGAATCTTGCAGTCACTAAAGATCGATGGAAAAGGTTTAAGTGACCATAGTGCTATTATTCAATTCTATGAAAAACTTGCACAGATAGAAGTAAAGAAAAAGGATTAATTTTATATTACCCCTGGGAATGACAATGTTCCCAGAGGTAAATATATTTTTGGAGGTGGTAGTATAATATTACTTGGAGATACCAGAAGGTAATAAACCTTCTGGAGTATTCGGAGGAATTGCCGAATCCTCTGGATCATAGAGGAGAATTGTGGCAATCCTTCGAGGGACAAGTTTTGCTAGCTGTACTGGGGTAAGTATCTCTGCCACCTTACCCCAGTACTCTTCAAAGATTCCTGAAAGTTCATCCTGTAGTTTTTGCCGGTAAGAAGGTGATAGGTTTTTATTTTTGAGTCTAATTCTCATAGTTCTTACTCTTTCTAAGTATTCTGTCCTTACGGCTCTAATCTCTTCTATCTGTTCTTTAGTAAGGTCTAGAAGTTCAGCTAAAGTTAGGTCTTTGCTCCATAATGGTTCTGGAGAAAACTGACCTTTAACTGCTCCATCTCCGGCAAAAGCTAAACTAACTGTTCCTAGGGCTATGGTTAGGGCTAAAAGTACCCCTATACATTGTTTCACAAAAATGCACCCCTTTCTTTAAAGATTTAGATTACTAAAAATTATAGACTTTCATATTAAGAGGTTTATTCCTATGACCTCTATTCCTTATTTGAAAATTGTATAGTATAATTCAATAAAAGTTTCAAAGAAAGAAGGTGATAGAAGGTGGGAAATATTATTAAGGTAACCGTTTGGAATGAATTCCGCCACGAGAAGATCCATGAGGAGGTTGCTAGAGTTTATCCTAATGGAATACATAATGCTATTGCGGATTATTTAAAAAAACAACCAGATATAGAAGTAAAGACTGCTACTCTTGATGAGCCGGATCATGGATTGACTCAAGAAGCCTTGGATAATACTGATGTATTAATATGGTGGGGTCATATGGCTCATAATGAGGTGAAAGACGATATAGTAGAAAGAGTTTACAGTAAGGTTTTAAATGGGATGGGACTTATAGTATTACACTCAGCTCATCTGTCTAAGATTTTTAGAAAATTGATGGGCACAAGCTGTATGTTAAAGTGGAGAGAGGCTGGAGAAAAGGAAAGGATATGGGTGGTAGAGCCTGGCCATCCTATTACTGAGGGTCTAGGAGAATATTTTGAGATACCTCATACTGAGATGTATGGAGAGCGTTTTGATATTCCAAAGCCTGATGAGCTGGTATTTATAAGCTGGTTCGAAGGCGGAGAGGTCTTTAGGAGTGGTTGTTGTTTCTATAGGGGAAAAGGTAAAATCTTCTACTTTAGACCAGGCCACGAGACATTCCCTATATATTATCAACCTGAGGTTTTAAGGGTTATATATAATGCGGTTAAATGGGCAAAGCCTGTAATGGGACCTGAAATCCATTTTGGTAATGTAAAACCATTAGAAGAGATTTAATTGGAGGTGTTTTTTATGAAAGGAACGATTGGATTGATAGTTGGGAGTAGAGGATTCTTTCCTGCTGAGCTTGTAAAAGAGGGAAGAGAGAGAATCTTAAAGGTCTTAGAAGAAGAAGGCTTGAATGTTATTACTTTAAATTCTAATGAAGGAAAGTTTGGAGCAGTAGAGACGTTAGACCATGCTATAACCTGTGCAGAACTCTTTAAAGCAAATAGAGATAGGATAGAGGGAGTTATAGTTACACTTCCAAACTTTGGAGATGAAAAGGCTGTTGCGAATACCTTAAGGTTTTCTGGCTTAGATGTTCCTATTTTGATACATGCATTCCCAGATGAACTTGATAAGATGGACCTATCCCATAGGAGAGATAGCTTCTGTGGTAAACTCTCAGTATGCAATAATTTGGTTCAGTATTCTATACCATTTTCTCTTACCAAACTTCACACTGTTGCTCCTGAAAGTAAAAGCTTTAGAGAGGATCTAAATTGGTTTATAGGTGTATGCAAGGTGGTAAATGGACTAAGAAATGCAAGGATAGGCCTCATAGGGGCTAGACCCGCAGCTTTTAATACGGTTAGATTTAGCGAAAAACTATTAGAGAATTATGGTATATCAGTAGAGACTATAGACCTTTCTGAGATCTTCGCCAGTATCTCTAAGCTTTCTGACACTGATGGCGCTGTCAAAGAAAAGGTGGAGAAGTTTAGGACCTATATTGATACAGCCGGTGTACCTGAAAGTGCATTAATCAAAATGGCAAAATTTAGTGTAGTTGTAGAAAACTGGATGAAGGAGAATAGACTTATTGCTAGCGCTATACAGTGTTGGAGTGCTATAGAAAATATCTATGGTATTGTCCCTTGTGCAGTTATGAGTATGATGAGTGAATCATTAATGCCTAGTGCCTGCGAGACTGATGTAACTGGCGTAATAGCAATGTATGCCCTTCAACTTGTATCTGGAACTCCAAGTGCTATAGTTGACTGGAATAACAATTATGGAGATGATCCTGATAAGGCGGTAGTATTCCACTGCAGTAATTATCCTAAATCTTTTCTAAGAGAGCCAAAGATGACATTCCAAGATATTATATCTGGAACAGTTGGTAGAGAGAATGCCTATGGTTCTTGTGCAGGGAGAATTCCTAGTGGTCCTATGACGTTTGCAAGGGTATCTACCAATGATAGCGTAGGTATTATACAGGCTTATATAGGCGAGGGAGAATTTACTGATGATCCCCTCAATACCTTTGGAGGTCACGGGGTAGTATATGTTGAAAACTTACAATTGTTACTTAAGATAATATGCCAAAGAGGCTTTGAACATCATGTAGCTATGAGTAGGTCTAAGTCTGCTAAGATTCTCTATGAAGCGTTCTCTAATTATTTAGGCTGGGATGTATACTGGCATAATGGGGAAGAAGAATAGCAATTAGGAGGGGAATTTCCCCTCCTAATATCTTGTAAGATTAAGTTGTTTCTGATAAAATCTCTATATGAAAAGGATAGTTAGTATAAGTTTGGGTTCAAGTAAAAGAGACCATAAGGTCTCTTTGTCTATTTTAGAAGAAGATGTAATAATAGAAAGGATAGGGACGGACGGAGATATAGAGAAAGCTATCGAGAAGGTTAAGGAGCTCGATGGTAAAGTCTCTGCTATTGGCTTAGGTGGTATAGACCTCTATTTTATTGTGGGAAATAGGAGATATACAGTAAAGGATGCATTAAAAATAGCGGGAGCTGCGCGGAAAACCCCTATAGTAGATGGAAGTATGGTAAAGGATACGCTCGAGAGAAGCATGGTAAAGAAACTAGATAAACTATTACCTGGAGGCATTAAAGGGAAAAATGTTCTTCTGCCTTCTGCAGTTGATAGGTTTGGTATGACGGAGACATTTTATAATCTTGGGGCAAATATTATTATTGGAGACCTTATGTTTGCTTTAGGAGTCCCAATACCTATACGAAGCATAAAGACACTAAAGTTTTTAGCTTATGTACTACTTCCAGTACTTACCAAGTTACCCTTCTATATGTTATATCCAGTAGGGGAAAAACAAGAGGAGAATACTCCAAAGTTTATCAAGTATTTCTTATGGGCAGATATCATAGCTGGAGATTTCATATATATAAAAAAATATATGCCCGAGAAATTAGAGGGTAAGGTTATATTTACTAATACAGTTACTCCTAGAGACAAAGAATTACTTAAGGAAAGAGGAGTTAAGTATCTCATAACCACTACACCAGAACTAGAAGGAAGGTCTTTCGGAACTAATGTTCTAGAAGGATTTTTAATAGCTATGCAGGATAAGAGGCTTCCTCACGAAAGCGATGAAGACTTTTTAGAGAGAATAGGTTTTAAACCAAGAATGGAGATGTTGAATTGATTCAAAGAGGTGATAATGTGAAAGATAAGGAAATCTTCCTTACTAAGGAGGGTTATGAAGCCCTTTTAAGGGAGCTAGAAGACCTAAAAAAGAATAAACGTAGAGAAGTAACAGAGAAGATAAAAGAAGCTAAGGAATTTGGTGATCTCTCAGAAAATGCAGAATATACGGAGGCTAAGAATCAGCAGGCTTTTGTCGAAGGAAGAATTCTTACCATAGAGAATATACTTAGTAAGGCAAAGATTATAGAGGAAGATGGATATAATGATAAAGTTACTATAGGTTCTAGGGTGAAAATCCTGAATCTAGTAGATAACTCTATTACAGAATACCACATAGTGAGCTCTCCTGAAGTAAACGTGAGGGAAAACAAGATTTCAGATGAATCTCCAGTCGGAAAGGCTTTAATAGGAGCTGGTATTGGAGATGTAGTAAAGGTAAGAGTTCCTAAGGGAGAAGTAGAATTTAAGATCCTAGAGATAAGGAGGTAATGACGCTGTGAATTTTACCCCGACACACTCTATAGACGAATTAAAGAATAACTTTGATAATTTACTTGATCAGATTGTAAGGGTAGCAGGAAGAATTACTGCGATAAGAAGACATGGAAAGTCGATGTTTCTAGATATAAGAAACATTAAAGATAGAATACAGCTTTATGGGAGAGCTAACGATTTAGGAGATTCTTATGAGGAGTTAGAAGAATTCCACGTAGGTGATTTTATTGGAGTAGAAGGAGTTCCATTTAGGACTCATACTGGTGAGCAGTCTGTTAGGATTCAGAAATTTTGGACTCTGACGAAGGCATTAAGACCTCTACCTGAAAAGTGGCATGGAATAACAGATGTAGAAACCAGATATAGGAGAAGATACCTAGACCTTATAGCTAATGAAAATCCAAGGAGAATATTTTTACTTAGGTCTAAACTGATAAGGGAGATAAGAAACTTTTTAGAGAGTAAAGGTTTTATAGAGGTCGAAACCCCTATCCTACACATAGTTCCTGGCGGAGGTTTTGCTCGTCCTTTTATTACTCATCACAATGCCTTAGACATCGATCTTTACCTTCGAATAGCTCTTGAATTGTATCTAAAGAGGTTAATAGTTGGTGGGTATGAAAAGGTCTATGAGATAAATAGATGTTTTAGAAACGAGGGTATCTCTACCGTTCATAATCCAGAATTTACTATGATGGAGCTTTATCAAGCTTATGCGGATTACAATACGATAATGGAACTTACCGAAGAGCTGATTGTTTACCTTGCAAATACTCTTTTTGGTAGGCCTGTTATATATAAGGATGAAACTGAGATAGATATATCTTCCCCTTGGGAAAGAAAAGAACTTCTAGATATAGTCATAGAACATACCGGAATAAATCCATTGAATTTAAATAAAGAAGAGCTTTTAGAATATGCTAATAAACTTGAGATAAAGGTGACAACGGAAGAAAGCCTCTGGGCTAAGGTCCTTATGGAACTTTTCGAGGAAGAGGTACAACCTAAGTTAATAAAGCCGACGTTTATTACTGGATATCCGGTAGCAATCTCTCCCCTTGCAAAGGCTAGGGAGAGTGACCCTAGATTTACAGATAGATTTGAACTATTCATAGGTGGTCTAGAGGTTGCTAATGCATTTTCAGAGCTAAATGACCCTATAGAACAGAGGAGGAGATTTGAGGACCAATTAAGGGAGAAGATGATGGGTGAAGAAGAAACCCATCCTATGGATGAAGACTTCCTAGAGGCTTTAGAGTATGGAATGCCTCCTACTGGAGGTTTAGGGATAGGAATAGATAGACTTACTATGCTCTTTGCCAATGTAGATTCTATAAGGGAGGTAATCCTCTTTCCTCTGCAGAGACCAGAATGAGTAAACTTACTAGGACTTACAGATGTACAGAATGTGGATATATAAGTTCGAACTGGCTAGGGAGATGTCCTAATTGTAACTCTTGGAATACCTTAGAAGAAATCATTCCAGAAAAAGAGATACGGAAGACTAAACCTAAAGGTGCACCTGTTAAAGCTTTAAGTCTCAAGGATATAAAGGCTAAGTCTATAGAGAGAATCGCTACTGATTATCCTGAAACAGATAAACTCTTAGGTGGTGGAGTAGTTCCCGGTTCTGTCCTTCTTATTGGAGGTGAACCGGGGATAGGGAAGTCCACTTTTATGCTCCAACTGTCAGAATCCTTTTCTAAAAAAGGATTGAGGGTTTTATATAACTGTGCAGAAGAGTCTGTTTATCAGGTAGGCTTAAGAGCTAGTAGGCTGAATATCAATGGAGAAAATCTTAGGGTTATAAGTGAAGTTAGCTTAGATAATGCAATATCGGTCTATGAAGAGATAAAACCGGATATATTTATTATAGATTCTATACAGGCGGTAAGGGACGAGTCTTTACCTAGTCAGCCCGGAACAATAACACAGATAAAATTGTGCACATCTAAGATTATTGACCTGGCAAAAAGGGATAATAGTATAGCTTTTATAACTGGCCATGTAACGAAAGAGGGGATCTTGGCAGGTCCCAAGACCCTTGAACATATGGTTGATGGTGTCTTCTACTTTGAAGGCGATAGGGATGGTGTAGTTAGACTTATCCGTTCTGTTAAAAATAGATATGGAGATACAAACGAGGTTGCCTTTATGGAGATGACACCTGAAGGACTTATGGAGATATCGAACCCTTCTCTATTTTTTGTTAGAGAAGGGTTAGGTTCAACACCTGGGGCTACAGTGAGTGTAATAATGGAAGGGACTAGACCTATACTAGTAGAAGTTCAAGCGTTAGTTACACGCTCTGTATATGCAGTTCCTAGAAGGGTTGTCCAAGGAATAGACTTTAATAGGGCTTCTTTTATACTGGCAGTTCTGGAAAAACTTCTACAACTACCTCTATTTAATAAGGATGTATTTCTAAACATACCAGGAGGAGTTACTGTAAAGGACCCCGGCTTAGATCTTTCAGTAGCCTTAGCGGTTATATCTAGCGCCCTAGAAGTTCCATTAACCTCTGAGCTTTTTAGTTTTGGAGAGATAGGTCTTACGGGAGAGATAAGACAAGTTATGTGGCATGAAAAGAGAGTAGAGACCGCATTAAGATTAGGTTATAGCGAAGGGATAGTCCCATTAAAGAAGAAAGAGGATGATCCTAGGATAAGAGGGGTAAGGACCTTAAAGGAGGTGTACAGTATAATAAAAGATGCCAGATCCTACGTTAGACCTCTATAAAGCGTTAAGACTTACTGCTCCAGGAACACCTCTAAGAGAAGGGCTTGACAGAATACTAAGTGCAAAGATGGGAGCTCTTATAGTAGTTGGTGGTAATATAGATATCCTTAATAGTATTATAAGTGGTGGTTTTATATTAAACTGTGATTTTACTCCGGAATCTCTCTACGAATTGGCTAAGATGGATGGTGCCATAATAATATCTGAGGATTTAAAAAAGATTATCTATGCTAATGTTCAACTATCTCCAGATGTATCTATCCCTTCTAGTGAACCAGGAACTAGACATAGAACAGCAGAAAGAACTGCAAAGCAGGCTGGAGCCTTGGTTATAGCAATCTCCGAGAGAAGAGAGATAATATCCCTATACATAGGGAATATAAGGTATATTCTTCAAGATATAAGAAACCTTCTAGTTAAAGCTAACCAAGGATTACAAGTCCTAGAGAGATATAGACTTATATTAGATCAAGCAATGTCCAACCTTACTACACTGGAGATTGAAGACAGTGTTACTTTTCTTGACATCCTTTGGGGGCTATATCGTATAGAGATGGTTCTACGCATAGCTCAAGAGGTAGAGAGATACATAATAGAGCTAGGCACAGAGGGAAGACTAGTTAGGATGCAGTTAGATGAGCTTATTGGTGGTGTACAAGAGGAGGAGATACTACTCCTTAAGGACTACATAAAAGATGGATTAAATCCTGAAAGTATCAGAGAAGAGATAAGAAGGAGAAGTTTAAATGATTTGTTAAATACAAATGTAATGGCAAACCTCTTAGGGATAGTAGAGTCTATAAGTTCTACTACTGATATGAATCTAAGATGCAGGGGTTATAGAATATTGAGTTACATTTCTCGTCTTCCCTCATTTATCATAGAAAATCTAGTGAATCATTTTGGCAATTTACAAAACATTCTCAAAGCAGATATACCGCAGTTAGACGAGGTTGAGGGAATTGGAGAAATAAGGGCTAAGAATATAAAAGATGGATTAAGAAGGATTAAAGAACAGAGCAGTAGAGGAATTCCGCCTTTTAGACCAGGAGACTTAGGAAGGACTAGGTGAACATAGGAGTAATAATAGCTTCTGCTGGTCAATCAAAGAGATTAGGACATAATAAGGTATTGATGGAACTAGCTGGTAAGCCTGTTCTTCTCTTTTCGCTAGAAAAATTTCTTAAGCTAGATTCACTTTCAGAGCTAATTATTGTTATAAGGCCTCAAGACGAGGAGGATATTAGAAATCTTCTATCAAAGACTGGTCTTTTCTATCCTTTTATAAAGATAGTTCATGGGGGAAAGGAGAGGCAGGATTCGGTATATAAAGGAATTAAAGCATTAACATCTTCTGAGATAGTAGCTGTTCATGACGGGGCAAGGCCCTTTGCAAGTTTTGAGTTAATTAATAAGCTTATAAAAGAAGCCGAGGTTTATTCAGCGGTTATACCTGCATTGCCTGTTAAAGAGACTATAAAGATAGTAAAAGGTGGCTATGTAGAATCTACACCACAGAGAGAGTTATTTTGGGGTGTTCAGACACCCCAGGTTTTTAAATATGAAGTCCTAGTTGAAGCCTATGAAAAGGCTTATAAAGATGGATTCTATGGGACGGATGATGCCTCTCTGGTGGAGAGACTTGGATACAAGGTTAAGGTTATCGAGGGAGAATACACCAATCTAAAGATAACTACTAGAGAAGATTTGTTATTGGCCCATAGATATTTAGAATTGTTGGGTTTATGAGAGTTGGAATAGGATATGACGTTCACCCCATAGTAAAGGGGAGGAAGCTTTTCCTTGGAGGTATAGAGATACCTTCTGATTTTGGACTTTATGGACATTCAGATGCCGATGTCTTAATACATGCTATATCAGATGCTATTTTAGGAGCAGTTGGCCTACCAGATATTGGGTATTTCTTCCCAAATACTCCAGAGTATAAAGATATATCTAGTTGTGTTATACTAGAAGAAGTAAAGAAAAAGATAGTCAAAGAGTATACCATAATAAACATAGATAGTGTTATTATAGCAGAAAAGCCTAAAATAAGCCCATACGTTGATATGATGAAAGAAAGGTTGGCTAGCATCCTAGAGATAAATCCTAGAGCTATTGGTATAAAAGCAACAACTAATGAAAGATTGGGTTTTATAGGTAGAGAAGAAGGGATAGTAGCAATTGCGGTTGCTTTGGTAGATGAAAGGAGGATTTGATGAGTGTAAGGGTCAGATTTGCCCCAAGTCCTAGTGGGAGTCTCCATGTGGGAAATGTAAGGACTGCCCTTTTTAACTGGTTATTTGCTAGAAAAAATAAAGGTATTTTTATACTTCGTATAGAAGATACAGATGTGGAGAGAACATTTCAATCTGCATATCAAGGTATTTTGGAAGATCTCTCTTGGCTGGGTCTAAACTGGGATGAAGGGCCTTATAGACAGAGTGAAAGGCTTGATATATATAAGAGTTATGCACTTCGATTTCTAGAAGAAGGGTTAGCTTATAAATGCTTCTGTTCTCCAGAAGAACTAGAAAGAGAAAGGAAAGAGGCAATGAAAGAGGGTAAACCTCCTAGATATAGTGGGAGGTGTGCTAACCTTTCTCCAGAAGAGGTTTCTAAGCTGGAGAAAGAAGGCATTCCATATTCTGTAAGGTTTAGAATCCCAAAAGATGCATATTTTATAGTTGATGATATTATTAGGGGAAGGATAGAATTTGATGTGAATGCTATAACTGGAGACTTTATTATACTTAGATCTGATGGGATGCCTACTTATAACTTTGCAGTAGTGATAGATGATTACCTTATGAATATTACCCATGTGATAAGAGGAGAAGACCATCTCTCTAATACACCTAGACAATTACTTATCTATAAAGCCTTGGGGGCAGAACCTCCTAGATTTGCACATCTACCTATGATTGTGGGAAGCGACCGTTCTAAACTCTCAAAAAGGGAAGGTTCTCTCTCTATAAAGGAGTTAAGGGGAGAGGGATTCTTGCCAGAAGGTGTGGTAAATTATTTAGCATTACTAGGCTGGAGTCCAAAGGGAGAAGAGATAAAGACACTAGATGAGCTTATAGAGGAATTTTCTCTAGAGGAGGTTTCTCCGAGCCCTTCTGCTTATGACCCTGCTAAACTGAGATGGATAAATAGACAGCATATTATGAGGCTTAATGAAGAAAAGCTATTAGAATATGCAGAACCATTTTTGAAAGATTTAAATAAATATCCGAAGGATTGGTTATTAAGAGCTATAGCATCTATCAAGGAATATGCAGAAACACTAAGTGATATACCTCAGTACGTTGAGAAGTATTATCTTAGTGATATTAACCTGGACCAGAGTTATAAGGAAGAGTTAATATTAGGTAAGGATGCTATAAAAACTTTCTTGAATTTGTTAAAAGAGACTGAAGATTTAAATGCTATAAATGATATATTTAAGGAGGCAATGAAGATTTCTGGGATTAGAGGACGAAGATTTTATCATCCGATAAGATTAGCAATTACTGGTTATGAATCAGGACCAGAATTAGTAGAATTTATACCAATATTGGGTAAGGATAAATGTATTGAGAGATTGGAAAAAGCTTTAAAGTTTCTGGAGGATTAGATGAGATTATATAATACATTGACTAGAAACGAAGATGAATTTTTACCCAAAAAGCGTAGTATGGTGAGGATGTATGTATGTGGTGTAACACCATATGATTATTGCCATATAGGGCATGGAAGATCCTATTTAGCATACGATATCCTCTATAGATTCTTAGAATCAGAAGGATACAGAGTTTTTTGGGTTCAAAATTTTACCGATATTGATGACAAAATAATAAATAGGGCAAATGAATTAAATGTATCACCAAAAGAATTAGCAGATAGATTTATCTCTGAATACTTTATAGATATGGATAAGTTTGGTATAAGTAGGGCTTTTATATATCCTAGAGTTACAGAGCACATAGAAGAGATTATTGATTTCATAGAAAAGATTATAGAGAAGGGATATGCATACGAGTCAGACGGTGATGTCTATTTCTCTGTAAGGAATTATCCCTATTATGGGAAATTATCCAAGCGTTCTTTAGAGGAAATGATGGCAGGAGCTAGGGTAGATCCAAGCGAGAAAAAGCGAGACCCGTTAGATTTTGCATTATGGAAGTCTGCCAAACCTGGAGAGCCATATTGGGATAGTCCTTGGGGTAAGGGGAGACCTGGATGGCATATAGAGTGTTCTGTAATGTCTCTTCTCTATCTGGGAGAGGAGATAGATATCCATGGAGGTGGAGCAGACTTAGTATTTCCTCATCATGAAAATGAGAAAGCTCAGGCAGAATCGGTTATAGGTGATGGAAAGTTTGTTAGATTTTGGATTCATAATGGACTTGTAAACCTAAGGTCAGAGAAGATGTCAAAGTCTACAGGAAACTTTATAGTATTGAGAGAGGCGTTAAATTCTTATAGGCCAGAGGTCTTGAGACTATATCTTTTAGGAACCCATTATAGAAGTCCACTTGACTTTGACCCTCAAGCTCTTGAGGATGTGGGTAGGGCTTATTCAAGGATAGAGGATACAGTAAAACTTTTGTCTCACGTGCCAGATTTACCTTCACCTGTATATGATCAGGCATTCTTTGATTTTAAGGAGGCTCTTTCTAATGACCTAAATACTCCGCAGGCTGTTGGTATTCTTTTCTCTTACATAAGAGAGAATAGGCCAATACTAGATAAAGGTGCTTGGGACCCTATACTACCAGTATTTAAGTTTAATCTACTTAAGATGTGCGAAATACTTGGCTTTAAGTTTTCTAAACTAACCGAGGTTTCTCTAGATACTGATAGATTGAGAGAAGTTATGGATATTGTAATAAGAATAAGGAGTAGACTAAGGCAAGAGAAGAGATTTGATCTTAGCGACGAGATTAGAGATAGTTTGAATAATATAGGTATTGTATTGGAGGATACAAAGGAAGGTACTAGATGGAAGATGAGTTAAAGATAGAGGGGAAAAACCCCGTAATAGAGGCTTTGAAATCTGGAACCGCTATACAAAAGATACAGATAGACAAAAGACTAGTTTCAAGATATGGAGATATTATTGTTCATGCTAGGAAAATAGGAATTCCTGTTCAAGAGGTTCCTTCCCTAAAGGCTAAGCAAGGTATCTTGGCATATATATATCCTGTAGAACCGAAAGATTTGAAATACTTTTTTGATAGAAAGTTTATTCTTCTCGCCGATGGAATAGAGGACCCCCATAACCTTGGGGCAATAATAAGGACAGCAGAGTGTGCAGGGGTCGATGGGATAATTATGCCAAAGCATCGTTCTGCTATTATTTCAGAAGGTCTTATGAGTTCTTCTGCAGGTGCTATATTTCACTTACCATTTGCGGTAGTAACTAATACAGCACAGACTGTAGATAAATTCTTAGAGAAAGGTTTTTTTATTCTGGGTGCAGACCCAAGTGGAGAGCCGTATTTTAGATTAGAAATTAAATTCCCTCTGTTACTTATAATCGGTGGAGAAGATAAGGGGCTTAGACCTATTATGAAAAGAAGATGCGATAAGCTTATAGGTATTCCTATGGTGGGTAAGATAACATCCTTAAATACATCTGTGTCTGCTGGCATTATTATCTATGAGATAAGGAGCAGAGAGTGGAGGTGATTTTATGAAAAAAGGGATTAATATTTGGTCATTTCCTGTTGGAATGAGCATTGAGGAGTGTATGAGAGTTGCCAAAGATGCTGGCTTTGAAGGAATAGAGCTTTCTATAGTAGAAACAGGAGAGTTGGGATTAGAAAGTAAAGAGGCTGACATCTTAAAGTATAAGAGGATGGCAGAGGATATTGGGATAGAGATAAGCGGTCTTGCTGCAGGATTATACTGGAGATATCCTTTTACTAGTAATTCCAAAGAGATTAGAGAAAAGGCTAAGGATATATGTAAGAAGCAGATAGAATTTGCAAGTATCTTAGGTGTTGATACTATTCTTGTTGTCCCTGGATATGTTGGTGTAGATTGGATGCCAGGATCAGAAATAGTGGAGTATGATAAAGCGTATGATTATGCTTTAGAAGCTATAATTGAGCTTTCAAGATTTGCAGAGTCTGCCAAGGTATGCATAGGGGTAGAAAATGTTTGGAATAAGTTTTTATTATCTCCTCTAGAGATGAGAGATTTTATAGATAAGATAAACTCTGAGTATGTAGGAGTTTATCTAGATGTTGGTAACATTATCTATATAGGTTATCCTGAACATTGGATAAAGATATTAGGAGGTAGGATAAAGAAGATCCATGTAAAAGACTACAGGAGACAAGGATGCGGCCTGGCAGGATTTGTAGATTTGTTAGCGGGAGATGTTGACTTCCCCAAGGTGATATCAGTACTAAAGGAAGTAGGATATAATAACTATCTAAATGCAGAGATGTCTGCTTATAAACATTATCCTTTACAGATGATATATAATACATCCAAATCTATGGATAAGATACTTGGGAGGGAATGAACTATGTTAAAAGTAGGACTTATAGGAATTGGTTTTATGGGTAGAGGCCATTTAGACAATTATATAAGGCTTGAATCAGAGGGTTTTCCTGTCAAATTAGTAGCCATATGCGACATAGATCCAGCTAAGTTTGAGAATAAATTTGTTCCGGGTAATATAGATGTAGGAACAAGGAAGTATGACTTTAGTAAGTATAAACTCTATACTAATCTAGATGAGATGTTAGAAAAGGAAAAACTAGATTATGTAGACATCTGTCTCCCTACCTATCTGCATGCCGAGGCTACTATAAAGGCATTAGATAGGGGAATGCATGTATTATGTGAAAAACCTATGGCACTAAATTCTAAAGAGTGTACCGAGATGATAGAAGCGGCAAAGAGAAATAATAAAAAGCTAATGATAGCACATTGTTTAAGATTATGGCCTGAATATGAATATATTAAAGAGTGTGTGGAGACTGAAAGATTTGGTAAATTTTTAGAGGGATATTTCTATAGAGGTGGTGGAACTCCTAAGTGGTCTTATGAAAATTGGCTCTTAAAGAAAGAAAAGAGTGGCGGATGTATTCTAGATCAGCATATACATGATGTAGATACAATAAATTGGCTCTTTGGTAAACCATCTGCAGTCTCAACGATAGCTAGAAATGTTATACCTGGGAGTGGATATGATATTGTCTCAACAAATTATATCTACCCTGATGGAAAAGTTATAAATGCCCAAGATGACTGGACACTTCAAGGTGATTATGGATTTGAGATGCTATTTAGGGTAAATTTCGAAAGAGGGAACCTTATATTCCAGAATGGAGTCTTAAAGGTAAATCCAAATGAAGGAAAAAGTTTTATCCCAGAACTTCCAAAAGAGATGGGATACTATAGAGAGATAAAGTACTTTGTGGACTGTCTCCTCAATGATAAACCAATAACAGTGGCTCCCCCTGAGAGTAGTAAGGAAACTATAGAGATTGTAGAGGCAGAGATAAAGTCTGCAGACAATAAAGGACAGGTAACCCCGGTGTTGTAGAACCAAGTTCCGAAAATCCGTAAGTTTTTATACCTCGTTATTTTGGTGATATAATAAACAATATGGCAGAGAAGAATAACAATAAAAATGGCGTATTAGTTGTTAGTATAGAGGATAGAGATAGTATAAAGGTCCTTAAAGCCCTTGCATCTGAGAGGAGGGTAAGAATCCTTTCTCTCCTTAAAGATAAGAGATTAAATGTAAGCGAAATAGCTAAAGAGTTAGATATGCCACAATCTACTACTGCTATAGATATTGATATACTCGAAGAGAGTGGATTGTTAGACGTAGAGACTATTCCAGGAGAGAGAGGATTGCAGAAAGTATGTAAGCTCGCCTATGATGAGGTTGTTATACAACTTCCAAGTATGAAGAAAACAATGGAAGAAAATATAATAAGGGTTGAAATGCCGGTGGGTCTATATACAGATTTTAAAGTCTCTCCTCCCTGTGGGCTTTGTTCTAAAGATGGTATCATTGGATATTTAGATGTCCCAAGTTCTTTCTATAATCCAAAGCGAGCGGTAGCAGACCTTATATGGTTTGAGAGAGGATACGTAGAGTATAAATTCCCTAACAATCTTCCACCAGATAAGAAATTAAAAAGATTAGAGATAAGTATGGAAATTTCTTCAGAAGTTCCAGGAACAAACAGAGAATGGCCCTCGGATATAACGGTATGGATAAACGGGGTAGAAATTGGTACTTTTACAGTTCCTGGAGACTTTGGAGATAGAAGGGGTAAACTGACCCCAAGTTGGTGGAAATTAGCAGGTTCTCAGTATGGGATACTTAAACGATGGATAGTTACTAACGAGGCTTCTTTTATCGATGATGAGAAGGTTTCTGATGTAAAGTTGGATGACCTTGTTATAAGAGAACATACCTCTGTCAGAGTAAGAATAGGTATTAAGCCTGACGCAGTTAATATAGGCGGATTAAATATCTTTGGTAAGACATTTGGAGATTATGAACAGGATATAGTAATGGTTATGGAGATAGAATAGTAGGGGTGCAGTACGCACCCCCTTGTTTTTATTCTAGTTTTACTTCTATAAGATTTACAGAAGCCTTTGGAATTTCTAAAGCAATTTCCTTGTTAGAGATTTTTGGACAATCTTCTATTGGTTTTACTCTATCTGGCTGGTCAAAATCGTTATACATATGAGGATCTTCTGTTGATAAACAAACCCTACGAATAATTTCCCCTCTATCAGCTCCTACTAGAATGAATCTAATTTCACAAGGGCTATCAAAATGATTGTTAACTATGGTTATAGTGAGTTTGTCCTCTTTTATAGAGGCTGAACAGTTAATTAAAGGTAATTTTACTTCTCTATCTCCTATAGAGAATAATATATCTTCTGCTTCTACAATATTTCTTACAGCTAATCCATTTTGATGCCCTTTATACATATCAAAGACAAAGTAATTTGGAGTTAGAATAAACTTTTCCTCATCCGCTAAGAATAGTGAATGTAAACAGTTTACCATCTGCGCAACATTTGCCATAGCAACTTTATCTGCATGATTGTTAAATATATTTAGTGTTATCCCCGCAACTAAAGCATCTCGCATGGTGCTTTGCTGTTCAAAGAGATTCCTTCCCTTTGACGGTCCAGATCCATCTGGATGCCAGCATCCCCATTCATCAACTATCAGGTTTATTCTCCTTTCTGGGTCATAGATATCCATTACTTTTCTATGCCTTTTAATTATATCTTCTATATAACTAGCCTTGTAGAGAAGTTCATACCACTGATTAGTATCAAATTCTAGTGCGCTTCCTGCTGTCCCACAATAGTAGTGTATAGCATAGCCATAAAATTGAACAGGTTTTCCTGGCGGTGTAGTGTCTACCCATTTCTCAAAGAACCTTCTAGTCCACTCTGTATCATCTCTGGTTATACTACAACCTGCACCGCAGGCTATAAGTTTGAGCTCCCTATCTAGGCTTTTTACTATAGTAGCTACTCTACGAAACTCTGTACAGTAATCTTCAGGTGTAAAGTTTCCTCCGCCTCCCCAGTTCTCGTTTCCTATCCCCCAATATTTTACATTGAATGGTTCTGGATCTCCATTTTCTACTCTGAGATTAGCTAGATACGTAGAACCCATAGGAAAGTTACAATACTCAATCCAATTTCTAGTCTCAATAGGAGGGATAGATGCAATATTAGCAGCAATATAAGGCTCAGCATTAACTAATCTGCAGAGTTTGATAAATTCATGTGTGCCAAACTGATTAGATTCTAATCTACCATCATGTGTATACCACCAGTTTACTGTTGTTGGTCTTTTCTCTCTAGGTCCTATCCCATCTCTCCAGTTATATGTCTCTGAGAAACATCCTCCTGGCCATCGTATAACAGAAGGATTTATCTTCCTAAGAGTATCTATAAGTTCCTTTCGAATTCCATCTATGTTTGGTATCTTAGAATTTTCCCCTACCCATATACCATCATAAATTACTCCACCTAGATGTTCAATAAAGTGCCCATAGATATTTTTGTTTATTATTCCAATCTTTTCAGGTAGTATTACATAGACCTTTCCTGTCATTTTTCATCACTCCTTTAAGTTTTATTTAAGCTTTTAATTTCAAGCATAAAAATAAAAAACGAGGTATCTAGGGGAATTTCTTATATCCTAGATACCTCGTTAAAATATTTTACTTGATAAAGAACTGTTCTGGTCTAGCGTTTTTAGGTGTTCTTAAGAAGTCAGCTGATACTATACCTTCTGGGACATTTCTAAAATTGTTCTTGACTGGTATAGGTACTATACCTTCGCCTATAGTTCCTATCATCCAGATATTTCTCTTATGTAGGTTAATTATTTCTTTGAAATAACGTTCTCTCTGTTTTTCATTTACTGTAGATAACGCTTTATCCCAAAGTTCATAAAGCTTTTTTATGTCCCCTTTAGGTTCTTCTCCCTGTTTACCTCCACTAAAGTACCAAGCTCTATAGAGAGGAGCCCATTCAACACCTAAGAGCTGAGTATTCTCTGTAGACGCCAACGGATTTACATCATCATAACTCCAGACTCCGACTTCATAGTCTCCTGCATCTCTTCTTAAAGTGTATAGGCTACGTTCAAGAGGGTTTAAAGCAACTTTTATTCCTACGTTCTCCCAGTATTTCTTAACCATTACTAGTGCATCTGGCATCTCACCAGGACCACCCATGAATGATATGGTTAGACTTAAGGTTTTACCGTCTGGTCTTAATCTATAGCCGTCCTTATCACGCTTATTAAGTCCTATTCTATCTAGTATTTCATTTGCACGCTTTGGATCGTATTCTGCATAAGCCTTTTCCCACTCTGGGTCATATCCTGGTAATCCTTTTACAAGCGATGCCTGTCTAGGTTTACTTAACCCATTGGCAGTTATCTGGTTTATCTCTTCTCTATTTATTGCCAGAGACAAAGCTATTCTGAATCTTCTGTCTTCGAAGATCTTACGTAAAACAGGGTCTTTTACATTTTGATTTGGATATAGAACTGGCCAGTTTCCGCTTCCTTTCCATATAACTACCCTATAACCACCTTTTTCTCTATTCTCCATAAGCAATGTGTAATCAGCTCCTACTCCTCTATCTTGGAAATCTGTTTCTCCAGCTAAGACCTTCATGGCGGTCATCTGATCACTCTCTACGAGTATTTGCTGTATCTTATCTATATATGGAAGCTGATTACCAGCTGGGTCTATTTTAAAGTAATAAGGATTTCTTTCTAATGTCATAACTGGAAGGGTAGGTTTAGTAACCGCTCTCCAGGGCCAAAGTACAGGAAGGTCAGAATTCTGTAAATAAGCCCTTGTGCCACTTCCTTTCATATCAAAAAGTTGAACCCAGTTCTGAAGTCCTGCTTCTTTTACAAGCTGGTCTATCTTTTCTTTAGGTGCATATTTAGGATGGAACTGCTTCAAGTAATGGCTAGGCGCAAAGAAAGTATACTTACCCCCTTCTTTAGCCAGTGTAATTAAGAATAGTGGGTAGGGGTCTGCAAACTTTACTCTGAAATTATACTTATCTAAGATTTCTATCTCTAAGGGTTTCCCACCAGTGGTAAGGATTCTAGGAGGTACTGGGAATAGTTCTTTATTCATTATGATATCTTCATACCAGAATCTAACATCTTCTGTTGTTAAGGGTGTACCATCTGACCACTTTATTCCTTCTCTAAGTTTAAATGTATAGACCTTACCATCTCTGGAGACCTTCCAGCTCTCTGCAATGTTAGGTAATATCTTAGTTCCTCCCTTATCAGTCATAACTAGATGTTCGTGACATATCTTATGAATGCCCCATTCATCAGAGAGTCCTTTCCATGTTCTACGCCAAGTTCCACCATACTTCCCAATTTCTTCTACGGGTGTTACAACTAAAGGATTCTTAGGTAGTCTCTGTTCTACTGGAGGAAGCTTGCCTTGTTTTACTAGTTCAGCTAACATTGGAGCTTCATTAAATTTAGTAATCTTTTTGCCTGTAAGTTTCTCATAATCGGAAAGATTGTAAAATTCTCCAGGTATCACTTCTGCCTTCTGTGCAAAAACAAAAATATTACCAGCAAGCAAAAGAACTAACACAAGTAAAGCTACCTGTAAAATCTTTCTATTCATAAAATCACCCCTCTTAGAAAATTATCAGATAATTTTCTAAATTTATCTATAAACACTTGCCTCAAATGTTACCCCCCCTTTTTAATTTTTTTACTTATCTTTTTAATAGAGTCTATTTTTCTCCTTTCACCTCCAATTCTTTCATATTTTATGATAATAATCATCTTATGTATAAAATATTAGCACCAAGTAAGATGATAGTCAAGGGGTTTATGATAACGTAGTGATTATCTCAAAAGTGCCCAATGAGCGAGTAATCACCTATATAATTTCTAACCTTCTGAATAGACAGACGTAAATGACTGGCTGTTAACCTTTTACTTA
>JAOACC010000007.1 GCA_026418035.1 bacterium
AGATGTGTATAAGAGACAGAGGCGATATACTCTACTTTGTTGGTGAAGATCCACGTTCTTCTGCTCCTCATGAGAGTAGACTAAATCCAATGATACCTAGTGGTTATGATTATGATTTTATAGATACTGAAGCTATCTTAACTCGACTAGAAGTTAAGGATGGTAGGATTGTTACCCCTGAAGGCTTGAGCTATCGTGTATTAGTATTTGGTGATAGAAAAAAGGTTACGCTCAAACTGTTTCGCAAGATTAGAGATATGGTTGAGCAAGGTATGTGCCTTATTGTTAGTTCAAAGCCAGATGGCTCACCTAGTCTATCTGATTATCAAGACGACGAAGATCTTAGAGAGATTATTAACGAACTTTGGGGTGATCTTGATGGAGAATTGGTTAAAGAGAGAAGCTTCGGTAAGGGTAAAATCTTCTGGGGAATGTCATTGAAGGATGTTTTTGATAGACTAAATATCAGACCCGATTTTGAGTTTAGTAGTAAATCATCGGATGCCTTAATTAATTATATACATAGACGTATTGGTAATGAGGTAGATATATACTTTATAGCTAATCGTAAGAGGTGTGCCGAATCTCTTGTCTGTACTTTTAGGGTTAATGGTAAACAGCCAGAAATTTGGAATCCTGAAACTGGAGAAGTTACCGCTTTCCCAATCTACGAAGTCTTAGAGGATGGACGTGTTCGTTTACCTATATATTTAGGGCCTTCTGGTTCAATCTTTGTAGTCTTCCAGTCTCAGACATCTAATGAGCGTTTTACCTCTTTAGAGAGAAATGGAGAGGTTATATTAAGTACTAAGCCATTTCCTAAGGCTTCTTCTGGATTATACCCTAATGTTGTAAATAACTTTACTATTAGTGTATGGGTGAAACCAGAGGTTAATGCTTCGCTTCCCTTTAGTGCTATGTTTCCAAGTATCTCTGGAGCATGTTGGATTTTTTATCCTCCTGAAGGTGAAATTATCTATGGAAGGAATCACGCGATATGTGGATTGGTAGCTGGTAGGAATGGGATAGCTGTTTATGAACGTAGTAAGGGTAATCCTATTCCTGTCTTGACAGTACAAATGCCACTAGAAGGATGGACACATATAGCGCTTATTTACGAAGATGGGATTCCTTCACTATTTGTAAATGGGAGATTTGTAAGTAGAGGTGCAAAATCTAGTGGATTGGTCCATCCGGGAGTAGGAGAACCCTATCTTAATGATACAGTTACTACACAGCCGACCTATACAATTGGAGATATGGGTAAACCTGAAGTATTTAACAAGGTACTCAATTTTATTGACGTTAAAAAGATTTTTGATGCTGGACCTCCTAAAATAGATGAGTATCTGCCAGTTGATATAATTGGTAGGGAAAAAGTGGAATTACTCTTTTGGAAGGGTGGCAATTACATATTACGTGGTCCTAATAGTTGTATAGAATTTCAGATCCCTAATATTGAGCAATCTTTAGAGATTGCTAGTCCTTGGAAAGTTTCTTTCCCTCCAGGTTTGGGTGCTCCTAGTGAAATAATACTTACTAAACTTATTTCTTTACATAAACATCAGGATATTGGGGTTAAATACTTCTCTGGAACTGCAACATATACATCAAAATTTACATTACAACCAGATTTTATATCTGAGGATAAAAGGATTTACCTAGATTTAGGACGTGTTGAGAATATAGCCGAAGTAAAAGTCAATGGAAAGGACCTTGGCATAGTATGGAAGCCACCATATCTATTGGATATAACAGACGCTGTTAAGATTGGTGAGAACGATTTAGAAGTTCAAGTGACTAATGTATGGATTAATAGACTTATAGGCGATGAGCAATTCCCGGCAGAGTATGATTACGGAGGAGATATGGGATTTATGGGAGGAGCAATAAGGGAATTACCAGACTGGTATAGAGAGGGTCTGCCAAAGCCTACTGGTAGAAGGATTACTTTTACTACTTGGCACCTTTACGATAAAGACTCTCCTTTGGTAGAATCTGGGCTTATCGGACCAGTGATACTAAAAGTAAGTATTAAAAAATCTATATCCGGTTAAAATTTCGTAAATCAATTTTATTATGTAGGGGCAATTGTGGATTGCCCCTACATAAAGTTATAAAATTTTATCTATTCTCTCTTATCCTTCTTATAAAATATAGAAGAGGCAAACCTAATCCAAAACAAGCTATTAATTCTCCTAGCCCAACCCATAATATACCCCAATAGATTGGGGTTTTTAAGAGGATAGCTAGATATGTTCCCACTCCAATGGCATTAACAACTACTGGTGGTATAGGTGCCTGCCAATCTTTCTTTACTTTCGAGGTCAAATATGCAGCAATAAGAGTAAATATACTGCCTAGACCTATGTCAATAATTCCATATCCACCAATAATATTGGCTATGAGACATCCAATAAATAGACCTGGTATAGCAGCTTTATCTATTATGGGTAAAACAGTTAACGCTTCTGCTATCCTCACTTGCATTATTCCATAACTGATCGGAGCAAGGACAATTGTCAACACAGCATATATAGCTGCGTAGAGTCCTGACCTAGCTAAGAATTTTATGTTTTCTCTATCCATTTCTATATCTACCTATTTTGAGTATTTGAGCAATATTTGCATTTTCGTCTATAAAGAAATCTAAAGAATTGTCACTACTAGAAAGTATTACAGTAACGCCTGGCCCATGTCCTGCTTGAACACAGTCACAATGTATAACTACACCAATACTCCTTGCTCCTCTTCTGTAACCTCTACCATATCTACTATCCATATCTTTTATTCCAACTATATCTCCTAGCTTTAAGTCTTCAAGACCAAGACCTCTTAATGCTTCTCTATCCTGTGTCATAATGTCATAGTCACCAGAATAACTACTGGCAGAACCTATACCAGACCCCATAAATTCTGCAGGAATAATTTTCCTTACGCCAATTTCTAACTTACTCCAGCTTTCTCTTATATTTAGCATCATAAAGAGCTCGGGAGAAATATTCATAATCTTTATTTTAGGGAAATCCAATAGTTCTAAACCTTGTCCGTAGGATTCTATCTGTATCTTATCCCCAATTGACAGTTTATATAGAACATCCTCAGGAAAGTCTATCAATACGTGCTCTATACCACCGTGTTTTCCTGTGACTATTCCTATCTCACCTTTAGCCTCTCCACTTATTACTCTTGCCCTATTCCCGATACAGGAGAGTATATTTAGTGCATTACTTTCCTCCCTATCCTTGTTTTTCAAGCTTACCCCTGGTTCTACATGATCTCCAACCCATCCTAGAGCAGAGTCTCCGACTTTCACATTATAAGTAATGCCTCCTAGAGTTGGTAACACTTGAGCTCTTCCATCACTATTTACTCTATATGGTGATACTATAGTTGGAGAAGAAATCTCCCCATATACGGACAATTTTACTAAACTTTCTATATTCGGTTTCAGCTTTTTTCACCATCCTTCTTACTTTTTAGCTTGCTGGTTTGCTATATAAGCACAGATAGCAATAATTGCTCCTCCGATAATATGTATCCATAAATTCAATCCTTTCAAGCCTCTCACTATTGGTATCACTATAGTTAATATTCCTATTACAACATTTATCCAGTTGTATACCATCTCTTATCACCTCCCCTTTAGAAGATTTTCCTTGCATATAGATTATATAGCAAATAGATAAATTTTATCAAGGTTCTGATGGCAATACTTTCATCTTTTTCTATAGAAGCTTATGATTATAAGTCTCTATAAGATTACTTATCATTCAGTTAGTTTAAAGCTAAAGAAGCTCATTACGTTGACTTACTAGGTATAACTAATATAATATAAAGGCAAAGTCAAGGCTTATATTAGAAGATAATATTGAAAGTAACATTATGGAAGATTTAGAAAACTCGCTAAAGATAGTTATAGCTAATTTCGATTTTTAAGAATTTATGGGTAGAGAATTTGTCTTTCAGTGGCATATCACAGATTTGTGTAACCTAAGATGTAGACATTGTTATCAGGATCGATTTGATGCTGAAAGAGATACTTCTATAGATATATGGAAAGAGGTACTTAATAATATTGTGCAATCTCTAAAGAACAGAGGTTACACTGGGCTAAGTATTAATATCACGGGGGGAGAACCGTTAATATCTCTTCTACTCTTTCCTATTATGGAATTTCTAGAAGGATTGGACTTTATAAAAGAAATAAATATTATTACTAATGGAGTTAATCTAGAGTCTCATTATCAGAAACTTGATTCATACAAGAAGTTAAGATATATAAAGGTTTCTCTTGAAGGTCCTGATCATAAGAGTAATAACTTTATAAGAGGAAAAGGAAACTTTGAGAGAGTGATAGAAAATATTGTAGCTATATCTGATAGGGTAGTATTAATGTATACTCTTACAAAAATTAACTATAAGAAGATAGAAGATATGTATAAGTTAGGACTTTCTCTTGGAGTGAAAGGTTTAATACTTGAGAGGTTCGTTCCTTTAGGAGTAGGCATAGAGATAAGAGAAATGACTTTAGAAGCAGGAGAATGGTTAGACGTTCTTAAAATTATAGCCGATCTATCTAACACGGATTGGGTGGAACTCCTTCCATTTAAAGCCTTCTTTATAGATTTGCAAAATCAGGAGGTACTAGGAGCCTTATGCAATCTAGGAGATGAATCTATGTGCCTTATGCCTAACGGTATAGTCTATCCCTGTAGAAGATTACCGCTTCCGCTTGGCAATCTTCAAGTCGAAAGTTTTGAAAACATTCTTAATAGGCTTAAAGAATTTAGAGCTAGATTTACTAAGTCTTCCCTTAAAGGGAAATGTTACTTGTGTGAGATAGATGATTGCATAGGCTGTAGAGCTTTAGTTTATGCAGTTACAGGCAATATTTATTCGGAAGATACACAGTGCCCGAAAGATATTTGTGCTAGAATATCCTAGGATTTTGAAGATTAGGAGTTTTGTTGGAGTGAGGGATAATGGAAAACTTGGATTATAAATCGGCTGGAGTAGATATAGATAAAGGCTTAGCTTTTGTAGACATTATAAAGGAAAAGAGTTTTTGGAAGCCTTCATATGTGCTAGAAGGAATAGGAGGTTTTGCCTCTTTAACAAGTATAACTAACTATAAAGATCCAGTACTAGTCTCCTCTACAGACGGTGTTGGGACAAAACTTCTTATAGCACAGACAGTTAATATACATAATACTGTTGGAATAGACTTAGTAGCTATGGGAATTAATGACGTGATTGTATATGGGGCAAGACCTCTTTTCTTTTTAGATTATATAGCTTGTGGAAGGTTAGACCTAGGTGTTATGGAGAAGGTTATAGAAGGGATAGTGACTGGCTGTAATGAGGCAGAGTGCCCCTTAGTTGGGGGAGAGACGGCAGAAATGCCAGATTTCTATCCCGAAGATAGATATGATTTGGCAGGGTTTGCAGTTGGTATAGTGGAGAGAGATAAGATAATAGATGGAAGGTCTATAAGAGAAGATGATATTATAATTGGTCTTCCATCTTCTGGGCTTCACAGTAATGGATTTTCTCTTATTAGAAGAGTTATCAAAGAGAAGAATCTTTCTTTAGAAGGTATTTATTCTCCTCTTGAAAAACCACTGTATGAGGAATTATTAGTGCCTACAAAGATCTATTGGAAGCAGATAAAGAAGCTATTAGAAAATGGGATTGATGTTAAGGGTATGGCACATATAACAGGTGGTGGAATTATAGATAATATACCAAGAGTATTTCCTGAAGGTTTATGTGCTTCTATAAATACTGGAGCTTTTCCTCGTTTACCTATCTTTACGTTCATTAGTGAAAAACTAAAGCTTCCTAGAGAGGAACTATATAGGACATTCAATATGGGTATAGGTATGGTTATTATAGTTAATAAAAAAGAGTCTGAGAAGGTCTGCTCTATTCTGAATGAAGCTATAATTATTGGGAAGGTGATTAGCGGGAAAAGAGGTGTGATAATTGAGTAAAAAGCTTAGACTTGGAGTTTTGGTCTCGGGTAGAGGAACTAATTTACAGGCTATAATAGACAGCATCAATGAGGGAAAATTATCTGCAGAAATAGTAATAGTGATAAGTGATAATCCTAATGCTATGGCTCTTGAGAGAGCAAAGAGGGTAAATATTCCTACTGTATATGTAAAACCGGGAAAGAGAAGCGAGTTTGAAGGAGAGATTATAAAAATACTAGAAAAGAATAATGTAGATCTTATAGTTCTTGCTGGCTTTATGAGAATTCTTTCGTCTGACTTTGTCAATCACTTTCCTTTAAGGATAATAAACATTCATCCTTCTTTATTACCAAGTTTTCCTGGTCTTAATGCTCAAAAGCAGGCACTTGAATATGGGGTAAAGATTACAGGATGCACTGTTCATTTTGTAAATGAAATCGTAGATGGAGGACCAATTATCTTACAAGAGGCGGTTCCTGTTTACGACGATGATACAGTGGAGACTCTTTCAGCTAGAATTCTAGAAAAGGAACACAAGATTTTGGTTGAAGCTATAAGGCTTTTTGGTGAGAATAGACTTAGAGTTGTAGGAAGGAGGGTTTTTATTGATAAAGAGGGCATTGATAAGTGTCTATGATAAAAGAGGTATAGTTGAACTTGCTAGATTTTTAGCTTCTAAAGGGATAGAACTTATATCTACTTCTGGTACTGCTAAACTATTAAAGGATAACGGGTTAGAGATAGTAGATGTTTCATCCGTAACGGGGTTTAAAGAGATATTAGATGGAAGAGTTAAGACTCTACATCCATCTATAATGGGAGGAATTCTAGCTAGAAGAAAAGATCAGTTAGAGGAGCTCTCTTCTTTTGGAATAGAACCGATAGATTTAGTAATAGTAAACTTGTATCCATTCGAAGATGTTATAAAAAATGGAGCAGATTTAGATGAAGCATTAGAAAATATAGATATTGGTGGGGTAACACTAATTAGGGCTTCGGCAAAAAACTTTGCGGATGTAGTTATTCTCACCGATCCGAATGATTATGCTTTGTTTATGAAGGAATTTGAAGAAGAGTGGGATATATCCTATGAGACTCGAAAATCTCTAGCAATAAAAGCTTTTGCTATTACATCTAGATATGATTCCATTATATCCACATATCTAGATGGTTCAAAGTTACCTAGATATTTTCTTGTTTCTGGTATGAAATTTTTAGACCTTAGGTATGGTGAAAATCCTCACCAATCTGCCTCTGCATATATAACTAGCGATAATAGTATACTAAAGGCAAAACAGATGCAGGGTAAAGAGCTTTCTTATAATAATATTTTAGATTTGGATATAGCCTGGAGCTTGGTAAGGTCTTTTGATAAACCTTGTGTGGGAATAATAAAGCATAATATTCCTTGTGGGGTAGCTATAGCTAGCGATATTTTATCTGCCTTTATTAACGCATGGAATGCAGATCCAGTTTCAGCCTTTGGTAGTATTATTGGTATAAATAGAGAAATAACTGAAGAGGTAGCCAAAGCTATGGACCCTTATTTCATTGAATGTATTATATGCCCTAGTATAACTAATGAAGCCTTGGATGTGTTAAGACATAAAAAGAATCTTCGTATTATGGTTTATCCTGATTTCTATAGACCTGTAGAGGGATTAGAAATAAAGGGTATACAAGGTGGCTTTTTAGTCCAGGATTGGGATACAAAGGATATAGAAGAATTTAAAGTAGTTACTCAAACTCCTCTAGACGAATCTTTAAAAGAGGATTTAATCTTTGCTTATAAGGTGGTCAAATTTGTTAAGTCTAATGCTATAGTAGTAGCTAAGGATGGTAAAACTTTAGGTATAGGGGGAGGCCAGCCAAATAGAGTGGATTCGGTAAGATTAGCTTTATCACGTGCAGGTAAAGAAGCTCAAGGTGCAGTTCTCGCTTCTGACGGATTCTTTCCATTTCCTGATTCGGTGGAAGAAGCAGGTAAAGCAGGAATAAAGGCAATTATACAACCTGGAGGTTCTATAAGGGATAAAGAATCAATAGAGATGGCAGACAAATTTAGTATAGCTATGGTGTTTACAGGTATAAGACATTTTAGACATTAGTAATTATATATCTATAATACGGGTAGATATGTCTTTAATTCATAGCTAGTTACTTGCTTACGGTAATTATCCCACTCTATCTTTTTGTTGTCTATGAAGTTTTTAAAGACGTGTTCTCCTAGTATTTTTTTAACCAACTCACTCTTTTCTGTTATCTCTATAGCTTCGATAAGACTTCCAGGAAGATTCTCTATCCCTCTAGCCCTTCTCTCTTCATTCGACATGAAGTAGACATTTTCTTCTATTGGTTCTGGTAAAGGATACTCTTTTTCTATACCCTCAAGGCCAGCTCCAAGTATTACTGCAAAGGCTAAGTATGGATTACAGGCTGGGTCAGGAGCTCTATATTCAACTCTAGTAGCCTCCTCCTTTCCTACCTTATACATTGGGACCCTTATTAAATCAGATCTATTTCTAAGAGCCCAAGATATGTATACAGGGGCTTCATATCCCGGGACTAATCTCTTATAAGAATTTACCCACTGATTAGTTATAAGGGTAATCTCTCTGGCATGCCTCATTAATCCAGCTATAAAGTGTTTAGCAATTTTAGAAAGATGATACTTATCTTCTGGATCAAAGAAAGCATTACGTCCATCCTTGAATAGGCTCATGTGAACGTGCATTCCAGAACCATTATACCCTGAGAATGGTTTGGGCATAAATGTGGCGTAGATTCCATTCATATAAGCAACTTCTTTAATAACAAGTCTTGCAGTCATTACTGTATCAGCCATACTTAATGCATCGCTGTATCTAAAGTCAATCTCATGTTGAGAGGGTGCTCCTTCATGGTGACTAGACTCAACCTCTATTCCAAGACTTTCTAACATAACTACAGTCTGGTGTCTTATATCTATGGCTTCATCCCTTGGAATCAGATCAAAATATCCTCCCCAATCTAAGAGTTCTGGCTCTGGAGATGGAGCTTTTATATAAAAGTATTCAAGTTCGGGACCAACACAGAAATTGAACCCCATCCCTTTTGCCTTTTCTAACATCCTTCTAAGAACATTCCTTGGGTCGCCTTCATAAGGTGTTCCATTTGGTTCTACTATAGTAGCAAAGACCCTAGCTACCTTTCTCTCTTTAGGCCTCCAAGGGAGCACTGTAAATGTCTCTGGTTCTGGAATAGCCATCATATCACTTTCGTCAATTCTGGTAAAACCCCTTATAGATGAACCGTCAAATCCTAATCCTTCATCTAGCGCCTTTTCTAGTTCATGGCTAGTAATAGCAAAACTTTTCAGATAGCCAAGGATATCGGTGAACCATATTTCTATAAAGTATACATCATTTTCTTTAACATATCTAAGTATATCTTCTTTTGTCCTTGGGAAGATACTTATCGACACTTATACTTTCCCTCCTATAATAAAAATTTAACGGGCTTATTAGCCCGTAATTATAACATATCTTTATATAGGAGAACAAGTAAATAGGATATAAGATTTTTATATTTCTAGAGGTTCTGGTTTTTGTGCAGAATGAGGATGTTCATTACCAACGTATACCTTTAACTTTTTAAACTGTTTCTCCCCTAGTGAATTATGAGGTAACATACCTCTTACTGCATATTCTATAACTCTGGTTGGATCTTCTTCCATAAGCTCTCTGAAAGATTTCACTCTAAGGCCACCTGGATACATGGTGTGGTGATAGTATAACTTCTGAGTGTATTTCTTACCAGTAACTTTAACTTTTTCTGCATTGATAACTATCACAAAATCTCCAGTATCTACACTAGGAGAGAAGTAAACCTTATGTTTACCTCTAAGTATACTAGCTATCTTGCTTGCCAATCTACCTAGAGGTTTATCTGTTGCATCTACCACATACCACTTACGTTCAACTTCTTCTTTTTTAGGTAAATAAGTCTTCATACTGTATTCTTAGCCTCCATTTTTCTGATAGTTTCTAGTTATTAAAAGTTTGAAACCTTATATTAGTATACATACTTTAATCAAAAAATCAAGCCCCACCTAATCCAAGGATTTTTTCTTACCACTTTTCATCTCGTACATTTTTCTGTCAGCTAAGTTGAGAAGCTCGTATATATTATTACCATCGCTAGGATATGTGGCAATCCCATAGCTAAAGCTTATAGGTATCTCCTCTTCAAAGAAATCTTCATCGTGGAAATTTTGATGTAACCTCTGTATAACCTTATCCGCCCTTTCTTTATCTGTACCAACAAGTATTAAGCAAAATTCATCTCCACCGTATCTAGTAACCACCATATCTTCTTCTCTAAGATGTCTTTTGAACCATTTAGCTATATTATGTAAAAGTTCGTCCCCTCTTTGATGTCCTAGCACATCATTGACCCTCTTAAATCCATCTAGGTCTAGGAATATTATAGAAAACTCCTTACCTAGATTTATAAGTTTAGCTACATATTCTTCCATATATCTTCTATTAGGTATATTAGTGAGATCATCTTTGTACGATAGCTCTTGAGCTTGAAGTTTTGCTACTTCTAAGGCAGATTCCCTTTCCATAATCTTAGACGCCATCTCTTCAAAACTTTTAGCTAAGCTTGCAATTTCATCGTTTCCCTTTATATTTATATCTGTCTTATATAGTCCTTCTTTGAAATCTTCTAAACACTTTTTAAGACTATCTAATGGAGCAAATATCTTTATAATAAAGAATCTTGCTAAAATAATAGCTACTAGAAGAGCTAGAAAGATAGAAAGGAATGTGGTGATAAGGAATGCCTTATATATGTTATTTAGCGCACCATCATATCTATATACATAAAAGTTGGCTGATTCTTGATTTCTTTCAGTTACAGGGATTTTTGTTACAATATATCCACTATGATATTTGTACCCTTCGCTTCCAACTTTTGTCTCCTTTATATTTGGATTTGTAGTATATACTTTATTAGGAATAGAGAGTAAAATGTCAGCCTGAATTATATTTTTCCAGCTTGCTAAAAGTTTTTCATCAATAACTTTTCCTAATATTAGATAGGCATTATAGAAGGTCTCTCCTGAGTTATCGAAGATACCTGAAGAAGAATAAAGAATTAATCTATCACCACTAAGATAAAATCCATCTTTAGTTTTCCCATCGGTAGATATTAACTCTCTAACAGGTACATCTGGAGACACTCCTTTAGATATTATTTCTCCATTACTTTTTAATAGTATTATTAATTCGTATCCAAAGGTTCTTCTTATCCAGGGGTCTAAATTTTCTTTCAGCCACTTTTTGTCTTGCTTTTTAACTCCCATTTCCCCCATATCAGTCCAATATGCATAGTCTGTAAGAGTAGTAAGAAGTCTTGCCTTCTCCTGAGCAATAAGATAAGAAAGTCCCTCTCTACTTCTTATCGCTCTAGCACTAATACTATCCTGTAGTACTGTTGTTAAATTTGAAAGGATTATATATACAATAAAGACAGAAAACCCAGTAAGAGTTAGAATCAAAATAATAAAGATTTTTCTCTTCATAGCACTCTTAAATCCTTTCATACCTCCTAATGGTAAACATTATAACACTATTCTTTGAATTATCAACAGATTAAACATCAAATCACTTCACCATTCACTTGATTATCTTAAGACTCTATGGTATATATCTCTAGGTTTTGCTAGAAGAGGTATTAAAGTCTAAAAAGGGGTGTTTAATTATGGAAAAACTTTTACAGATGAAAGGTATTACTAAGAGATTTGGCGATATAACTGCTAATGATAGGATAGATTTTGAACTGAATAAAGGAGAGATACATGGACTTTTAGGAGAGAACGGAGCAGGGAAAACTACCCTAATGAATATCCTTTATGGATTATATACCCCTGATGAAGGAGAGATATATATAAACGGTGCTAAAGTTGAGATAAAGTCTCCTCATGATGCTATAAAACTTGGTATAAGTATGGTTCATCAGAATTTTAAATTAATACAATCACATACAGTTATAGAAAATGTTGCGCTTGGCTTAAAAGATACTAACTTTTTCTACCCTAATAGACAGATTGAAAAAGAGATAAGAACTTTTTCCGAGAAGTATAATTTTAAAATAGATCCTAATGTCCCGGTATGGCAGCTTTCTGCTGGAGAGAAACAGAGAGTTGAAATAATAAAGGCTTTTTGTCGCAAGGCACGTATCTTTATATTAGATGAGCCTACAACAATGCTTACTCCTAATGAAACAAGAGACCTATTTAGACTTTTAAAATTCCTTAGAGAAGAGGGGATTTCTGTTATCCTTATTACCCATAAGTTAGATGAAGTTATGAATATCTGTGATAGAGTTACCGTTTTAAGAGGTGGGAAAAAGGTAGGTACTATAGATATAGACAGAGTAGATAAGGATGATCTTGCTAGAATGATGTTTGGTCAAGATATAATTCTAAAAGAAAGAGAGGAATATTCGATTAGCTTTGATGAAGATATTGTTTTGGAGGTTAGGGACCTCACAGTATTTAGCGACAAGGGGTTACCAGCAGTTAAAGATATTTCTTTTGATATTCATAGAGGGGAAATTCTAGGTATAGCTGGAGTTTCTGGAAATGGACAGAGAGAGCTTATCGAAGCTATAACTGGTTTAAGAAAGGTTGCTAGAGGAAGTATAAAGATACTAGGCGAAGATGTGACTAATGTAGGGACAAAAGAAATACTTAATAAAGGGGTTGCCCATATTCCTGAAGAAAGAATGCGGGTAGGGGTAATCCCTTCTATGAGTCTTGAAGAGAATATTATTCTTAGAAGTTATGATAAGTCACCATTTTCTAATGGTATACTACTAGACTATAGTGTTATATCTGAATATGCTAAGGAGCTTATTTCAAGATATAAGATATCTGCTTTAGATGAAAAGATTCCAGCTGGGACATTATCGGGAGGAAATATTCAGAAGCTTATTCTTGCTAGGGAACTTTCTATCTCTCCTGTCCTTATAATAGCAAGCCATCCTACTCAAGGGTTAGATATTAGGTCTACTCAGCAGATTCATGAACTACTTTTAAGGAAGAAAGAAGAAGGTTGTGCTATACTCTTAGTCTCCGAAGACCTGCAAGAGCTCATGGACCTGAGTGATAGGATAGCAGTGATGTTTAATGGAACTATAAGGGGGATAATAGATATAGATAGGGCAAGTATAGAAGAGATAGGTTCATTGATGGTAGGAGTGTAAGGAGATGCTTAAAAGATATAAGAATATTGGACTATCTTTTTTGGTAATATTTCTAGGCCTTTTTGCCATTTACCTAGTCTCTAGTGTTAGACCTGACATAATGTTTAGGAGTATAGCCTTATCTGCCTTTGGAAGTATTTACGGACTTACTGAGACCTTGACTAAGTCTATCCCATTAATGCTATGTGGCTTAGGATTATCCCTATCTTTTAGATCCTCGGTATGGAATATCGGTGCAGAGGGTCAATTACTAATGGGTGCTGTAGGAGCTACTTGGATAGCGTTATATATTATGCCTAATGCCCCTAAATTTCTTCTTATTCCAGCTATGTTTTTAGTAGGTGCTATATGTGGAGGCATGTGGGCTCTTATACCTGCAGTCCTAAAAGTAAAATTTAACCTAAATGAGATTATAGTCTCTCTTATGCTAAATTATATAGCAATAGAGTTTGTTAATTATCTAGTTTATGGTCCCTGGAAAAGCCCATATGAGTGGGGTTTCCCTTATTCGACAAAATTTCCTGAATCTGCACAGCTTCCAAGGATTCTAGATACTAGAGTCCACTATCCAACTCTTATACTGGCTTTGATACTAGCTGTAATTCTGTATATAATTCTTTATAGATCTAAGCTTGGATATGAAATAAGAGTTATCGGAGATAGTATCGATGCAGCTAGATATGCGGGACTAGATATTCATAGGGTTGTTTTTCTGGTTCTTCTTTTAGGTGGAGGGCTAGCTGGTCTTGCTGGAGTTGGAGAAGTGGCTGGTATACATCATAGACTTAGGGTGGCAAGTGGCATATCTTCTGGATACGGATATACTGCGGTTATAGTTGCTTGGCTAGGACGCTTAAATCCATTATTAATAGTACTTGTTTCTTTTCTTTTTGGAGGGCTTCTAGTTGGAGGAGATGCAATTCAAGTTTCTTTAGGTTTACCTGGATCAACGATAAACTTTATAAATGGACTTATACTTATCTTTGTTTTAGTTCAAGGTTTTTCTAAAACTAGATTTTCTACCATTAAAAGAAGGGGTGGAAAATGAATTTTATTATAGAGATACTAAAGGCTACTATTCCAGCCGGGACACCACTTCTATTAGGAGCGCTAGGTGAAATATATGTAGAACGTTCAGGAATACTGAATCTTGGAGTAGAAGGAATGATGATTATGGGAGCTATATCTGCCTTTGGCATAACAACTATGACTAGTAATGTATGGTTGGGGATACTAACTTCAGCTGTAGTTGGTGGTGGAATGGCTCTTGTTCATGCATTCAATAGTATTACATTAAAAACTAATCAGACACTTTCGGGATTAGCTCTCACAATGTTAGGTCTAGGTTTAAGTGGCCTTATAGGCAAAAAATATGTAGGGGTTCCTCTTCCTAATAAACTTCATAATTTCCCTATTTATGGGCTTAAGAATATTCCTTTCATTGGTCCAATCCTTTTTGATCAAGACCCTCTTGTTTATGTTTCCTACGCCCTAACCTTTATTTTTTGGTTCTTCCTCTTTAATACTAGATTTGGGATTGAACTAAGAAGTGTAGGTGAGAGTCCTGAAGTGGCAGATTCTGCTGGGATTGATGTCTCCAAGATTCAATATTTAGCTGTCTTTATAGGAGGTGTAATGGCTGGGCTTGGTGGTGCATATCTATCTGTAGTTTATGCTCCTGCATGGATAGAAGGTATGACTGCGGGAATGGGTTGGATAGTCTTAGCTATAACTATTTTCTCTCTTTGGAGGCCTGAAAGGGCTATCTTTGGTTCTTACCTCTTTGGAGGTATAAGGGTATTACAGTACAAATTACAGCCATTTGGTATATCCCCAAACTTACTCAATATGTTACCATTTATATTTACCATTCTTGTATTAATGCTTGCCGCTAAGGAGATCTCTAGGAAGAGGATATCTGCACCTTCTAGTCTAGGGATTCCTTATTTTAGAGAAAAACTATTATAAAAGGAGGTCTGATACATGAGGAGTAAGTTTTTAGTAGTCTTGAGTTTGGTTTTATTATTTGTTTTAACTGTTAATACAGTTAATGGGGTAGGTGCTGAAAAGAAATTGAGGGTGGCCTTTATCTATGTAGGTCCCATTGGTGATTATGGTTGGAGTCATGCCCACGAGATGGCTAGGCAGTCTCTAATTAAGAAGTTGCCTTGGGTTGAATTTCTACCACCTGCAGAATCTGTCCCTGAAGCTGATGTGATTAGATTTATTGATAGGTTTGTTAGAGAGGAAAAGGCAGATGTTATTTTTACTACAAGTTTCGGATATATGGATGCAACTATAGAGGCAGGCAAAAAATACCCAGATAAAATATTCTTTCACTGCTCGGGTTATAGTAGAAGTAAGAATGTTGGAACCTATTTTGCAGAACTTTATCAGATTTACTACTTAAATGGACTTATGGCAGGAGCTCTTACAAAGACTAACAAAGTTGGCTATGTTGGAGCCCATCCAATTCCTGAAGTAATAAGACATATAAACGCATTTGCTCTTGGGGTCCAAGAAGTAAATCCTAAGGCTACTGTAGATGTTCGTTGGCTTTTTTCCTGGTATGATCCATCAAAGGCTAGAATGGCAGCAGAAAGTCTTATATCTGATGGGTGTGATGTATTAGCCTTTACTGAAGATAGCCCAACAGTAGTAACAGTTGGAGAGGAGTATACAAAGAAGGGGAAACCAGTTTATACTTTTGGACACTATAGTCCAATGCAGAAATATGGACCTAATTCCTGTGTAAGTGGACAGTTAGTTCATTGGGAGGTTATCTATAGAGACATACTAGAAAAGATAAGACGTAAAGTTTATACAAATACTAACTTGGAAAACGTAGACTATTGGTGGCTATTGAAAGAAAAGGCGGTAGAGCTTGGTGGAGAATTTGGGGTTCCTATTAATCCAAAATTCATTCCTGCACTCAAGGATAAAAAGATAACCGATCCTGTTTTTGGTAAAATAAGTGTATATGACTTAGTTATGAAAAGACTGTCTCAGATGAAAGCAAATCCTGAAAAATTTGATCCATTTACTGGTCCAATAAAGGATCAGACTGGAAAGGTTAGAATAGAAGCTGGAAGAAGAGCCTCTCATGATGAACTTTGGAATATGGATTGGTTTGTTTCAAATGTTATAGCCAAGATTCCAAAGTAGAGATATTAAAATAATGTCATAGGGGCGATTCGTAAATCGCCCCTGTATATTATTTATCAACTTCATTTCTATTTTCCTATTTTTTCTAGTAGATAAAGAATATTAGGGAAGGAAACCCTTCTTTCGATTATCTCATAATAGGACCTTAGAGCAAATATATCCGTCATACCAGCTAGATAGTCTCCTATTCTTCTCACAGATTCTTTCCTTGATAACGTTTCTAATCCTAGAGATTTTGGATTTTCTTCATAATAACAGAATAATTTTTGAATTACTATCTTTGCTCCAGTTTCCCACTTTCTTACGTCAGGATTTTTATATACCTTATCATACAGAAAATCTTTTAAGGAATCTAAAGCCTTTACTACCTTTCTATCCATGTCAAAGAATGGTTTCCCTAAAGATGCAGATACTAAACTATTTACCATAGTGTTTACCCTTTCTGAGCGATTCCTTCCAAGTACCTTTACGATGTCATTTGGTATCTCATCTTCTGAAAGTATCCCTGCCCTTATCGCATCATCTACATCGTGGTTTAAGTAGGCTAACCTATCCGATATAAGGACTACGTGAGCCTCAAATGTAGAAGTCTTAGCTGGATAACCTAAGAGACTTTCTAGGTTTTGACTACCTTTAGAATGATTTTCTATCCCTTCTATAACCTGAATAGTGAGATTTAACCCTCTTTTTTCTCCATCTGGGGTAAACCTACTTTCTAGAATCTCTATAACCCTTACACTCTGTTGAGCATGGTGGAAAGGTTCTCCTAGTTTTTCTCTATATATATCATCTAATACCTCTTCTCCTATGTGGCCAAATGGTGTATGCCCAAGATCATGTCCTAAGGCTATAGCTTCTACAAGGTCTTCGTTTAGTCTTAAAGCCTTAGCTATTGTTCTCCCTATCTGAGATACCTCTAAGGTATGAGTCATTCTTGTGCTAAAATGGTCGCTCTCTGTAGGGAAGAAAACTTGAGTCTTATGTTTCAATCTACGAAAAGCTTTAGAGTGTATTATACGATCTCTATCCCTCTGAAATGCAGTCCTAAGAGGGCAGGGTTCTTCTTCCTCTTTTCTTGTAGCATAGATACTTTTAGTAGCGTATGGGGAGAGTTCTATCTCTTCTAATTTTTCTAAAAGCTCTCTTACAGACATATCTAACCCTTTATAACTCCTAAAGGCTTCATTCTTGCCACCCTCTTTGATATTCCAGATCCTTCTACTATCTCAATGACCTTTTCCACATCTTTGTAAGCCTCCGAAGCCTCTTCGGCTAATCCTTTTATATTGTCAGTTCTTACCATAATCCCCTTCTGAGTTAGCTCTTCTAAGACTTCTTTTCCTGTTACCGCTCTCTTTGCGCCAGCTCTACTCATTACCCTTCCTGCTCCATGGCAGGTAGAACCAAAGGTATCTTCCATTGCCTTTTCTGTGCCTACAAGTATATAGGAAGCTCTTCCCATATCTCCTGGTATAATAACTGGTTGACCAACCTCTTTATATGCATCTGGTATCTCGGGATGAAATTTTGGAAATGCTCTAGTAGCTCCTTTTCTGTGCACACATAACTTTATCTTCTCTCCATCTACACTATGAGTTTCTATTTTGGCTATATTATGGGCAACATCGTATAGGACATTTAGTCCTAATTTGTGAGCTCCTTTTCTGAAAATGACCTCAAAGCTCTCTCTAATCCAGTGTGTTATACATTGCCTATTTGCCCATGCATAGTTCGCTGCACATACCATAGCAGAGAAGTAGTTTTTCCCCTCAGTACTCTCTATGGGTGCACAGGCTAACTGTCTATCGGGAAGAGATATGTTATATTTTTTTATTGCGTTCATCATAACAGATATGTAATCAGTACATACCTGATGACCAAAACCTCTTGAACCTGTATGTATTAGGATTGTTACTTGGTCTTCAAATAATCCGAATATTTTTGCTATTTCAGGATCAAATATCTTCTGTACCCTTTGTATCTCTATAAAGTGATTTCCTGATCCAAGTGTTCCTAACTGTGGTGCCCCTCTCTCTCTAGCCTTTCCACTTATAACTGAGGGATCCGCACCTTTCATAGCCCCGTTTTCTTCTGTTCTGTCTAAGTCTTCTTCCCATCCATATCCATTTTCTACTGCCCACCTAGCTCCCTTTATCAAAACCTCATCAAATTCTTTACCCTTCACCTTCAGTTTTCCTTCTGAACCTAACCCAGAAGGAACATTTGCAAATATTGCATCAAGTAGAGAAGAAAGTTTGGGCTTTACTTCATCTACAGTAAGATTTGTTAATATGAGTCTTGTCCCGCAATTTATATCGTATCCTACACCTCCAGGGGAAATTACCCCATCCTCTATCCTAGTGGCTGCAACTCCACCTATGGGAAAGCCATAGCCCCAATGTATATCAGGCATAGCTAGAGAGTATTTTACTATTCCAGGTAATGTGGCAACATTGGCTACCTGCTCTGGAGATTGATCTTGGCATACCACTTCCATCATTTCTTCATCTGCATATATAATACCAGGGACCTTCATCCCATTCTTGTATTCTTTTGGAATCTCATATCTATAGTCATCCAGTTTTTTAATTAAACCTGACCATTTTTCACTCATAGAATTATCACCTCTTTTACAATTATAACACAGTAAAATGACAACTTTTTCATATTTCTTTGATATACTTATACTTAGGGGACTTAAGAAGATGGAAACTAGGAGGGATATATGAAATTTTCTAAATTAGCCAATTATTTTGAAAAATTAGAGGCTACTACAAAGAGAAATGAGATGGTAGCTCTTTTAGCGGAATTATTTAAATCCTTAGCTCCTCAAGAAATTGAGAAAGTTGCTTATCTATGTCAGGAAAGACTTGTTCCAAACTATGAAAAGATAGAGTTTGGTATAAGCGAGAAGTTATTGGCAAGATCTCTTGCCAAAGCTTTATCCAAGGATGAGGAAGAAGTATGGAGTTTATACAAAGAAGTAGGAGACTTTGGACTTTTAGCTCAGAGATATATTAATGAAGGGAAAAATGAGCTTGAAATATTAGATGTATATAATAGACTTATGGATATTGCTACAACTACAGGGAAAGGATCTATCGAGAAAAAGACAGATAAACTGGCAGAATTATTCTCTCTTACATCTGGCAGAGAAGCCAAATATATAAGTAGGATAGTCTTGGGTAGATTAAGACTTGGGATAGGAGATCCTACTATTCTAGATGCCTTTTCTTACGCTTATTCAGGTGATAAATCTTTGAGATCCGTGATAGAAAGAGCCTATAACCTCTGTTCAGACTTAGGTCTGGTAGGGTTTACTCTATTTAGTAAAGGGTTAGAGGCTATAAAAGATTTTAAAGTCCAGGTTGGCAAACCTATAAGAATGGCATTGGCAGAGAGGTTACCTTCTGCAGAGGAGATTATAGCTAAGATAGGAAAATGCTCTGTTGAACCTAAATTTGATGGTTTTAGATGTCAGATACATAAAGATGGAGATAGAATAAAGATATTTTCTAGAAATTTAGAAGATAATACAGAGATGTTTCCAGATCTAGTTGAAGGAGCTAAAAAACAGATATATGCCAATAGTGCTATTATAGAGGGAGAAGCATTAGCTTTTAACGAAGAGGCTCAGGAATTTTTCCCATTTCAGGTAACTGTTCAGAGAAAGAGAAAATATGAGATAGAGACCATAATGGCGGACTTACCACTCAAATTATTTGCATTTGACCTTCTATATGTAGATGGAGAAGATTATACCCCTAGACCCTATATAGAGAGAAGAGAAAGATTGAGGAGTCTAATTCTTCCTGGTAATGTTATTATGATAGCTGACTCTATTATAACCGAAGACCCAAGAGAGTTAAATCTATTTTTTGAAAATGCTATAGGTAGTGGGCTAGAGGGTATTGTAGCTAAAAGGCTAGATGCTCCTTATCAAGCTGGGGCGAGGAATTTTAACTGGATAAAGCTTAAGCGGAGTTATAAGGGAGAGTTAAGCGATACGGTAGATCTTGTTATTATTGGATACTATACGGGGAGAGGTGCTAGAGCAAAATTTGGCATAGGTTCATTATTAGCTGGTGTGTATGACCCAGATACAGATACATTTAAGACTGTTGCAAAGATAGGTTCTGGTCTTACTGAGGACGAATGGGTCAAGATGAAAGAATTATTAGATGAAATAAAAGTTGATAATAAGCCCCCAAGGGTTGTTTCTATCTTAGAGCCAGATGTATGGGTAGAGCCTAAATATGTTGTAGAGGTAAGAGCAGATGAGATTACTAGAAGCCCTGTTCATACAACAGGAAAGAATGGAGAAGAGTTGGGTTATGCATTGAGATTTCCTAGAGTTGAACGTTTTATAAGGATAGATAGAAAGCCTGAGGATGCTACTACTGTAAAAGAAATACTAGAAATGTATAATATGCAGAAAAAGGTGGAGGTAAAAGAATAAGCTATGCCGAGTAGATTTTTAAGAGAGGATTTAGCTTCATTTTCCCCTTATTCTGTTACGTATCTTCCAGGGATTATAAAACTTGATGCCAATGAAAATCCTTTTGAATTACCAGATGAAGTAAAAGAGGAAATAAAAACTGAATTTATGAAATTACCGCTTAGAATTTATCCTGATCCTACAGCTCTAAAATTGAGAGTTGCTATAGCGTCTTTTCTAAATATAGAAAATATAGACGAGAGACATATAGCTGTAGGAAATGGCTCAGACGAGATTCTTCAATACATATTTACTGCATTTTTAAATAGAGATAATCTAGTAATGTATCCTAATCTTTCCTTTGAGATGTTTTCAGTCTTTTCGCAAGTAGCAGGTGTCAGAGATGTAGAATTAGAGTTAAATGAATCGTTGGAGTTAGACTTACCATCTGTAGTTGAAGCTCTGTATACGTACCGACCTAAATTATTACTCCTTTGTAGACCTAACAATCCAACTGGATGGTCTATGCCTAGGGAAGATGTTCTCACTATATTAGAACAATCTAAAAGGGTCAATACACTAGTAGTTATAGACGAGGCTTATGGGGAGTTTATGGAGGAAAGTCTTGCTTACTTAGTAAAAGATTATGACAATCTTATTGTTTTGAAGACATTTTCTAAGGCTTTTTCACTAGCAGGACTTAGACTTGGTTATGCCATTTCTAATGAGGCTATTGTAAAGGACTTAATGTCAGTCAAGTTACCCTATAATGTGAACGCCTTCTCTCAGATGGTGGGAAGGATCATATTAGAATATAAAGACTTGATACTTTCAAAAGTAAGATTTATTATAAATGAAAGAGAGAGAGTTTATAGCAGGCTTTTAAGTTTAGATAATGTGAGAGTTTTTCCATCTAATGCAAATTTCTTGTTTTTCTATTGTGAGGAGAAGAATTTAATAGATAAATTGTTGTCTTATGGTATTAAGATAAGGGGTTTTGAACCAAAACACCCTCTACTAGAAAATGCTTATAGGGTTACTATAGGTAAGAAGGAAGAAAATGACAAATTTTTATCTGCAATGGAGGAGATATTAAGTTGAAGCCAGAAGTTATAGTATTTGATATTGATGGAGTATTGATAGATACATCTATGTCCTTTAAGTGTGCTGTTTCTAGGACAGTTCAATATTATATGACAAAAGTCTTAGAATATGAAGATACAGGGATACTCATTCAGCCAGAAGAGGTACAGTTATTTAAATTGGCAGGAGGGTTTAATGATGACTGGATGTTATCCCAATCTGCCATACTTTTTTTCATATATAAGTCATTAAAGTTTGGCGCTAAAGATACTAATTCTATTAGGTTGCTACCACCTAGTCTCATAGAGTTTACTAATTCTGTATCGTATGAGGGAGAAGGTTTAAAAAAGACAAAAGAATACCTAATAAGCCTAGATGGCAATATTCTTTGTAAAGCAGAAGAAAAGATTGATAAGAACCTTGTTGTTAGAATCTTTCAAGAGATATATGCAGGATCTGGTTATATGAAAAGACTTTATGGTTCTGATCCTATTTTAGGAACAGAAGAAGGACTCTGGAGAAATGAGAAAGTAATACTAGATAAAAGTCTTCTCTTAAAAGATATGTTTTATGGGATATATACAGGTAGGACTGCTACTGAGACAGAGCTTGCTTTAGAGATATTAAAGATAGAGATACCTCCAGAAGCAATTATTACCATGAATTCTTCCATAGTGAAACCTGACCCCAGAGGACTTGAAATTATAAGGGAATATTATAAGAAGGATATACTAGCATTTATTGGAGATTCTATGGACGACATATTAGCTGCAATAAACGCTAATGCTATCCCAGTTGCTATTGCTAAGGATGATCTCTCTAGGAAAAGGTTCTCTAAATATACTAATCTTATCTTTGATAGTGTAAATGAATATCTAAGATATGTTAGAAGGTTTCGATACTGACTTATTTTCATAAATTGTATATACAAAAAGAAAACATATTGACATAGAAATTATTCTATGCTATTATCAATTCTAGTATATTAAAAATAAATGGTAATTAATTTGCTTAATTTTTACATATTACACTTGAGCTTTAGAAAAATGAAACCTATGGCTAGCGACGCGATGTGGGAGATAGCTTTAAATGTCTGGGATACTGAGAGTAGGGCTTTAAAGGACTTATCAAGTG
>JAOACC010000092.1 GCA_026418035.1 bacterium
ATTAACCACAGCGTCTGTTCTTGATGGGCTTAAAGGAAGGGTGATCTCAGTTGGCTGATCCTAGGGATATTGTTTTAAGACCGATTATAAGTGAAAAATCCTCTATGCTTAGAGAATTGGGTAAGTATGAGTTTGTTGTATCACCTTTTGCCAATAAGATTGAGGTAAAAAGAGCTATTGAAGAGATCTTTGGTGTAGAGGTTGAGAATGTTAATATTATCAAGCAAAAGGGTAAGAAAAAGAGAATGGGAATCTTTGAAGGAAAAACTTCTGGATATAAGAAGGCGATAGTTACTTTGAAAGAGGGCCATTCAATATCCTTCTTTGAGGGACTGTAAGGAGTGAAAGTATGGGGATAAAAAAATTTAAACCTACATCTCCGGGGCGAAGGTTCTATACTGTACTTGATTCTACCGAGATTACAAAAGAAGAACCGGAACCTAGTTTAGTTGTTCCACTAAAGAAACATGCTGGACGTAATCTTCAGGGTCGTATAACCACTAGACATAGAGGAGGAGGTAACAAGAGGAAGTATAGGATAATAGATTTTAAGAGAGATAAGGATAATATCCCTGCTAAGGTTATCGCTATTGAGTATGACCCTAATAGATCTGCTAGGATAGCCCTATTATCTTATGCGGATGGTGAGAAGAGATACATAATTGCTCCATTGGGACTTTCAGTTGGTGATACAGTGATGTCTGGAGAACAGGTTGACGTTGCTCCAGGAAATTGTATGCCTTTAGGTAATATTCCTATAGGAACAGTTGTTCATAATATTGAACTTGTCCCTGGTAAGGGAGGGCAGATAGCTAGAGCAGCTGGGGCAGGTGCTCAGATAATGGCAAAGGAAGGAGAATATGCCTTACTTAGGCTTCCCTCTGGAGAATTGAGAAGGGTACATATTAGATGTAGGGCTACAATAGGTCAGGTAGGGAACCTAGACCACGAGAATATTGATCTAGGAAAGGCAGGAAGGTCTCGTTGGCTTGGCTGGAGACCAACTGTTAGAGGTTCTGCTATGAATCCAGTAGACCATCCTCATGGTGGTGGTGAGGGTAAGGCTCCAGTAGGACTACCTGGACCGGTAACCCCATGGGGTAAACCTACACTTGGTTATAAGACCAGGAAGAATAAGGTTTCTGATAAGTTTATAGTTAGGAGGAGGAAGTAATGGGGCGTTCTAGTAAGAAAGGACCTTATGTCCATCCTAAACTTTTAAAGAAGATAACTGAAATGAATAAGAATAATGAGAAGAGAGTAATAAGGACTTGGTCTAGGAGCTCTATGATTATCCCTGAAATGATTGGACATACGATAGCGGTTTATAATGGAAGAAAACATGTCCCTATATATATAACTGAGAATATGGTTGGATATAGACTTGGTGAGTTCGTTCCAACTAGAACGTTTAGGGGGCATGGAGAGATTACTAGACGTTCTAGGGAGCTTAAGTAGGAGGGTTTTTATGGAAGCACAAGCGATAGCAAGATATGTGAGGATCTCTCCTAGGAAGGCAAATAGGGTAATGGCTCTTATTAGAGGTAAGAGTATAGAAGAGGCAAGAGCTATACTAAAATTTACTCCGGGAAGGGCTCCTAAGCTTGTAGAAAAGGTCCTAAATTCAGCGGTAGCAAATGCTGTAAATAACTTTGAACTAGTAGAGGATGATCTTTATGTTGCTAAGGCTTACGCTGATAAAGGTCCTGTTTTAAAGAGGTATAAGGTAGGATCTCTGGGTAGGGTAAATCCAAGGAAGAGATATACTAGTCATTTATATATTATTCTTCAGGAGAAGGAGTGAATAGATGGGGCATAAAGTAAATCCGATTGGATTAAGAATAGGGATAAATAGAAGTTGGGACGCTAAGTGGTTTGCAACTAGAGAGTATAAGGATTACTTCCTAGAGGATATAAAGATAAGGGAGACGGTAAAACAGAAATATTATCATGCTGGTATTCCTAGAATAGAGATAGAGCGTCTACCTGGAAGAGTAAAGGTTACTGTTCATGCTTCTAGACCTGGTATTATAATAGGTAGAGGGGGAACAGGAATAGAAGAACTTAGAAAGACGTTAGCTGACCTTACCGGAAAGGCTATCTCTATAACTATCCAAGAGGTTAAAAATCCTGATTTGGAAGCTCAACTCTTAGCAGAGAACGTTGCTTTCCAGATAGAGAAAAGAGTCGCCTATAGAAGAGCTATGAAACATGTAGTTGCTAGAGCACTAAAGGCGGGAGCAAAAGGAGTAAAGGTATCCTGCAGTGGTAGATTGGCAGGAGCGGAGATAGCTAGGAGTGAATGGTATAGGGAAGGAAGTGTTCCTCTTCAGAGACTTAGGGCTGATATAGATTATGGATTTGCTGAGGCTATGACTACTTATGGGAAGATAGGAATCAAGGTATGGATATATAGGGGAGACGTAATGTTAGAGAAGAAGGCTCCTACTGAAGAGGAATTATTACCAGAAGAGGAAGGTGTTGCTACAGATGGCACTGATACCTACTAGGGTAAAGTATAGAAAGCAACAAAGGGGTAGGATGAAAGGTATTGCTACAGATGGTAATTATGTTGCCTTTGGAGAATATGGGCTTCAGGCTTTAGAACCAGCTTGGATAACAAGCGAACAACTTGAAGCAGCTAGAATTATAATCAATAGAGCCTTAAGAAGAGGCGGTAAGATGTGGGTTAGAGTCGTTGCTGATAAACCGGTTACCGCTAAACCTGCAGAGACTAGAATGGGTAGTGGTAAGGGTTCTCCGGAATATTGGGTAGCGGTAGTAAAACCAGGTAAGGTTTTATTTGAAATAGCGGGACTTCCGAAAGATGTTGTAATGGAGGTATTTAAACTTGCCAGTTCTAAGCTACCTATTAAAACACAGTTGATATCTAGAAATCGTTTTTCGGGTGGTGAGAAGCTATGAAGCCTTCTGTTATAAGAGATATGACGGATATAGAATTAGAGAATAGATTGAGAGAACTTAAAGAGGAATTGTTTAACCTAAGATTTCAGAAGACTACTGGAGCGCTTAAGAACACAGCTAGAATCAAAGAGGTAAAAAGGGATATAGCAAGAATCCTTACTATTATGCATCTGAGAAGTTTGGGAAACAGATAAGGAGGAACTATGGCTAGAAATGAGCTTGTAGGTGTAGTTGTAAGCAATAAGATGGATAAGACAGTAGTAGTAGCTGTAGAGAGGAGATTTCCTCATCCTCTCTATGGCAGAGTAGTTAAAGAGATAAAAAGATATAAGGCTCATGATGAAGAGAATAAGTGCCAGATAGGAGATATTGTTCTCATTAGGGAGACTCGACCTCTTAGCAGGGAAAAGAGATGGAGAGTAGTAAGTATTATTGGAAGGAAGGAAGGGGAAGAGTATGATACGACCGATGTCTCGACTGAAGGTAGCTGATAACACAGGAGCTAAAGAGATACTCTGTATACGAGTATTAGGGACAGGAAATCAGAAGTATGGCTATATTGGAGATGTTATAGTGGCTACCGTAAAGGAGGCTACTCCTAATGGTAGTGTAAAGAAGAGTGATATCGTTAAGGCAGTAATAGTTAGGACCAAGAATGCCATAAAGAGACCTGATGGCACTGTTGTTAGATTTGATGAGAACGCTGCAGTAATTATAGATGACCAGAAGAACCCTAGAGGAACGAGAATATTTGGACCGGTAGCCAAGGAGCTAAGAGATAAAGACTTTATGAGGATAATATCCCTAGCACCAGAGGTGGTATAGGATGACGCTTAGCCATTTTAAAAAGGGAGATACAGTAGAAGTTATAGCTGGTAAGGATAAGTTTAAAAGGGGTAAGATCTTAGAGGTCAAGTCTAAAGAACAGTTAGTAATAGTTGAAGGAATAAATAGAGTAAAGAGACATATGAGACCAAACCCACAGCTTCCAACAGGGGGAATTGTGGTTAGAGAGGCTCCACTGCATTGGAGCAAGGTTATGTTAGTCTGTCCTCACTGTAACAAACCAACTAGGATAGGGGTTAGAATCCTTTCCGAGGGAAAGGTTAGGGTATGTAAAAAGTGTGGAGAGATAATAGATGAAACTTAGTAGAGGTGGAATATATGCCTAGATTAAAGGATTATTATAGAGAAACAGTTGTGCCATACCTTATTAAGAGATTTAACTATAAGAATGTTATGGCTGTCCCCAAGATAGAGAAAGTTGTGATAAATATGGGGGTAGGAGATGCCATACAAAATCCAGACCTACTAAAGGCTGCTGTTAACGACCTAATGGTGATCTCAGGGCAAAAGCCAGTTGTTACAAAGGCTAAGAAGTCTATATCTAACTTTAAGCTCCGTAAAGGAATGAGTATTGGATGTATGGTCACCCTTAGGGGAGACAGGATGTATGAATTTCTAGATAAATTATTAAATGTAGCACTCTTTAGAATCAGAGACTTTAGAGGTGTAAGTCCTAAATCCTTTGATGGAAAAGGTAACTATACCTTAGGGATAAAGGAGCAGCTTATATTCCCTGAGGTGGAATACGATAAGGTAGCAAAGGTAAGAGGTATGGATATAACTATTGTTACTACTGCTAAGACGGATGAAGAGGCTTATGAGCTTCTTAAGGCTTTAGGAATGCCTTTTAGAGGTTAATTAGGAGGAAAAGATATGGCGCGTAAAGTAAAGATTGAAAGAAGTAAGTTACCACCAAAGTATAAAGTAAGAGCGAGAAATAGATGTAGCAGGTGTGGCAGACCTAGAGGATATATTAGAGACTTTGGTCTCTGCAGGATATGTTTTAGGGAACTAGCCCATAGAGGGCTTATCCCAGGCATTATTAAGGCTAGTTGGTAGGAGGTTAGAAGATATGTCCACTGATCCAATTGCTGATATGTCAACTAAGATAAGGAATGCAAGTAAAGCTCGACTAGAGAGTGTAGATATATCTCCTGTCTCCAAGCTAAAGTTAGAGATACTTAGAATCCTTAAAGAGGAAGGTTATATCTTAGATTATAAAGAGATAGAGACAGAGAAGTTTCCATTTATTAGAGTCTATCTTAAATACGTGGATAAGAATACACCTGCTATCATGGGTATAAGAAGGGTTAGTAAGCCTGGACTAAGAATATACGCTAAGAGAAACGAACTACCTAGAGTATTAGGTGGTTTAGGTATAGCTATAGTTTCTACCTCTAGTGGTATTATGACTGATAAAAAAGCTCGCAGGGAAGGTTTAGGTGGAGAGATTCTCTGCTTTGTCTGGTAGGAGGAGATAATATATGTCTAGGATTGGAAGAAGACCTATTCCTATCCCTTCTGGGGTAGATATAGATATAAAGGAAAACAGTATAACTGTAAAGGGACCTTTAGGGACATTACAGAAGACTATTCCCTCAGGTGTTATCGTCAAAAGGGTAGATAATACCCTTATAGTAGAAAGGGAAAGTGATGAAAAATTACATAAAGCCTTGCATGGTACTATAAGAACCGTAGTGGCTAACATGGTGGAGGGTGTTACCAAAGGTTTTACTAAAACCTTGGAGATTATAGGAACCGGATATAGGGCGCAGAAGCAGGGAGATAAGCTAGTTATAAACATAGGTTACAGTAATCCGGTAGTCTTTGAGCCAAATGAAGTTACATTTGAAGTGCCAGACCAAACTCATGTTACAGTGAAGGGGATAGATAAAGAGAAGGTTGGGGCTATGGCTGCTGTTATAAGAGCCTGTAGGCCAGTCAATCCTTATAGTGGCAAAGGTATCAGATATGTAAATGAAGTAGTAAGGAGAAAGCTAGGTAAAGCTGGAAAAGTTGGTGGCAAGAAGTAAGGAGGAATAGGATGGATAGGAGCCTTCGTAGGAAGATTAGACACGAACGTATAAGGAAGGTTATTTTCGGAACACCGGAGAGATTAAGGTTAAATGTCTATAGAAGCCTAAAACATATATATGCACAGATAATAGATGATACTAAAGGTCATACATTAGTTTCAGCTTCTACAGTAGAACCTGAGATTTATGAACAGATAAAGGATCTAACTAAGACAGAAAAGGCAAAGGTCGTTGGCAAGATTCTTGCCGAGCGAGCTATAGCTAAAGGAATAACGAAGGTGGTCTTTGATAGAGGTGGATATAAGTATCACGGTAGAGTAAGAGCACTAGCAGAAGGAGCTAGAGAGGGAGGGTTGCAATTCTAAGATGGAAGACAACATTATAGAAATACCTGAAACCTTAGATTTTACTGAAAGGGTAATATCAGTTAGGCGGGTAGCAAAAGTAGTAGCAGGGGGAAAGAGATTTAGCTTTAGTGCCTTGGTTGCTGTTGGAGATATGCAGGGTCATGTAGGTATTGCTATAGGTAAAGCTCCAGAGGCTCCAGATGCAATAAGAAAAGCTATAACTAAGGCTAAAAAGAATATAATTACTGTTCCTATGAGGGGAACTACCATTCCTCACGAGGTGGTGGCAGATTTTGGAGCTTCTAAGTTGATACTTCGTCCTGCATCGGAAGGAACAGGAGTTATAGCTGGAGGAACAGTGAGAGCCATATTGGAACTGGCTGGTATAAAGAATATCCTTACAAAAGCTTTGGGTTCTACTAACCCAATAAATCTAGCTAAGGCTACTATGAAAGCCCTATCGATGCTGAGAACCCCTGCAGAAGTAGCACGAATAAGAGGGAAAGAAGTAAAAGATATACTGAGGTGATGCTATGAAGCTGAGAGTTACACTGAAGAAGAGTCCGATAGGTTATCCAGAAGATCAAAAGGCTACACTGAAGGTATTAAAGTTAAATAAGGTGAATAAGACTAGAGACTTTGAAGCAACTCCAAGTATTATGGGTATGCTGAACAAGGTAAAACACTTGTTAGAGATTAAGGAGGTTAGTGATGATGAAACTCTCTGAACTGTTCCCTCCTAAAGGCGCAGTAAAAGAAAGGATAAGAGTAGGTAGAGGTCACGGCTCTGGTAAAGGGAAGACCTCTGGTAGAGGTATAAAAGGACAAGGCTCCCGTTCTGGAGATGGGGTAATGCCTGGATTTGAGGGAGGACAAACCCCGCTACAGAGGAGGCTTCCTAGACTACCTGGTTTTAAGAATAAATTCAAGAAGATATATGCAATAGTAAATGTTGGTTTATTAAATACTTTTGAGGAGGGGACTGAGGTAACGCCTGAGCTTCTATTAGAAAAGGGTATTATAAAAGAGCTATACGATGGACTTAAGATCCTAGGGGATGGAACCTTAGAGAAAGCCTTAACTGTTAAGGCACATAAGTTTTCTGAGAAGGCTATAGAAAAGATAACCGCTGTTGGAGGGAAAGTGGAGGTAATTGCCTGATGGTGGAATCTTCTACTACAAGATTCTTTAATATCTTTAGGATACCAGAGCTGAGGAATAAGATATTTTTTACTCTTCTTATGATAGCTATATATAGAATAGGGATCTTTATCCCTGTCCCTGGGGTAAACATGAAGAGCTTGGAGGCTCTTATGGGACAGGGGACCCTATTAAATATGTTTGACCTATTTGCAGGGGGTGGGCTTAGGAGCTTTTCTATATTTGCAATGGGAGTTATCCCATATATAAACGCATCCATTATAATGCAACTCTTGACAGTAGTTATTCCTGCTTTAGAGAGGCTTGCCAAGGAAGAGGGAGAAATTGGTAGGCGTAAGATTACCCAGTATACTAGATATCTTACGGTGGTGTTAGCCTTCGTAGAGGCTTTTGGAATGAGCACCTGGCTTAGGAATCTTGGTGTTCTAGAAGGGATTGGTCTTTTCTATCTTTTAAACGTATCTATTACGCTTACTGCTGGATCCCTATTTCTTATGTGGATAGGGGAGATTATTACAGAATATGGGGCTGGAAATGGTGTATCCCTTATCATCTTCTCTGGTATAATAGCAAGGATTCCAAGTGCAGTATTCCAGAGTGGAAGACTTATAAGCGTAGGTCAGATGAATCCTTTCTTCCTAATCTTCTTCCTGATAGTTGGAGTGGGTGTCTTTGTGGCGGTAATATATATGCAGGAGGCGCAGAGAAAGATACCAATACAGTATGCTAGGAGAGTAGTTGGAAGAAGGGTATACGGTGGACAGAGTTCTTATTTACCACTTAGAGTCAACCAGGGTGGAGTATTACCGATAATATTTGCAAGCTCAGTTCTTCTATTTCCATCAACGCTTGCTCAGTTCTTGCCAAATATAAAGAGGTTTGCTGACATATTTTCACCTGGTTCACTGCTTTATATCTCCCTATATGCACTACTTATAATCTTTTTCACCTATTTCTATAGTTCTATAGTCTTTAACCCTGATGAGATAGCTGATAATATAAAGAAATACGGTGGATTTATCCCCGGTATAAGACCAGGAAGGTATACCTCTGAGTATATAAATGAGATAAATACAAGGATAAACTTTATCGGTGCTATATTCCTTGCTATACTAGCGGTAGCCCCATCTTTTATCAGATCCTCCCAGATAGGTGCATTTACATCAGTATTCTTTGGTACGGGGGTATTGATTGTAGTAGGGGTAGCGGTTGAAACGGTAAGACAACTTGAATCTCAACTCATTATGAGACATTATGAGGGATTCTTGAAATAGAGGTGATTATATGGCTATCTACGGTGTACTACTCGGTCCCCCTGGAGTAGGGAAGGGAACTCAGGCAAAGTTATTGGCTGGAAAGTTTAATCTTACCCATATATCTACAGGGGATATACTTAGAGATGCTGTAAATAAAAGGACTCCTCTAGGGTTACAGGTAGAGGAGATAATGAAAAGTGGTAAGTTGGTTTCAGACGATATTATAAATGCTTTAATGGAAGATTATATAAAGAACCTTAATGATGGATTCCTTCTTGATGGATATCCTAGAACTATAGGTCAGGCAACATTCTTGGATAACTTTCTACCTAGATATGGAAAGACATTAAATATAGTTTTAGCTATAGATGTTGATGATGAAGAGATAATAAGAAGACTTGCCGGGAGAAGGTATTGCCCTACCTGTGGTAGGGGGTATCATGTTATATATGACCCACCTAAAGAGTCAGAAACCTGTGATAATGATGGGACAAAGCTAATTCAGAGAGATGACGATAAACCAGAGACTATAAGAGAAAGACTTAGAGTTTATAGAGAAAGGACCGCACCACTTATAGACTATTACAGAGAGAAGAATCTATTAGAGGTGGTGGATGGTTCTGGGTCTATAGAAGAGGTCCATGGTTTGGTTCTTGAGGTCCTGGAGAGGAAGGGTATAGTTGATAAGGCGTAAGACTCAAAGAGAGATAGAGATGATCCTTCAGGCTGGGCAGATAGTGGCAAAGGTTTTAGAATACTTACAAGGGATTATTATTCCTGGTATCTCCACATTAGATTTAGATAGAGAGGCAGAATCCCTTATACGTAAACTTGGTGGTAAGCCTTCTTTTAAAGGTTACAGTGGATACCCTAAGAGTATCTGTGTATCTATAAATGAGCAGGTCATCCACGGGATACCTAAGAGGTCGGTTAGGATTAGGGAAGGAGATATTGTTAGTATAGATGTTGGAGTAGAATACAATGGGTATCATGCAGATTCAGCTGTTACTGTAGCGGTTGGTGAGGTGTCTTCTGAGATAGAGGCACTATTAAAGGTAGGAAGAGAGGCTCTTGATATAGGTATCTCATATGCTAAGCCTGGGAATCATCTCTCAGATATCTCTCATGCTATAGAGTCTTATGTATTGGCAAATAATATGAGCGTAGTAAAGAGTTTCGTGGGTCATGGAATAGGGAGAAAGCTTCATGAGGAGCCACAGATCCCCAATTTTGGCCCTCCTGGTCAAGGTCCTATACTTGAACCAGGTTTTGTATTGGCTATAGAGCCGATGGTAAATCTGGGAACAGAGGATGTTATTATCCTAGAGGATGGTTGGACAGTTATAACAAGGGATGGAAAACCATCCTGCCATTTTGAACATACCGTTGTTGTTCAGGATGGCGAACCACTAATCGCTACTAGACTAAAAGATTAGAATCTGATATACTTTATTAGTTGGGTGGTGAAATGTCAGATAAAAAGGATGTTATTGAAGTAGAGGGAACAGTGGTAGAGGCTCTCCCTAATGCAATGTTTAGGGTAGAGTTAGATAATGGGCATAGGGTTTTAGCCCATATATCAGGTAAGATAAGGTTGAATTTTATCCGTATCTTACCTGGGGATAGGGTAAAGTTGGAGCTTTCGCCTTATGATCTCACTCGTGGACGTATTGTAAGGAGGTTATAAAAGGAATGAAGGTGCGTGCTTCGGTCAAGAGGATATGCAATAAATGTATGGTTATAAGGAGAAACGGAAAAGTGATGGTAATTTGTTCAAATCCAAAACATAAGCAGAGGCAGGGATAGTCTTATGGCAAGAATAGCTGGAGTAGACCTACCTAGAAATAAGAGGATAGAGGTTGCCCTTACCTATATATATGGTATTGGCTTCCCTACTAGTAAAAAGATTCTACAAGAAGCAGGGATCAATCCTGATAAGAAGGCTAATGACCTTACGGAAGAAGAGATAGCAAGACTTAGAGAGATCATTGAGAACAATTATAAGGTTGAAGGGGACCTTAGGAGAGAGGTATCTCAAAATATAAGAAGACTTATAGAGCTTGGAACATATAGAGGACTAAGACATAGATATGGCTTACCGGTAAGAGGGCAGAGAACTAGGACAAATGCTAGAACAAGAAAAGGACCAAGAAAGACGGTAGGAGCTCGTAGTAAGAAGTAAGGATAGGAGGTATTATGGCAAAAAGGAGAACTCGTAGAAGAGAGAAAAAAGGAGTTGTTAAAGGAATAGCCCATATACATTCTACCTTTAATAACACGATAGTTACTATTACAGACCCTAATGGTGCTGTTATAAGCTGGGCTAGTGCAGGGACATGTGGTTTTAAAGGAACTAAGAAAGGAACCCCGTTTGCTGCACAACTAGCTGCTGAATCTGCAGCCAAGAAGGCTATAGACCAAGGTATGAGACAGGTAGATGTATATGTTAAGGGGCCTGGACCTGGTAGAGAGGCAGCTATAAGGTCTCTACAGGCGGCAGGTTTAGATATAACATTAATAAAGGATGTTACACCAATACCACACAATGGATGTCGTCCACCTAAGCGGAGGAGAGTATAATGGCTAGATATACAGAGGCAAAGTGTAGGTTATGTAGAAGAGAAGGTGTAAAACTTTATCTAAAGGGGGAAAGGTGCCAGTCGGTTAAATGCATACTAGAGAAGCGTAAGACCGCTCCTGGACAGCATGGCACAGTAAGGGCTAGGTTCTCAGAGTATAGATTGAGGTTGAGGGAGAAGCAGAAAGCTCGTCGTATATATGGAGTCTCTGAGACCCAGTTTAGGAACTACTTTGAACTTGCATCTAAGAGGAAAGGGGTTACCGGAGAGACTCTACTGCAACTATTAGAGAGACGTCTAGATAATGTGGTGTATAGATTAGGCTTTGCGACATCTAGGGCTCAAGCTAGACAGCTTGTAGCTCACGGCCATGTGTTAGTTAATGGGGAGAAACTTGATGTGCCTTCCTACCTAGTAAACATAGGTGATAGGATAACATTAAAAGATAAGATACTCTCTGGCACCCTAGGTGAAATTGTTAGGGAGAGGATAAACGAGGTCAAAGTACCAAGTTGGTTAGAGCTTAATCCGGATAGAGTAGAAGGTGTAGTAAGGAGTCTACCTAGCAGACAAGAGATAGATATACCTGTGAACGAACAGTTGATAGTAGAGTTCTACTCTAGATAGGGGGAATATTAATGTTTCACGTTGAATGGTTAAAACATGAAAAGTCATATGGTAAGTTATATATAGAGCCTCTAGAGAGAGGTTATGGTCATACTGTTGGAAATACTTTAAGAAGGGTCCTTCTTTCTTCTATAGAAGGTTGCGCTCCTATAGGAGTAAGAATAGACGGAGTTTTACATGAATTCTCCACCATACCTGGGGTTAAAGAGGATGTAGTAGATATAATACTAAATCTAAAGGGTTTGGTAGTAAAGCTTTATAATACTGAGTTTAAGACGATCTCTATAGAAAAGAGGGGCCCTAGAGTCATTACCGCAGGAGATTTTATTCCGGATAGCGATGTGGAGATTATAAATCCAGACCTATATATAGCTACACTAGATAATGAAGACTCGGTTCTGAGGATGGACCTAGTTATACAGAGAGGAAAGGGCTACGTAACCGCAGACAAACTTAAGGGGACTTTTACCTCTGTAGGATATACCCCTATGGATGCGTTCTTTAGCCCAGTAAGACGGGTAAGTTATAAGGTGGAGAATACAAGGGTTGGACAGGTTACAGATTTTGAGAGGGTAATCGTTGAGTTATGGACAAATGGCTCCGTAACTCCTGGAGAGGCTGTGCTACAGGCTTCTAGGATACTGAGAGACAACTATGATACCCTTACAAGGCTTCTAGAAAGTGAATTACAACAGCTGATATTTAGAGAGGATCTAGAGATACAGGTCCCTGAAGAGACATCAACTATAGTTATTCCTGAGCCATCTGTGGAGGAAGGGATATCTATAGAATCGCTTGGACTAGCATCGAGAATAGTCAATATACTTAAGAGACAGGGAATCAAAACCGCTGAAGAACTAAGTAAAAAGACCCCTAAAGAGTTAAAAAGCATAAAGAATATAGGGGATAAGATGGTCCAAGAGATAGAGGAAAAACTTAGGAAATTTGGATATACCTTGAAAGAAGAAGAGGTGAAGAAAGATGCGTCATCGCAAGAAGGGTAATAGATTGGGACGTTTCTCAGCAGAGAGAAAGGCATTACTGAGAAGTTTAGTTACCGCCCTCTTTAAGCACGAGAGTATAGTTACTACTGAGGCAAAGGCTAAAGAGCTTGTCCCTCTTGCTGAGAGATTGATCTCTATAGCAAAGAAGCAAGATCTAAATGCTATAAGAAGGGTTTCTAGGGTAATATATGAAAAAGAGGTAGCAAGTAAATTATTCTCCTCTTCTAGTCTCTTTTCTAGAGAAAGTGGTCACATTCGTGTCTTTAAATTAGGGGTAAGACAGGGGGATGGTGCTCCCCTAGTAAAAGTCTCCCTTGTAAAATAGGATGTCGATTGAGGTTAAAAACCTCTCCTTTAGTTATGAGGATAACCCTATATTAGATGATGTTAGTTTTTGTGTAAAAAGTGGGGAGTTTGTAGGAATAGCAGGTCCAAATGGTTCAGGAAAATCTACCCTAGCAAAATGTCTAAACGGGATATTCTCTCCAACTAAGGGAGAGGTTTTTGTTGATGGGATCTCTGTTAAAGACAGGTCTAAGCAGTGGATAATTAGGCAGACCGTTGGACTTGTCTTCCAGAATCCCGATAATCAGCTTGTAGCAAGTGTAGTAGAAGAAGATGTAGCTTTTGGTCCGGAGAATCTTGGAATCCCTCCTTCTATAATAAGAGAGAGGGTCCAATATGCTTTAGAGAGGGTAGGTCTTATTAATGAGAGGAAGAGATTAGTCGCTACACTCTCCGGAGGACAGAAACAGCGTGTAGCCATAGCGGGAATCCTAGCTATGAGACCCAAGTATATTGTCCTTGATGAGCCTACCTCTATGTTGGACCCTGTTGGAAGAAAAGAGGTCCTTTCTACCGTCTTACAGCTTAAAGAAGAGGGGGTAGGGATTGTGTATATTACGCATCACCTTGAGGAACTTGTATATGCAGATAAGATAATGCTCCTCTATAAGGGAAGGATATTTAAAGAGGGATCTGCTAGAGATATCCTCACCGATGAAGATACACTAAAAAAGATAGGTTTAGATATCCCTGAGATACCTGCCTTAGCACTAAGGCTTAAGAAGTTCGATGTGGCATTTGATAATATTCCATTAACTATTGAGGAGATGGTTAATGCCATCCTTGATTGAGTTAAGAGATGTCTGGTATCAGTATAACCCGAATTCTCCTCTGTCTTACTGGGCTTTGAAAGGTATAGACCTTAAGATAGAAAGGGGAGAATTTATCTCTATTATAGGTCCTACTGGCTCTGGTAAGTCTACACTGATACAGCATTTTAACGGTTTACTGAAACCCACAAAGGGTGAGGTTATAGTAGATGGGATAGAGATATCTAAGACAAAGGACCTAAAAGCCTTAAGAAAAAAGGTAGGGATGGTCTTTCAGTACCCTGAGACACAGATATTTTCAGAGACCATCTACGATGAGTTAGCCTTCGGCTTGAGAAACTATGGATACTCTGAGGATGAAATCAAAGAAAGGGTAGAAGATGTAGTTAAAAAGCTTGGGATAGAATATATACCTCTTGATAAGTCTCCATTTCTCCTAAGTGGAGGAGAGATGAGAAGGGTAGCTATTGCTAGTGTCCTAGCTATGGAGCCAGAGGTATTTGTCTTAGATGAACCATTGGCAAACTTAGACCCTCAGGGTCGTAGAGAACTTCTGAAGGAGATTGATTATCTAAATAGAAAGGAATCCCTTACGGTTATAATAGTCTCTCATGACCTTAGCGAGGTATCTAAATATGCTGACCGTATTATTGTCCTTTTTGATGGAACTATTCTGATGGATGGTCCACCCAGAGAGATTTTTAAGAACGTAGAGAAGCTATTGGAGATATCACTAGGTGTTCCTCAGATAGTTGAGCTTTTATATACGTTGTATAAGAAGGGGGCTGATATCCCCTATAACATATTGGACCTAGATGAGGCTGTTAGAGTAATAGTCAAATGGAGGAGATCCCTTGGCAATAGAGATAAGCTTCGGACAATACCTACCACTTAACTCATCCATACATAGACTTGACCCTAGGATAAAGCTTATAGCAACCTTTATAAGTATAATCTTTATCTTTATAGTGAAAAACTTCTATGGCTATGCCTTGTTAGCCTCTTTCTTACTGGGATTAATTATACTATCTAAAGTCCCTCCACTGTATATATTCCGCGGACTAAAGCCTCTCATATTCTTTATACTTCTTACATTTGCACTCCATCTATTTACCACCCAGGGGACGGTTATCTTCCATTTTTGGTTCTTAAAAGGAACCATGGAGGGCTTGAGAAATGGCTTACTTATGGTTGCTAGGTTTATGTTACTTATAAGTTTTAGCACCCTACTTACCTTAACCTGCTCCCCATTAGAGCTCACAGATGCCTTGGAATCTTTGCTTTCTCCGCTTAAGCGTATAGGATTTCCCTCCCATGAGATAGCAATGATGATGAGTATAGCCTTAAGATTTATCCCTGTTTTGGTTGAGGAGACAAATAGGATTATAAAGGCTCAGGTTGCTAGGGGAGCGGATATAGAGAGTGGAGGTATATTAAGCAGGGCAAAAAACCTTATACCAATTCTAGTACCTTTATTTATAAATACTTTCAAAAGGGCGGATGACCTTGCCTTGGCTATGGAGGTTAGGTGTTATAGGGGTGGGGAAGGGAGGACAAGGATGAAGGAGTATGTCCTCTCTCAGAGTGACTTTCTTTTCCTATTTGCCTCTATAATAGTTGGTATAGTTTCAGTCTTGATATGAGAAATATAAAGCTTACAATAGCCTATGATGGTTCATCTTTCTTTGGCTTTCAGGTTCAACCCAATGTCCCAACTATCCAGGGTATCTTAGAGTCTGCTTTAACAGAGATTACTGAGGAAGATATAGAGGTTATAGGGGCAGGGAGGACCGATACCGGTGTTCATGCGATAAATCAGGTGGTAAATTTTAAAACCAATTCTAAGATCCCACTGGAGAAACTTCCGATAGCTCTCAATAGCCTTTTACCAAAGTCGATAATAGTTAAAGATGCAGAAGAGGTCCCTCTAGATTTTCATGCTAGGTTTTCGGCAAAATCTAGAAGCTATGTATACTTAGCTTATAATACATCTTATTCACCATTTTTGCGAAACTATGCCTGGTATATTAGAGAGAAGCCAGACTTAAAAAAGATTATGGATGTAATAGATGTCTTTAAGGGAGAGAAGGATTTTATTAGCTTCTCTAAATCAGATGGAGAGGGAACTATTAGAGAGGTCTACGATACTGCTATCTTTGAGAAAGACCCATTTATAATCTTTTATATAAAGGCAAATGGATTCCTAAGAGGGATGGTAAGACTCATAGTAAAGGTTCTTTTTGATGTTGGTTATGGGTTTATAGATAGAGACGGAGTTGAATACATCCTCAACGCTAGGAAAAGAGGGTTAATAAAAGGCATTGCTCCTCCTTATGGTCTCTATCTATACAAGATAGAATATTGAATAAAACTGTGATAAAATAAATATTTATGAGGAAGACGTTAGCATATATATTGTGCTATATATTTTGGATAATAACTACCGCTACAATGTTTTTATTGTTTCTAGCAGGTAGAGAGTTCTACTTAAAGGTTATGGCATTCTTTATCAGGGATAGATGGGTAGGAAGCGCTATTGACAGATTTCTATTTGTAGGTATCGCTATACTTTGGTTGGCTATAGTGATCTATGCAGAGGCTTATTATAGGAATGGTGTAAAAAAGGGAGACCTTATACAGAGATTCCTCTATATAACTGGTATTGAGCTTTTGGTCCTATTTGTATTCCATAATGTCCCTCTAGCCCTAGCAAGGATAGCCTATACCCCGCTAGAAATAACAATAGCCTTGGCTGAATTGGGTGGAGCCATTGCCCTTATATTTGTGGCTCTTAAAAAGAGAGTAGTATAATATCTGTCTCTTATACACATCT
>JAOACC010000106.1 GCA_026418035.1 bacterium
CCTAAGGAGTTTGACAAAGGACTGCGGATCTCTCCTAGCCAACTGCATAATCTCCTCTGAAATCTCTCTTTTACGCTGTTCTTCAGGAGAAATAGCTGGGACTTTCTCCAATACTGGAGCAGGAACCTCTTCTGGCAACAACTCTTCTATTCTCCTTGAAGGCTTTATAAGCACTCTTACTATGTTTCTAAGGATTAATAGGGCAATAATTATTCCTATTATAATTATTGCAAGTCTTATAATTTCTTGATTTCTCTGTCTTACTGCCTCCTCAGCCATAATAGAGGCCTCTTTTTCGTAATAACTTCTATCGAACGGGATACCTTGGACTGTAACTATATCGCCTCTATTTAAGTCTATCCCACCTGCTGCTAAAGCCAGTTCTCTTATAGAATTCTGTTCTTGAAGTGTAAGCTCTTTATCTACAACAACAGCTATAGAAAGCCTTTTTATCTTCCCAGGTTTTTCTAGTATCTCCTGCACCTCTCTATTAACTTCGTAATCTATACTAGTTTGCTGTTTATTATAGGTACTGACATTGCTAGTTCCTGTTATAATTTCATATCCAGGGATATTGGAAGATACTCCAGGTACCCCGCCCACTGCCCCTTGACCCTCATATTCCTCCTTTAATCTCTGCTCTTTCTTCACAATACCTTTCTCTTCTACTACAGGGGAAAAAATCTCTTTGGAGGTTTTAAGTTGAGTAAGATCTAACTCTGCCGATGCCCTAACTATTGCTTTGTTAGGGCCCAATATTCCTACTAACATACTCTGTATTCTCTCTTCTATAGTCTTTTCCAATTTGTCTTTTACTTCTAAATAGAAAGATTCCTCTAAAGTAGCTACTTCTTCTTGCCCATCAAATATTCCTCTTGAAAGTAAGTTCCCATTAGTATCAACTATAGTAACCTGTTCCGGTTTTAACCCTTCCACACTACTTGCTACTAGCCTTGCTATAGCGGTCACTTCATTCTTAGAGATCATACTCCCAGGTTTTAATTTTAAAACTACACCAGCTTGAGGGGGAAGGGACTCTGAAGTATAGAGCCTTTCTCTAGGAAGAACAATATGAACTCTTGCATATTCAACGTTAGAGAGACTAGAGATTGTTCTAGCTAATTCTCCCTGTAAAGCTCTCTGATAGTTTATTCTCTCCACAAAATCAGTAGTTCCCAAAGAGGTCTTGTCAAAAATCTCAAAACCTACTCCTCCTCCAGAAGGTAGATTCTGTCCAGCCATCAGTAATCTTAATTCATAAACCTTATCTTTAGGGACTAATATAGCAGAACCACCTTCAGCTAATCTATAACTTTCTCCCATTTCTTTTAACTTAGATGTAATAGCAGAGGCATCTTGAGGTGAGAGATTACTGAAAAGAACATCATAATTTACTCTTGAACTTAAGGAGAAAAAATAAAAAGACAAAACTACCAATGTAACTCCTCCAACTAATATTAAAACTTTTACTCTAGGAGAAGCTTCCTGCCAAAACCTCTTTACAGACCCTATTATATCTCTATAGTTCATAATATCAATTGGTCATTAACGATTTTATGGGACCATACGCATTATCTCATGATAGGCATCAAGCAATCTATTTCTAATCTCAGTAACTATAGATAAAGACAGGTTAGCTCTTTCTATCGCTATCATTACCCTATGTATATCAATATCTTCTCCCATAGAGAAAGCAGTTACAGCATTATTGGCTTCTATCTGTAATTGATTTACCTTTTCTAAAGACTCCTTTAGAAATTCTGCGAAACTTACTTCCTCCTTCTCTTTTCCATTACTCTTTATAGGTTTAATATCAAACCTTATAGGTTCTATTGATGGCATCAATTATACCTCTTTATATCTCTAAAGCTTTTAGAAACATATTTTTAGCAGAAGTAATTAGAGTCAGATTAGCTTCATAGCTTCTAGTAGCAGAAATCATATCAGTCATTTCTATCACAGGATTTACATTTGGATAAAGAACATAACCTTCTGGATTTGCATCAGGATGGCCTGGATCATAAACCATCCTAAATGGAGAGTTATCCTCACGTATTCCTAAAACTTCTACCCCTCTTGATTCTCCAGTAACTTGATCTAAAACTTCCCGAAAAATAGGCACTTGTCTTCTATATGGTACCCCTCTTTCAGTCCTTGTTGTCTCTGCATTTGCTAAATTATTAGCTATGATATCTAATCTTAACCTCTGAGCGGTAAGTCCAGATGCTGATATTTCCATAGTTTTTAACAGACTCATCTCTTCCTACCTCCAAGAACAGTATAATATCTATCAAAATGCCACCTAGCAAACTGCGAAAGGGCTTGATATTTAAGAAAATTCTGATTTATAAGGGCTATCTCTTCATCTAGATTTACATTATTTCCATCATTTCTAAAAGAAGTCTCTGTAACTCTATAAACTTTAGGTTCTATATTAGAGACCTCTGCATTTCCCTCTAGAGCATTCTTAAGGATCTCTTCAAACTCTACCCTATACTTCTTATAGCCAGGGGTATCCACATTAGCTATATTAGTGCTATAAATATTGTGTCTGAGAACTGCTACATCTAAACCTGTCTCAATAATTTTAAGTATTAAATTATCTTCTATAAACATCTCAAACCTCAATAAGTCCTATATCCTCATACTTTTAAGATTATATATATTATATCACAAGTTGCAACTCAATATACAAAAAGAGTACATTTCTCTATTGACCTACAAGATCAGCTAGTGTTTTTGACTCCAGGGATTGGATTATATTCTCTTTCAACTCTTCCCATAGAACACGCGCAGAACAGTCCTTACTCCTTTTGCAAACTTCAGGAGACGAGAGACAATCTACAAGAATTATAGGTCCCTCTAGAATATCTATTATCTCTTTTACCTTTATATCTTGAGGTGGTCTAACTAATACAAAACCTCCTTGAGCTCCTCTTATACTTCTTACTATTCCGCTTCTTCTTAAAAGCTCCATAATCTGTTCTAGATAATTTTCTGATATGTCCTCTTCTCTAGCTATAATTTTTGCCATTATAGGACCTTCCCCATAGTGTCTTGCTAAGGATATTAATGCCCTTAAACCATATCTAGCCTTAGTTGATAATCTTAAAGCCACATCATCACCTCTAACAAATATTAGTTTTCTAGTTAAAATTATAAAGAATATTGAATTTTTAGTCAATGCTTAGGAAGGTGTGATATAATATTCTAAAAAGGTTTATTTAGAGGAGGGATTATCTATGCCTGAGTTTGGAACTCCTTATTCAACGTTTTCTTCTAGTAAGAAGGTTTCTAAAGAAGAACTGATAAGAGCTATTAGATTTTTTATTGCTGCTGAATATGAAGCGATACAGCTCTATGAAGAGATAGCTGAGGCGACAGATGATAAACTTGCTAAAGAGGTTTTATATGATATAGCCAATGAGGAAAAGATACATGCAGGAGAATTTCTAAAGCTACTTAGAGAGTTAGACAAAGAAGAAGAAAATTTCTATCGAGAAGGTGAAAAAGAGGTAGAAGAGATAATCGAAAGGTTAAAAAGTAAATAATATCTTCTTTTGAGGAGGTTTATCTTATGAAAGACTTAAAAGAAAAATTTTTAAACCCAGATAAAGATTATAGAGGAGCTCCCTTTTGGTCCTGGAATGACAGGCTAGATTCAGAAGAATTAGACAGACAGATACGAGAGATGAAAGACTCCGGAATGGGTGGATTTTTTATGCATTCAAGAGAGGGGCTAGAAACTCCTTATTTAAGCGATGAGTGGATGAATTGCATAAAAAGGTCTGTCCAAACAGCAAAAAAAATAGGTATGAATGCATGGCTATATGATGAGGATAGGTGGCCATCTGGCTTTGCTGGAGGTTTGGTAGCTAAAGCGATAGGAGATGAGGGGCGAGCAAAGATTTTGACTGTAGAGGTTGTTAATAGAGAGATAGACCCAAATGGAAGCTTAGCTAGTTTTATAGCAATATTAGAGGAAAACTCTATAGTAAAACTGAGAAGAGTGACAGAGAAGATATCCCTCGAGGATAATGAGGTTGGATTAATCTTCAGAAGAGAGATATGTCCAAAGGTAGATTGGTTTAATGGAGATACTTATAGCGATAATCTAAATCCTAAAAGTGTAAAAACCTTTATAGAGACTACTTATGAAGCCTATCTTAGAGAAGTCGGAGAGGAATTTGGGAAAACTATCCCGGGTATATTTACAGATGAGCCCAACATATTTGCCTGGAGAGTAGCTAAGAGAGGATTACCTTGGACTGATATATTCCCAGATTTCTTTAAAGAAAGAAGAGGCTATGATATTACAGAAAATCTACCCTACCTCTTTTTTGATGGAGAAAAAACCCATAAGATAAGGTATGATTATTGGAGGACTATAACTGAGCTCTTTGTCAGTTCTTACTCAAAGCAATTAGGAGAGTGGTGCCAAAAGCATAATCTATTGTTTACAGGGCATTATCTTTATGAAAATAGCCTTCCAGGTTCCACTCTTGTATCTGGAGCTATTATGCCTCATTACGTATATCAAGGACTTCCTGGGATAGATATTCTAACAGAATCTATTAAAGAAACCTTAACAGTAAAGCAATGCAGTAGTGTGGCAAATCAGTTTGGTAAAAATAGAGTACTTTCTGAACTGTATGGCTGTACCGGATGGGAATTCACCTTTGAAGGGCAGAAATGGGTTGGTGATTGGCAGTATGCTCTAGGGGTAAACTTGAGATGCCAACACTTAGCTTTGTATACTTTAAGAGGTTGTAGAAAAAGGGATTATCCTCCATCTTTTAACTATAACACTACTTGGTGGAAGTATAATAAGGTTGTAGAAGACTACTTTGCTAGAATTTCTTTAATACTTTCAGAGGGCAAAGCAGTGAGAGATATCCTCCTTTTACATCCAATAGAAAGCGCTTGGTTATTATTTAATGGGGTTAACTTTGAGGAGACTTCGAAGATCGGTGAAGAATTTCAAAATATACTAGACACACTATTAGCCATACATAGAGACTTTGATTTGGGTGATGAGTCTATCATTGAAGAATATGGAAAAGTTTCAGATGGTAAGTTTGTCATAAATCAGGCTAGTTATAAAGTCCTTATCCTTCCACCTATGATGACAATTAGAAGAAGAACGGTAGAACTTATAAAGGAATTCTTGGACAGTGGTGGAAAAGTGATTGCTATAAGACCTCTCCCAGATAAGGTTTTAGCTCAAGATGAAGACCTCTCTTGGCTATTTAGTCACTCAAATATGACTGTTATAGATGACAAAAGAGAATTATCTAAAGCTTTGGATAATGTTTTACAACCTAGGATACGTATACAAGAAACACCAGGGGAGGAAGCTGGCTGCTTCATATATATGGAGAGGAATATAGATGGAAATGATGTGTTTTTCATAGTAAATACAGATAGAAATAATTCTCATAACGTTGAAATCACCATACATAACAATGGCATGGTGGAAGAGTGGGACCCTCTTACAGGTGAGATAAAAGAGATATATACCATTCAGGAGGAAAATCAAACCAGAATAAAAGCAACTTTTGGACCAGCAGAGTCCAAACTCTATGTTATTGACCCTAAATCAAAACCTACATTAAGTAAGCCTGAAGAACTTAAGTATAAGAGAAGTCAGTATATAGGACCTGTTACTAGATTCAAAAGAAGTGATCCTAATGTGCTTACATTAGACTTTTGCCAGTATAGAGTTAAGGATGAAAAATGGTCAGAAATTCTTCCAGTCTGGAAAGCTCAACTTGAGCTTAGACGCAGATTAGGTATGAGAGATATACATATAAACGGGATAGAGCAAAGGTGGAGATGGGTGTATGAGTCTCATCCAAATGACAATACTCCAGTAGAATTCAGATTTATCTTCAAAGTAAAAGAGATACCCAAGACTCCAATAAGCCTAGTCATTGAAAATGCGGAGGATTTTGAGATATTCTTTAATGGACAGGGTGTCTCTAATAAACCTAAAGGATGGTATTTAGATAGGAGTTTTGACAGGATAGAGTTACCAACACCAAAGGTAGGAGATAATGAACTTATACTCTTCTGCTTATACAAGAATAGAATGGAAGTAGAGGACTGTTATATAATAGGAGACTTTGGAGTAGATATTTCTACTAGAGAGATAATAAGAGAACCGGAGAAGATTCGCTTTGGGGATTGGTGCTTACAGGGTTATCCTCATTATGCTGGTAGTATAAGCTATATAGAAGAAGTAGATATAAATCTAGAGTCAAATGAAAGGATAGTATTAAAGCTTGGTAATCATTCTGCTATTACTACTGCTATATGGGTCAATGGGAAATTGGCAGGATATATACCTTGGAGATGTGCAGATGGTTTAGATATTACTCCTTTTGTTATAAATGGGAAGAATTTGATAGAGATAGAGGTAGTAGGTAGCCCTAGAAATATGTTGGGTCCTCTACATCAAAAGAGTGGGAAAAAACCCTGGACAGACTCTAAATCCTTCAGGACAGAAGGAGAAGAATTTACCCCTGACTATGTTCTAATGCCACTTGGACTATTTGATCAGGTTAAATTAGAAATCTTCTCTGAATAAGAAAAAGGGAGGGCAAAGGATTTTGCCCTCCTAAATTTATTCTATTACTTATAAAGCCCAAGCCAAAATTCCAGCTAATATAAAGAATGCTCCTCCTATTACTGCTATAATCTTATCAAGTTTTTTCTCTTTTTCTTTCCCTACGTGAAAAAGTCTAGCACTTCCTCCTATTGCACCTAATCCTTCTCCTCTAGGAGGTTCCAAGAGGATAATTAAACTCAATCCTAAAGCTATTATTATCTGTATAATCATTAATGTGTCTTTCATAATACCTCCAAATCTTACAAAAGATACTTAACTATTCTAGCAAAGCTATCTGCATTTAAACTTGCGCCTCCAACAAGAGCTCCATCTATTTCGCTTTCTCTCATAAAATCATCTATATTAGAGGGGGTCACACTACCACCATAGAGTATTCTTACCTCTTCTGCCTTATCTTTTCCAAATCGAGACCCGTACCACTCTCTTATCATAGAGATAACTTCTACTGCATCTTTAGGATACGCTGGTTTACCCGTGCCAATAGCCCATACAGGCTCATACGCAATAACCAAAGACTCATAGTCTTTGATTAAAGCCAAACTCCCTTCAAGCTGAGACATAACTACATCTTTAGTCTTTCCTGCCTCTCTATCCTCCAATCTTTCACCAACACATAGTATTGGGGTAAGACCATTTCTAATTGCAGATTCAACCTTTTTTGCTATAAATTCATCTGTTTCTCCAATAACCCATCTTCTTTCAGAATGACCTAAGATAACAAATGTGCAATTAAATTCTTTTAACATTACTGGAGATATCTCTCCAGTAAAAGCCCCCTTTTCTTCCCAAAACATATCTTGAGCTCCAAGATAGATACGTGTATCAACAATCATCTTTGAAACTACGTCTAAAAGGGTAAACGGAGGACACACTGCAATATCCCTGTCTTGGATATCTGATACCAAAAGTTTAAGGCGCTGTACCAGAGATATAGCCTCTGGTACAGTCCCGTTCATCTTCCAATTGCCAGCTATAAGTCTTCTCCTCATTTAAGCTTCCTCTTAATACTCTCGCTATCATCCAAGATTGCTACCCCAGGAAGAACCTTGCCTTCTAGAAACTCTAGACTAGCTCCACCACCAGTAGAAACATGAGTCATCTTGTCTGTAAGGCCAAACTTTTCTACTGCTTCTGCTGTTTCACCACCACCAACTACTTTTAATGCGTCAGTATTAGCTATAGCGGTACCCACAGCTCTAGTTCCTTCGCTAAATGCAGGCATTTCGAATACCCCTAATGGCCCATTCCAAACTATAGTCTTTGCTTGAGAAACCTTTTGGGCGAATATTTCTCTAGTCTGAGGACCTATGTCTAGTCCTTGCCAATCACTAGGAATCTGAGAGACAGGTACAACCTTAGTATTTGCATCTGGAGCAAATCTATCCGCTATAACCACATCAACTGGTAGTACTAGTTCGACCTTCTTTTCTCTAGCTAAATCTAACAACTCTTTAGCCAGAGAAATCTTATCAACCTCACAGATAGATTGTCCTACTTCATATCCCAGAGCTTTTAAGAAGGTATAAGCCATACCTCCACCTATTAAAAGTATATCTACCTTTTCTAGTAGATTCTTAATAACTCCAATCTTATCAGAAACTTTAGCTCCTCCTAACACCGCTACAAATGGTCTCTCCGGAGATTCTAGAGCCTTAGAAAAGAATTTAATCTCTTTTTCCATAAGAAATCCTGCTACTGCCGGTAAAATTCTAGCTACTCCTTCTGTAGAGGCATGAGCCCTGTGGGCAGTTCCAAAGGCATCATTAACATATATCTCTGCAAGGCTAGCCAAAGCCTGAGCAAAATTGGGGTCATTTTTCTCTTCTTCCGGATAGAATCTTACATTCTCTAAGAGGATTACATCTCCTTCCTTCATCTCTAGTACAGCCTTTTTTACCTCATCACCTATACAGTCATTTAGCTTTTTTACCGGTACACCTAATTCATTAAGTCTAATCGCCACAGGATCTAACCTTAAACTTTCAGTAACACCCTTAGGTCTTCCTAAATGAGTAACAAGTATAACTTTTGCCCCCTTCTCCCTCATATAATTTATAGTAGGAAGAGCAGCCCTTATCCTTGTATCATCTGCAACCTTGTTATCAGCTAAAGGAACATTAAAATCTACTCTAGTTAGGACCCTCTTCCCTTTTAAATCGATATCTCTGATAGTGAGTTTATCCATAAGCATTACTCCCCTAGATTCCTTTATTTCTTACAAAGGCTACAAGATCTGCTACTCTGCAAGAGTAGCCCCATTCATTATCGTACCAAGCTAAGACCTTCACTAAATTTCCAATAGTCATCGTAGAAAGTCCATCTACTACAGTAGAATATGTAGTACCCTTAAAGTCCATAGAGACTAGTGGCTCATACGTTATATCTAGGATTCCTTTCATTGGTCCAGATGCAGCCTCTTCAAAAGCTTTGTTTACATCTTCTACCGTTACCTCTTTACTTACTACACATACTAAATCAGTAATAGAAACAGTTGGAGTAGGAACTCTCAATGCTATCCCATTCATCTTACCCTTTAATTCAGGTATTACTGCTCCAATAGCCTTAGCAGCACCTGTAGTGGTTGGAATAATATTTAAAGCAGCCGCTCTAGCCCTTCTTAAATCTTTATGTGGTAGGTCAAGAACTCTCTGATCATTCGTATAAGAATGGGTAGTAGTCATCAATCCACTTATTATTCCAAATTTGTCATTTAGTACTTTAGAAATAGGAGCAAGACTATTGGTAGTACAAGAAGCGTTAGATATAATATGATGTTTGCTTGGATCGTACTGGTTCTCATTCACACCGAGGACGATAGTTATATCTTCTCCTTTAGCAGGCGCAGTAATAATTACTTTCTTCGCCCCAGCTTTAATATGTGCAGAAGCTTTATCTGCATCGGTGAAGACACCTGTAGACTCCACCACTAAATCTACACCAAGATCCTTCCATGGAAGATTTGCCGGGTCTTTTTCTACAAATACTTTTATACGCCTAGAATTAACTATCATATCATTTCCATCTACCTTTACCTCACCAGGAAATCTGCCATAATTAGAATCATACTTAAGAAGATGCACATTTGTCTCTATGTCGGTAATATCGTTTATAGCTACGACATCTATATCAGGGTACCTCTCTATGAGGGCTTTAAGAACCTGTCTTCCTATTCTTCCAAAACCATTGATACCTACCTTCATTTTTATACCTCCTTTTGAAAAATTAATAATTTTCCAATCTCCTTGTACTGATTGTCTAATCTAAGCCTTGATAACTCTATAAATCTTATATATCTAACATTCTTTATAGGAGTTTCTACCAAAAGATTAATTCCCGTTTTCTCAATTATCCTACCTAACCCCATAAACTCACCTCTTCCATCTCTAAGCCCAACTATAAGACCAATAAGCTCTTCTTCTTTAATGACACACTTATATTTTACCATACCAGTCAAACAATCCTTTAAAGATAACAATGGATAGGGAAAATAGAAAAGGTGAGTACCTGCAGAAAATAGCGTAAGGTCAGTAGAAAAATATTGTCTAAAGAGCAACTCTCTTCTCTCTTTTCTAGTTTGAAAATCTCTTTTTTTTGCATTTGGTAATGGACTTATTAAAGCCTTTCTATTAGGGAGATATGAGATAAACTTCTTAGCCCAAGGTTCTTCTGAAATAACAATAACAAAGGAATTATCGATATTTTCTATGATACCCTTTTTATAACCCAAAGCCCTTGGGGAATTAACATAACCACAGGTATCTACCACCAACTTTCCCTTATCTCTAGGAACTAAATTAAAAAGCTTAAGAGATCTTGAAACTATAAGAGGTTCTAATCCTTCAGGGGTATTGTTTCCTACAAATTCAGAGGCTATTATCTCTACACCTACAGAATCTTCACTAACTAACCTTAATCTTCCTAAGGATATCGTTAAAGGTAATCCTATAGTCGACTGCCCAAGATCTAAATCTAAAAAAAAGGCATCATATCCTTTCTTTAAAAGAAATGCAGAGAGACTAATTGTAAAGGAAGACTTACCAACATCAACTCCACCTATCGCTACATAACACCAAGAGTCTGAAAACTCTTTAATCTTTTCTTCAGCATAAGAATAGGCATCAGGATTTACTTTTAATATTATCATCTGCTAATTTTTCTAATTTCCTCATATAGTAGGCTATAGTACTCTTGCTTACTGGAGGCTGAGACAATTCTGCTAATTCTCTCAATGTGGCTTGAGGATAAGTTAACCTTAATTCTGCTATTTTTCTGTACTTATCCGGTAACTTATTATTTACTATCAAAGTTTTTATAGCTTCTAACTCTCTTTCTGCCGAGAGTAATGTCTTTTCTATATTGGATTCTTGAAAATTTATCCTTCTATTCGTATCTTCTTTGATAAGCTTTAATGTTCTTATCTCTTCTAGTTTTATAAGACCTTGTCGAATTCCTATCGAACTTAAAAATTTTTCAACCTTAGGAAATCCAACTATAGAGACCTTTCTTATATAGATAGTGTATCTTATTCCAATAGCGTCTAATGCTCTAGTTATATAATGAGTAAATGTCCTTTCAAGGGGTAATAATTCTATTCTATAACATTTTTCGGGATCTGAGATGAAGCCACAAGCTAAAAAAACTCCTCTAAGAAAATCTCTAGGCATCTCTCCCTGCCAATCTAGAAGTTTAAAATATTCTTCACTTAACTTTATGGAAAATCGATAGGCATTTTTATACTTTGTTATATCTATACTAAGAGAGTTTCCAAATACCATTTTCCAAAGTATAGTAACTCTATTAGCAACATTCAATCTTTCTGTATATATCAAATTGTTACCCGACTTCTTTCTTGAACCAATGATACCCTGTAATTCTACGAATGCTTCTTGTATATTACTAGGCGCCTTCTTACAAAGTTCAAGTCTTAAAGCTTCTGAATATCCTTTCACTTCTCAGCTTCTATATCCCTATGATGAACTATTACTTTATATCCCTTTTCTTCTAATCTCTCTTTTAATATCTCTACAATAGCAGGAGACCTGTGTCTTCCACCTGTACAACCAATAGCAATAGTTATCTGATATTTTCCCAACCGTGCATATTGAGGTATAAGAAATTCTATAAAGTCTTCAACCTTTTCTAAAAATCTCTCCGCTGAAGTATCCTGCATTACATAGTCCTTTACCTCTTTATCTAAACCGCTCTTTAGTCTTAATTCTGGTTCATAAAATGGGTTATTCAAGAATCTTACATCTAACAATAAATCAGCATCAAGAGGTAAACCATATTTATATCCAAAAGATTCTATATTAAATACCATGGTTTCTTTAGCTTTAAAAAGTGATAGCTTCTGGAGTACCTCTTTCAATTGAGTAGGAGGGGTTCTAGAAGTATCCACTATATAATCTGCTACCTCTCTTATTGGCTGTAGAATTCTCTTTTCCTCTCTAATACTCTCTATCAGAGAACCAAATTCGCTTAAAGGGTGAGGTCTACGGCTCTCCTTGTATCTTCTTACCAGGACATCTTCCGAAGCTTCTAGGAATATAATCTTCTCTTTTACCCCCATCTTATGAATAGTATCTAGGGAATTTTTTAGTGAGTCAAAGAACTCTTTGCCCCTTATATCAATAACCAGAGCTACATCTTTTATCTTCCCGCTAGATTGAATACACAGCTCAACAAGTTTAGGTATAAGAGTAACAGGAAGATTATCTATACAAAAATAACCCATATCCTCATAACATCTTATAGCTAGAGATTTCCCTGCTCCAGAAAATCCAGTTATTATTATTAAGTTGAGTAAAGATTCTTCCATATTATAAAATCCACCACCTCTTCAAAACCTTTAGGGCTATCCTGCTTAGTAACATAATCAGCGATCTCTTTTAATTCCTTGGGCGAATTGTTAAAAGTTATTCCAAACCCAGCATCCCTTATTAATTCAAAATCGTTAAAACTATCTCCTAATCCAGCTATCTCAAGGACAGATACATCTAATATCTCAGAGAGGAACCTCAAAGCCCTACCTTTTGACACACTACTATTCATGATCTCTAAATATGTAGGACTACTAGTAGTTATATAAAGTCTACTATCAAACATCTTTCTAAGCTTAAACTGAGTTTCTTTGACTAGGTCTGGAGAACCTATACCAAGAACCTTAGTAGTAGGAAGCTTTGGGATATCTTCTAAATTATTTACAAAAACCGCCGGAACCTTATTTTGTAATGGATAATTACTTCCATAAGAGTTTTCTCTAAAAATATATAGCTTATCATTAAAATAGAGATTGATCTGAAAACTTTCTCTTGCCAAGACTTCAAAAATCTGCAGCCAGACAGGATAACCTATAGGCTCATGATAAATAATATTTAAATCCTTGTCTCCTATCATGGCACCATTATAGGCTATGATAGGGGTATTTAATTTAAGAATCTTGTAGTAATTATATATAGAACTAAGCATTCTACCACTAGCAATACAGACCCTTATCCCATGTTCAGAGAGTACCTCAATCCCCTCTATCACAGCGTCAGGGATAGTATCATTAAACAATATAGTACCATCTAAGTCCGTAACTAGCACCTTAATCATAATTAAATTATTATATCACTAATCATTTTCCTCTTCTACATAGCGGCGCAGAGAATAACTTTAAAAACACCCCTAAAGAATCGCTTTTATCTTTGTGTAAAGCCATAGACTCTTCTATAAAACAAATTAACCAGATACCAGAAAAAATCGCTAATAACATAAGAAAGAGATACATCCTTGAAATACCAACAACATCTGCTATATAACCAGCAAAAAATGGGGCAAACGCAGAAGCAAAACCTGTTATCATATTAAACATTCCTTGAGCCGATCCTCTCTCTTCAGGATAGATAATGTCGTTTATATATGCTATTGGTACCACTACCATAACAGCAAATGTAACACTATGCATACTCTGTATTGCTATTATATGTAAAGGATTTGAAGCTATACTATATAAAAGCATTCTCAAGGGAAGAGCTAGAGAAGCTAATACCAATAAAGGTCTTCTACCTATTCTATCTGAGAGACTCCCTATAATAAACATAAACGGTATTTCTATCCCCGAGCTCACCCCATAAGAGAAACTCACCATCCTATTAGAGCCACCTAAAGACTTTACTAGCAGATTAACATAGGTCGAAGCACTAGTAAGCGTAGTATAGTAGAGAAAATAAAAGATTAAAAAGTTAAGTAACTGTCTGTTTGAAATCAAACTTACAAAACCTCTTACCTTTGGTGCTAGAACACTTATTTTCCTCTCTGGTTCCCTTATAGGTATAACTAAAAGGGCAGAAAACAAAAATATAACACTTATAGTTATAAACATAGCTCTACCATATGTTAATACAGGAAGTACTCCACTTAAAAGTATACTAGCTAGAAAGCCAATACTACCCCACATTCTACTTGACGCATAATCCCTTCCAATCTCTCCTGAGACACTAAGATCGACGATAAGCACACTAGAAGCAGTCAATATAGTATATGTGCATAGACCAGAAAAGGCATAAACAAATATAAAACTTTTATACATAGTTATTCTCGGAAACAGCAAGAGATATATAAGACTATTTATTAGTAAACCGAAAATAATAAAAGGCTTTCTTCTCTTTATCTTGTCAGATAAGCTACCTATAGGGGTCTGTATAAGAGCTCCTATAAGAGCAGAAAGCGCAGATAGAGAGCCTATCTCACCCATAGAAAGTCCTAATCCCTTGAGATATACAGGTATAAAAGAGAATACTAAAGCCCAACCTGCATAGTAGAGAAAGAGGAAAGCTCTCACTAATACGCTATTTATTTTCCCTTCTCTCATCTAATAACCTAATTCCTTGTTTACTAACACCACGGTAAAATCTGTTCTAGATGGTCTATATTCGATTATAGTAGTAACTCTACATATACTTACACTGCTAGAACAATTTATACAATATCCCACCTTTGCACATGGAGTATTTAGCCCTAATCTATGGGCATTCATAGGAGTAGCAACATTTTTTATTCTCCATATCGCACCTTCTATATCTTTAACAATCTTATTAATACCTACTACAAGAATGACATGCTTAGATCCGAAGATCATCCCCGCTACCCGATTCCCTACTCCATCTGTATTTACTATGATCCCATCTACGGTTAAAGCATTAGTACTAGCCAAGAAAATATCAGAGGTTATTTCTTCTCTTCTAATCCGAAAGTCTTCCTCAGGTGTAAGACCTGTCTTCCAATGATGAATCACTACATTACCTCTATTTTCCAACTCTTCTATTATCCCCAATTCTCTTATACTTATAGAACCACCTATACCAACCTTAGCATCCGAAGGAATGACTTTCAGCAGCCTACCCTTAGCCTCTTCTATAGTATTACACCAGAAGGCATCAAATCCTCTCTTTTTTAAATTTTCAGTTACCCTGTCTAGTAATACTTCTGTATACCATTTTTTACTGGCATCCATAATTACCTCCTATAATCCTAATTCCTCGTGAATCTCTCTCATAGCAGAGAGTGAGATAGATATAAACTCTTCCAAACTGAGTCCAAGTTTCTCACATAGTTTTATTTCTTCTCTATTTGCTCCTCTTGCAAATGCCTTCTCTTTAAACCTTTTCAGAATAAAATTTGTATCTATGGCACTTAAACTCTTCTCTGGCTTTATCAAAGCTCCGGCTATTATAAGTCCATTCACCGCGTCAGCAGAGCAGAGAGCTATATGCATCGGATTATTATCAACCTCTACCCCTTTTACATGAGCCTTTACTGCTTCTATGATCTCTTCTGGGAAATCAGCATCTTTAAGAATATCTTCTGACAATTTGCCATGTTTTGTTGTATCATCTTCACATAGTTCATAGTCTATATCGTGTATAAGGCCAGCTATCCCCCAAATTTCCTCATTTTGATTAAATCTCCTTGCCAAAGCTCTCATTATAGCTTCAGTTGCAAGCATATGCTTTCTTAAATTATCCGATTTTACATATCTCTCCAATAAAGAAAGTACAAAATCTCTATCCAACTTATCACTCCTTTCTAAGAAACTTCTCCTATTATACTATATCACTATAAAATATAAGACAAATTCCAGTAGTTACTGTATGATAAATAGAGAGCTATCAAACAGGCTGTTATTTCCCCCCCTCTTTCTTAGCGGTTTTTGTAATCCTATTTAGCCATCTTATCATAAGGAAGATTATAAATGCCACAATAACAAAATCAATCGCAGCAGAGACTAGTTTTCCATAAAAGATCCCTCTCCAAGAGAGTTCTTCGATACTTTTTAATCCTAAAGCAGAAAGAACCGGATTAAATATCAACGGAGTTAGAAAGTCATTTACAAGACTCGAAACAAGCGCGTTCAATTTTCCGCCGATAATTACCGCTATTGCCAAACCAAAAACATTATACTGTCTAAGAAACTCCATAAATTCTTTAATCATTACCCACCTCCAATTTTAATAACAGTGATTTCTTATCACTGTCAATTTAATCTTATCTTAAAGTTACTGTAGATTTACTTGGTGTACTAAGCAGATCTCTATCAGAATGCTTATTACTAAGCGTATCTAAGAATATCGTTACATCCTCTTCTACTTCTTCTGGGCTCATAACTCCAATAGCTACCGCATCTATATCTTTTATATTGCTTAGGACAAAAGGTATCCCCTGTTCCGGCATAAGTCTTCCAGCTGCTAATGGTTTAATAATAATTATCGGCTTGGGAAACTCCCTTATCATTTTGGCTATCCAGTTAACCTCTAAGTTAGAGAGAAAGCCTATAGAATTAAATGGCAGAATTACGAACTCTATATCATAATTACTATTAGAAAGGACGGTTAAAGTCTCTGGGCGATGAGTACTTATTCCAGGAATCATTCCTAGCTCTCTTATGTATGATAATAAATCTTCTATGTCTTCAATTTTATTTTTAGAAGATACTAGGTGTGAATCTACAAAGCTACAGTGTATAGCATGAAGCTTATTTCCCATTTCACTTGCAACCCTGGTCTCCTCTCTAAGCTTCTCTTTCTCAAGCCAACCTAAAGTTGTAGAAATCCAGACCATTGGCTGTTTACCTCTTCTCTTTAACTCTTCCTGAACCCGACAGGTCTTTTCGTTAATTGGACCTAGTAAAGATGTTATTCCTAGTTCCTGGCATCTTTCTAATATTTCGACGACTCTTTCAATGGTAAAATATCTCTTTAACCACTCATCCTTAGCCTTTGAGAAGTGAGAATAGCCATTGAATGTATTAGTTCCACAGATAAGACGAGAAATCTTAATCCCTGATATCTCAACTTCAGGTATCTTACTTTCACTCATAAAATTATTGCCTCCTCTCATACCTTAAAGTATCGTCTTTATTTTAACATAACTATAGAAATTCTCCAAAGACTAGATTACCCAGCAATCTTCCCTTGTCTGTCAAAGCTATTCTATCATCTTGCCTATATATTAACTGTTGAAATACGAGTTTCTCTATGTTTTGAGAGAAAATTTTCCCTATATCTATACCCGTTTTCATATAAACCTCAGAGATAGAAACTCCTTCTCTTAACCTTAACCCTAGTATAACTAGTTCCTTTGCCTTTTCAAAAGGTGAAAGTCTATCCTCCCAAATCTTTGGACTTTTACCTCTATTTACTAATTCTACATATGCCTTTATATTAGGAGTGTTAGAGTTCCTAACATTTCCTATAAGAGAATGTGCTGAAGGACCAAATCCTAAGTAATCTTCACCTTTCCAATAAGTTAAATTATGTCTACATTCATAGCCATCTTTTGCATAGTTAGATATTTCATACCAGAAGAATCCATATCTATCTAAAACTTCTTGGGTAATGTTAAATATCTCAAGTTCTAAACTCTCAGGCATTGGATTTACCATTCCTCTATTGAGAAACTTATAAAGAGGGGTTCCAGGCTCATATATGAGACCATATATGGATATATGAGTAAGACCCCTTTTCAAAACACTCTCTAAGGTTTTTCCCCAACTCTCTATAGTTTGATTTGGAATTCCATATATAAGATCCACACTTATATTCTCAAATCCTACCTTTACTGATATATCAAGAGCGTCTAGTGCTTCTTTAGAAGAATGAATCCTTCCTAAAGTCCTTAACTCTTCATCTACAAGACTCTGAACACCTATACTTATTCGATTTATTCCAAGATTTCTATAAAATCTTAGCTTATCCATATTTATAGTTCCTGGATTTACTTCTATAGTAAACTCAAGACTCTCTTCTAGATTAGCTGATTTATAAATAGTATCTACTATTTTTTCTAGATCCTCCACAGGAAGAATGCTAGGGGTTCCTCCACCAAGATAGATACTTTTTATCATAGAACCCTTATTCAATCTCAACTCCAGCTCCTTTATAAGAGCTAAAGTATACTGATGTATAAGGGATAAATCGAACCTGAAAGAATGAAAATCACAGTACAAACACTTTTTTATACAAAATGGTATATGAATATAAAGCGCTATTCTACTCACTCTTAAGAATAGCTAAAAAAGCCTCCTGAGGAACTTCTACCTGTCCTATCTGCTTTAACCTCTTTTTTCCTTCCTTTTGCTTCTCAAGTAACTTCTTTTTTCTAGTTACATCTCCTCCATAACACTTCTGGAGTACATTCTTCTTTAATGGCGGAATATTCTCCCTAGCTATAATCTTACCATTTACCGCAGCCTGAAGAGGAATCTCAAAAAGTTGTCTAGGTATAAGAGTTCTCAATTTCTTGACTATCTCTCTCCCTCTTCTTTCAGCTTCATCCCTATGAACAATAATACTCAACGCATCTACTGTTTCACCCTTTACAAGTATCTCTAACCTCACAAGGTCTGACTCTTTAAACCCTATAGGCTCATAGTCTAGAGAAGCATAACCACGAGTAACAGATTTTAGCTTATCAAAGAAATCAAATATGACTTCACTTAGAGGTAATTCATAGATAAACACTACTTTCATCGGGTCTATATAGTTCATCTCTATAAGAGTTCCTCGCTTTCCAAGGCATAACTCCATAATTGGGCCTATAAAATCAGATGGACTTATAATTGATACCTTAACATATGGTTCCTCCACCTTTTCTATAAGACCATAGTTTGGAAACTGAGAGGGATTATTTATCTCTAGTATATTCCCATCCTTTGTATGTACCCTATATACAACATTAGGAGCAGTTGCCACTAATTTTACTCCATATTCCCTTTCTAACCTTTCCTCAACTATCTCCATATGAAGTGTTCCCAAAAATCCACACCTAAATCCTGGACCTAACGCCTCTGAGTTTTCGGGTTCAAATACTAATGCAGGGTCATTCAATTGTAACTTTTCTAAACTTTCTCTAAGATCCTCATATTGATTTGGCTCTTGGGGGAATAATCCACAATATACCATAGGCTTAATTCTCTTAAATCCAGGAAGAGGTTTTTCTACAGGGGAATTTGCATCTGTTATTGTGTCTCCTACCTGGGCATCCTTTATATTCTTTATGTTAGCTATAATGTAACCAACTTCTCCCGCCATCAGGGACTCTGTAGGATGTAAGCCAAAGGAGAAGTATCCAACTTCATCTACCTCATAAACTGCTCCAGTCGACATCATCTTTATATTCATACCTTTCCTTACAATTCCGTTGAATATTCTTGTATAAACTACTACTCCTCTATATAGATCAAAATAGGCATCAAATATTAAAGCTTCTAGACTCTTATTTAAGTCTCCCTTAGGAGAAGGGATACGATCTATAATAGCTCTTAATAAATGATCTATTCCAATACCCTCTTTAGCGCTAACTAAAAGTATCTCCTCTTCTAGGAAACCCAAAGAATCTATTAGCTGCCTCTTTACTCTTTCCACCTCTGCTCCAGGCAAATCTATCTTATTTATAACAGGGATCAACGTAAGTCCATTTTCAAGAGCTAGATTATAATTTGCAAGAGTCTGAGCCTCTATACCCTGAGTTGCATCAACCACAAGAATTGCTCCTTCACAGGCAGCTAGACTTCTAGATACCTCATAAGAAAAATCCACATGCCCAGGTGTATCTATAAGATGTAGTTCGTATTCTTCGTCGCCTAACACATAATACATCCTCACAGGATGAGACTTTATAGTAATTCCTCTCTCCCTCTCTAGGTCCATTTGGTCTAAGACCTGCTCTTCAGCAATCTTCTTTTTAGGCATAGAATTGGTTTTTTCGAGGAATCTATCAGCCAGTGTAGATTTACCATGATCTATATGTGCTATTATGCTAAAGTTTCTAATATTTGATAACTTCACCTATTCATCACCTGTACCTAATTTGATAAGAGCAGACCTAGTCTTTTCTAAGAGATCTTCCCTTTCTGTTATGGGTTTTCCGAACTTTACTATCACTCTAGGCCAACGGAGTAGTTTGCGAAATATGAGATGAGTGTTGAATGTATATACTGGAACTATAGGGACGTTGGTTCTTTCGGCGAGATATACAAAACCAGAATGAAGCTCCCCCAAAACTTTAGTAAGGTCTCTATTTCTTGTCCCTTCACCAAATATTAAAAGCAACTTTCCTTCATTAAGTATATTTTCTGCAGTACGTAAAGCAACTCTATCTACTTTTCCTCTTTTTACAGGAAAAGCTCCTAAAGAACGAATAATAAGGGCAAATATTTTAAACCTAAATAACTCTTCTTTAGCCATAAAGTATGTCTTTCTAAAATGAATACAGCAGCCTATTACGATGGGATCCATCATAGCTCTATGATTAGCTACCAGAATAACTCCCCCTGAACGTGGAACATTTTCTAATCCCTCTATCTTATATCTACAAAATATAGTAAGAAGTGCCCTAAGTATTATCCATGCAAACCAATAGAACATACTATATCCTATCCCTCACCACCGATAAAATCTTATCTATCACTTCTTGTATCTTTAGATTTGTAGAATCTATATATACCGCATCAGATGCTGGCCTAAGAGGTGCTATTTCTCTAGTACTATCTCTAGCATTCCTTTCTATAATCTCTGCCAATACTGTCTCATAGGAGACCTTCTCTCCCATCTTCTGCAGATCTTTGTACCTTCTTCTAGCTAATTCTTCATTGGAAGCGGTCAAAAATATTTTTACTTCAGCATCTGGTAATACTACTGTTCCTATATCTCTCCCTTCTATCACCATGCCCTTTAATTCTGCAGAGATTCTAGTTATCTTGTTTACTACATCCCTTATCTCTTTATACACAGATATCTTAGATGAAAGATTGGCTATCTCTCTAGAATATATTTTATCAAAAGGAGGCTCTATTCCATTAATGATAACTCTACAGAATCCTGGTTCGCTACCAGAAATAATCTCCAAATTAGAAAGGGTTTCTGAAACACCCATCCCATCTTCCCATCCCATGGCAGAAAACCACCAAGCTATGCCCCTATATAACATACCTGTATCTAGATAATCATAAGATAATCTAAGGGATAAAATTTTCCCCACAGTACTCTTACCTGAGCCTGCAGGTCCATCTAAAGCAATATTAATTAAAGACATTTTAATCTTTCTATCTCCTCTTTAGTGAGGGTCCTTACTTCTCCCTCCTTTAGATTACCAAGCTTTATAGGTCCAAACTGTATACGAAGTAAATCTAATACAGGATTTTCTATCTTATCAAACATCCTCCTAATCATTCTCTTCCTGCCTTCGTGTAATGAGACTTCTAATACACTTCTCTCTTTAGATACCTCCAGCACTCTAACACTATCAAATCTAGCCATGCCGTCTTCTAGCTCTATACCCTTAAGTAGTCTTTCGATCTTATTATCATCTATCTTTCCTTTAATTGTTACTCGATATTTTCTTTCTATTTCATATCTAGGATGTAACAATCTATTTGCCAAATCACCATCATTTGTAACTATAAGCAAACCTCGAGTATCCTTATCAAGCCTTCCTACATGGAAAAGATCTCTTCTTTTCAAGATCTCCATAATAGTTAATCTACCTTGAGGATCAAATGTAGTAGTTATAGAACCTTTTGGTTTATTTAATATAAAATACTCCTTCTTTATGGGTTTAAGAATACAACCATCAAACTCAACTATATCAACATCTGGATCAACCTTATCTCCTATCTTAGCAGTAAGGCCATTAACTTTTACTCTTCCTGATTTTATCAGCTCCTCCGCTTTTCTTCTAGACGCTATCCCGCAACTGGCTAGATACTTTTGAAGCCGTAAGACATTCCCATATGCTCTCTCACCTCTTTAATAGTAGCAGAGGATACCTTTCTAGCTTTTTCTTGCCCATTTCTTACTATCTCTTTGACAAGTTCAAGATTTGCCTGTAAGTAACTTCTTTTCTCCCTTATTGGAGCAAAATAACTAATCAAATTGTTATATAACTCATTCTTACAAGCAACACATCCTCTATCTCCATTTCTACATTCTCTCTCGACTGTTTCTAAGTCTTTAGTAAAGAACTTGTGGAAAGTAAATATATTACATACCTCTGGGTGGCCCTTATCTCTAAGCCTAATCTTTTGTGGATCAGTAACTGTTGCCATAACCTTTTCTTTTATACTCTCTGGGTCTTCACTTACTCCAATATAGTTGTTATAGCTTTTACTCATCTTTCTTCCATCAATTCCTGGGAATATGGCACTCTCAGTAAGTTTTGGTTGAGGTTCAGGAAAAACCTCTCCATATAGATAATTAAATCTTCTGGCTATCTCTCTCGCTAATTCTAGATGAGGAATCTGATCTGCTCCAACTGGAACTACAGTAGCCTTATATAAAAGGATATCAGCTGTCATAAGGACCGGATATCCCAAAATTCCATAGTTTATACTTTCTCTTACGTCAATATTTCTAACCATATCTTTTAATGTAGGGTTTCTCTCTAACCAACTTATAGGGGTAATCATCGATAATAATATGTGAAGCTCTGCATGATCTGGAGATAAAGACTGAATAAATAAGGCACTCTTTTCCGGATCTATCCCTATACTTAACAGGTCAAGTATCAGATCCCATACATCTTGAGATAATGTTGAAATATCCTCATACCTAGTAGTAAGGGCATGCCAATCTACTATAGGAAAGTAACATTCATACTCATCTTGCATCTTTACCCAGTTTATCGCTGCGCCAAAGTAATTACCAAGATGCATTTTACCTGTAGGTCTTATACCACTTAAGACTCTTTCCATATCTACCTCCATTCACTATACAAAAATATTGAATAGCCAGTTTACAATTGGAGAGACTATTATTCCTATAAAATTAGTAAATGCTATTAGCATTACTATTATTATAAAACCATACTGTTCCAAAAATCCCATAACATACATATACCGGTATGGCAAGAAGAGTAAGAGAAGTTTGGAACCATCTAAAGGAGGGATTGGAAGAAGGTTAAAAATAGCAAGGGCTATGTTTATATAGATACTTATAGAAAGAAACATGTTTACTGGTACTATATAAAGTGACATAAATATTCGTCCTATTAATGCAAGCAGTATAGCCAAAAGGAAATTAGCAGAAGGACCTGCGATAGATACTAATGCTGTATCTCTCTTGTAATTATTAAAATTATTTGGATTTATTGGTACCGGCTTAGCCCAACCAAACCTGAATATAATTAACATAACTGTCCCAATAAGATCTAGATGAGCTAATGGATTTAATGTTAACCTACCATAAAACTTAGGGGTAGGGTCTCCTAACTTATATGCAGCCCATCCATGTGCATATTCGTGAAATGTAATAGCTATTAAAACAGCCGGTATACTCAACAACAAATTCAGGATATCAAATCTCATTTCTTAATGAGATTAACATAAAGAGTTGCAAATTTCAAGGTTCTACTGTGTTATTCTTCTAAGTTTTTCAAGAGCTGTTCTTAGATAATAGTTCGATTCTTCTAACAACTTCTTACTTTCTATAGGACTTAAATTTCCTATTATACTCACTATAGCCTCTTTTACATTCATATTACAAGCCTTTAATCTCTCTAAAGCTATATCTTCTGTAGCCCCAGTTATCCTTTTTATTATCCTGACCGCCCTATTTACAAGCTTCTGATTAGTGGGTTTCACATCAACCATAATATTTCCATAGACTTTACCTAACTTAGCCATACTTATAGTGCTAAACATATTTAAAACTAACTTCTGAGAAGTTCCTGCCTTTAGCCTAGTAGACCCAGCTATCACTTCCGGACCAGTATCTATTTCTATGGCTATATCTACAAAATCCTTGGCTGGTGAATTATAGTTATTAGTTATTAAGATAGTCTTAGCCCCTCTATTATGAGCTTCTTTTAAGGCTGAAATTACAAATGGTGTAGTCCCACTAGCAGTAATTCCTACAACCACATCATTCTCAGAGATCTTCCTTCTTATTATCTCTTCCCTCCCCTGTGCAATATCATCTTCAGCATATTCTACTGCAGAGGTAATAGCTTTTTCTCCGCCTGCAATTATTCCCTGAATCATCTCTGGATCAACACTAAAGGTTGGGGGGCATTCTGCAGCATCTAAGATGCCTAATCTTCCACTAGTTCCAGCTCCTACATAGAAAAGTCTACCACATTTTCTAAAACTATCTACTATAATATCTATAGCCCTAGCGATATCGGGTAGGACCTTCTCTATAGCTAGAGGGACCTTTTTGTCTTCCTGATTCATAATTTTTGCCATTTCTAGTGTACTTAGAAGATCAAAATTCGATGTAAACTCGTTATAATCTTCAGTTCCCATAAAATTCACTCCTTTTCTAAAAACTTCTTACCTATTATTATAGCTCCGATTATAGGTTCCGCCTTAGCTGGAAAGATATTAACATTTGGAAACTTCTCTTTTATAAACTTGATAAAGGGCCCTATCACTATATCTTTAGCCTTAAAGAACCCACCTGTATAAGCAAGATTGAACACATCATCTTTTCTATATCCTATTCTTTCTGCTGTCGAGATGCCAAGAAGGCTAAGTTCATAAGCCGCAGAATGTAATATTTCCAGGGCTACCTTATCTCCCATCTCACCAGCCTTAACTACATATCTAGCAAAACCAGATATAGTATCTTTAGCTTTTTCATAAATAATTTTTACTAATGCCTCTATATCTCCGTATCCCATATATTCATAAAACATATCTAAGAGAATAGTTTTTTCTCCCCTCCCATCGTACGCCTTAAGGCTAGCTACAATCCCCCTTCTACCAACATCATATGCGCTTCCTTCATCTCCTAAAAGATATCCCCATCCACCAGTTCTCTTTTCTAACTCACCCCTCCTCCCATATCCTATGGAACCGGTTCCTGCTATTACTATTACACCCTCTGTATCTAGAAGAGCCCCTACAAGGGCGATATGCGCATCGGTAGTTATTATAATCTCTCTAGTGATATTCAAAGATAGTAAAAATTCTTTTAGCTCCCATTCTTTTTTTGATACTCCGGCTATTCCAGCACTAATCAGATCAATCTTGATGTCTGGAACTTGCCTAAGAGCAGATTCTATACCTTCTATAATGTTTTCCTTAGCAACCTTCCTGGGAGTCGTAGTCCAATTCGATGGTCCACTGTAGGCTCTAGAAAGTATCTCTCCTGTTTCTGAAGAAATTGCCACCTCTGTCTTTGTTCCTCCACCATCTATACCAAGAATATATCTAGCCAATTATTATCCCCCTTATTTATATATTAGATACTTGTTCCTAACAGACATAAATTTTTCTAAATCCTTCTTCCAAATTTTTATAATCTCTTCTTTATCCATCCCAGCTTCTATATACTTTCTAACCTTATCTGTCCCCATACTCAAGTCAAATAGATATCTTCCATTAGACCTATCTCCCCAATTAAAGTTCTTACGATATAATCTATATACAACATCTAGGATATCTAGGCAAGTTTCCAGGGGGTTAAATCTACCTCTATCACTTATAAAAAGTTCAACCCCCTTACAAACTTCATTCTGAAATTTTGAGTATCTCGGTATAAAGTATGCTGGTCTAAAGATTACTCCTCTAATCTTTCTTTTTAAAAGTTCCTCTATTAATCTGCCAGGATTGATATATGGAGCTCCGACAAAATGAAAAGGCTTAGTTGTTCCCACACCCACTGAAAGATAAGTATCTCCTATGGGTCCTGTACAGGGATATAAAAGTACAGTTTCAAAGTTTGGAATATTGGGAGAGGAAATTATCCAATATAGACCTGTACTATCAAACTTCATATCCCTTTTCCATCCATCCATAGGTACAACTGTTAATCTTGCTGATATCCTGAATTCACTGTTAAAGAGAAGAGCCAATTCACCAACTGTCATCCCATGAATATTAGGTATAGGATATAAGCCAATAAAAGAGCCAAATTCAGGCTCTAACACTGGACCATCTACATACACTCCACCAAGTGGATTGGGTCTATCAAGGACTATAAAGTCTATACCATTTTCTTTAGCAGATTCCATAGATAAAGCCATAGTAGATATATAGGTATAATGTCTTACCCCAATATCTTGTATATCAAAGATAATTACATCTAAGTCTTTTAACATATCTCTTGTTGGCTTTCTTGTCTCTCCATAAAGACTATACACAGTTAGATTAGTCTCTTCATCTATATAACCCTTTATATACTCCCCTGCCATTCTTTCCCCTCTTATACCATGCTCCGGAGCAAACAGAGTCATCAACTTTACGTTAGGGATTTTAGAAAGTATATCTATATTACTTCTTAATTGGCTATCAACCCCTGTCTGATTAGTAATAAGACCTATACGCTTTCCTCTTATAAGCTCGATCCTTTCACTTATAAGTACTTCTAGTCCTAACCTTACTCTACCTTTCGCCAAGGTTGCCCCATTAAACACTAAAATAATAAGCAAGAGATATAACATTACCCTAGACATCTTTAATATGTCTCCTAATTAGAAGAGTTTAGCACATAGAACAATTCACATCAAATAGTATAATTGCTGAAAATAATTGCCTGACTAACACCTAAGAGATTTAGAAGATAAATAAAAGAAATCTATTGGAACACCATTTTAGAGTATTAATTTTTAGATTAAATAAAAACATTGGTAGCCCCTAGGGGAGTCGAACCCCTGTCTTCGAGCTGAGAACCCGACGTCCTGGGCCACTAGACGAAGGGGCCATTTCGTGATATATTTATATTACAATAGAATGGTCTATATGTCAAGATGGCTAATCACGAAAGAAGTATTTGGGATTTAGAATATATAGTAGTAGATTTCGAGACAACTGGTAGTCTAGCGTCTATAGACAGGATAATTGAAGTAGGAGCGGTTATATATAGTAGTGGCAAGATAGTAGACTATTTTTCCAGCCTAGTACATCCAGGCAGAAATATCCCTCCTTTCATAACATTTCTAACAGGGATAACTCCTGAGATGATAAGGGCTGCTCCTCCTGCAGAAGTTGTCCTTCCAAAACTTATGGCTCTCATCGAAGATAAAATATTTGTCGCACATAACGCTAGATTTGATCTTACTTTCTTAAATTACGAATTAGAAAGGATAGGATTACCTCAATATCAAGGAGATGTGCTATGCACGTTAAATATGGCTCGAAGACTCCTAAAGCTTCCTAGGAGAGGATTAGATAGCCTTGCAGAATATTTCGGTATAGAGATAACACATAGACATAGAGCTGTATATGATGCTGAAGCTACCGCTCTGATATTAGGCAAGATGCTAAAAATTCTAGACAGTGAAGGTATAACTACTTGGGAAGACCTCCAGCGAAGATTAGATGGAAGTTATAGAGTCCCCTCAAACTTTTTAAAGTTAAGACATATCCTTGAGGAAGCACCACATAATCCTGGAGTTATTATATTCCTAGACGAATTGGGCAATGTATTGTATATAACAAAATCTAAAGACCTAAAGTCTAAGATATCCAACTATTTCTATGTCCACGAAGGCATATCAAAGAATAGAGAAGAGCTTTTAAAGCATACCAATTCTCTAGAATACATAATAACTACAACTGAATTTGAAGCCTATCTTCTAGAAAAAGAGCTATTGCAAATGCTAGAGCCAAGATTCAATAAACCCTATCAGCAGAAGCAGACTTAACCCTTATCTTCTAAAGATATTTAATACCAAAGATAGAATTATACTTAACAATATACAGGAAACTATTGGAAAGAATATCGTAGTATTTCCTCTTCTTATAATAATGTCTCCAGGAAGTTTACCTATATAGGGAATACGGTTAAAGAAAACTAAGAATAAACCAAGTAAAACAAAAATAATTCCAAATAGAATTAAAGTTTTCCCAAGATATTCCATCCTATATCACCCCAAGGAGATAAATCTTTTTACCTTCTTTTCAAATCTCTCATACTCACTAAATATGCACCCACAGTATTTCTGCCTGTATATACCTAACTCATCAGCTACTCTCTGAGAATCACGCCAACCACTTCTGAAATCTTCATAGTAAAATACAATATCTTCTTCTTCAGCCAATCTTTCCCCTATTTCTTTTATCTTAGCATGGTTTTGGTAAGGACTTACTAAAAGAGTAGTAGAGAAATAGGTTATACCTAATTCTTTAGCCTTTCTAACAGTTTCTTTTAATCTCAGTAAATAACATGACTCACACCTATTTTCAAAAGAACCTAGTACTATTTCTAAATGAATACTAGGATTATAATCTTCTATAAGAAGAGAAATATTCTCTTTTTCCAAGTAGCTCTTTAAAGCATCCCCTCTTAATATATACTCAGTGGTGGGATGAATATTAGGATTGAAATAATAACCAATAACTTCATAATTCATCTTTAGCCTTTCCAAGGGATATATAACACATCTAGCACAACATATATGCAAGAGAATTTTCATATCCTCTTACCCTTTAAGACATTAAGGCCATTCTCAGTAATAATTCTTCCTCTTGGGGTTTTCTCTATATATCCCATCTTTATAAGATATGGCTCATATATCTCTTCTATAGTTTCGCTAGATTCTCCAATAGCTGATGAGAGTGTTTCTATTCCTACCGGGCCACCACTAAACTTATAGGCTATAGTCTCTAAGATTCTCAAATCTTCTCTGTCCAGCCCATGTTCTTCTATTTCGAAGAGATTCAGCGCTTCTATAGCTAAACGATGAGAAATAAAGCCATCTCCTTTTACCTCTGCATAGTCTCTTACTCTCTTTATAAGCCTATTAGCGATTCTAGGTGTCCCTCTAGATCTACACGAGATCTCTTTAAGTGCATCTGTTTCATACCTTATATTTAGTATTCTGGCAGATCTTTCCACTATCTTTAATATCTCTTCAGGGGTATAATAATCCAATCTTTCAATAATTCCAAATCTATCCCTTAATGGTGAAGATACCAGCCCAAATCTAGTTGTAGCTCCAATAAGGGTAAACTTGGGTAATTTAATTCTTATTGCCCTAGCACCTGTTCCCTTACCTATAACTATATCGATTTCTCTCTCTTCCATGGCTGGATATAGTATTTCCTCTATAGGTTTTCCAAGTCTATGGATTTCATCAATAAATAGAACACTACAGTCTTCTAGAGATGTCAATATAGCAATTAACTCACCGGCTTTCTCGATAGCAGGACCAGAAGTAACCTGAATCGGAACTTTAAGTTCGCTAGCTATAATATATGCTAATGTGGTTTTTCCTAAGCCAGGAGGGCCATAGAGTAAGATATGGTCTAAGGCTTCTCCTCTTTTAAGGGAAGCTTTAAGAAAAATCTCTAATTGGGTCTTTACCTTCTCTTGCCCTATAAATTCATCAAAGGATCTAGGTCTAAGAGAGCTTTCTATAACCTTTTCTTCTGGTAGAACTATAGGAGAAAGTATATCTCTATCCATTTCCTTTTGACAGCCTCTTTAAAGAAATTTTCACCAACTCCTCTAAAGAATTCTTCTCCAAATCTATTTCTTCTATAACTTCTCTTATCTCATTCTTATTATAACCTAATTTTTTAAGAACTTCAGTAAGAAGTTTCTTATTTTCCTGAGAGATACCTTCCAAATCGATGAGTTTATCTTTTAGTTCTAATACTAATTTTTTAGCTCTCTTTTTCCCTACTCCGGAAACTCCGCCTAGAATATCAAGATCCTCAGATTTAATACTCTTTATTACGCCTTCATATCCTAGCTCGCTGATTAGAGTGATACCAATTTTAGGACCTATACCTGGGACGTTTATAATTAAGTTAAATAAGTCTCTTTCCTTCTCAGTAAGAAAACCATAAAGTATTGGAACCTCATTGTTTAGCAAGAGAGAAGTAAATATTTTATAGACTTTATTAATCTTTAATGATTTAGTTAAAGAAGGAGGAACATAGATATGAAAACCTACACCATTTACATCTAAAACTATAGAAAGATCATCTATTCTTGATAATGTACCTTCAATGTAGGAAAACATTGCCTACCTAAGACTTCAAGCCCCGCACATAAACATAGAGCTAAAGCGTCACTCGCATCCGTTGGGATATCATCCTGAACAGATAGAAGTTTCTTTACCATGAATCTTACCTGTGACTTGTCCGCCCTACCATAACCAGTAAGAGAACTTTTTATTTGTGTTGAAGAAAATTCTAGGACTTCTAAATTATATAAGCCAGCTAAGAGTAGTATTATACCTCTAACTTCACCTAAAACTATAGAAGTCTTAACATTTTTATAATAAAAAACCTTCTCTAGAGAAAGAATTCTGGGATTAAAGGTTTCTAAGATCATTGAAAGATTTTTAAAAATAAACTCTAAAGATTTAGAACGGGAATTCTCTTTAGATATATCTATAACTCCATAATCTATAGGGAAAAAAGAATTAGTCTTTAATTCTATTAAACCATAACCTGTAATATTAGATCCAGGATCAATGCCAATAATAATATCATTATGCATTAATTAGAATCTCATCAGGTATATCAAAATTACTGTATACCTTTTGGACATCATCTAGATCCTCTAGTTGGTCTAGCAATCTAAGTAACTGTCTAGCCTCATCACTCTCCACTCTAACTGTATTATTTGGAAGATATGTAACCTCTGCTCTTAGAATTTTAAGTCCTGCCTTTATATAACTTTCCTTAGTCCTTTCAAAATTTTCAGTAGAGGTTATTATCTCATAGCCATCCTCTGTATTTCTTACATCTTCGGCTTCTATTTCCAAGGCTACATTATATACATCTTCTTCTTTTTCATCAGGGCTTATTAATATGTATCCTTTACGTGAAAAAATCCAGGAAACACAACCTGATTCTCCTAAACTTCCTCCGTTACGTTGAAACACATGTCTAAGTTCTGCAGTAGTTCTATTTTTATTATCAGTAGTAGCTTCAACCATAATAGCTACTCCACCAGGACCATAACCCTCGTATATAACCTCTTCGTAATTTGCTCCTTCCAACTCTCCAGTACCTCTCTGAATAGCTCTTTTAATATTTTCCGAAGGCATATTAACTTCTCTTGCTTTCTCTAGTGCCAATCTAAGTTTTGGATTGTTTTCTGGATCAGGTCCACCTTCTCTTACTGCAATAATAATCTGACGAGTAACCTTCCCAAAAATTTTACCTCTAACAGCATCCATCTTTTGCTTAGTTTCTCTTATATTGTGCCACTTTGAATGTCCAGACATAAAATCACCTCGAGATAAAAATCTACTAGAATACAAAAACGGCCCGGCAGTGGCCTACTCTCCCATAGGGTCTCCCCTACAGTACCATCGGCGCTGGAGGGCTTAACTTCCGTGTTCGGGATGGGAACGGGTGTTTCCCCTCCGCTCTTTTACCACCGAGCCTTATCAATAACCACACCTTC
>JAOACC010000030.1 GCA_026418035.1 bacterium
TTGATGCTGGTCCCTCTTCTAAAGGTTCCGTAAGGTCACTGATTATAACATCAAACTTCTCTTTAGAGTTTTCAACATAGGCCCTTGCGTCTCCAATAACAAGTTTAGCTCTAGGATCATTAAAAGACCTTCCTGCTAGATGAGGCAGATATTCCTTACATAATTCTATAACCTCCTCATCTATATCAACCATTACCACTCGCTCTACTGGATGCCTGAGTATCTCCCTTAGGGTAGCTCCTTCTCCTCCACCGAGGAGTAAAACATTTCTTGGATTGTCAGCTAAGACCATAGCAGGATGGACTAGTACTTCATGATATATATACTCATCTCTTTCTGAAGATTGGCTTTCCCCATCTAAAACTAGCATCTTACCAAATTGATAGCTTTCTAAGATCTCAGCTACCTGATATTTAGTCTCTCTTACAACTAAACTTCTCTTTATGCCGTGAACATGATACTCATTAGGTACAACTAATTCTAGAAACCACTGCCAATTATGAGCTCTCGACATACCCTTTCACCTCCTCAGTGGTGTGTAGTGTGTGGATAAATCTATTATTTTCTACGGGGATCCCCCTTTCTATCTGTGTTATATAGACAGATTGAGCTTTTAATCCTTCTGCTATTACATCACAAGCCTTCCAAGGGTCGGTATTTTCTCCGCAAGTATATATATCTACTGCTGCGTAGCCATATTCAGGCCATGTATGTATAGAAATATGAGATTCAGCTATTACTACTACCCCGCTTACCCCTATAGGGTTAAACTTATGAAATACTGCTTCCTTTATATGGGCGTTAGCTGCAATAGCAGCCTTTATCATAAGTTCTTTTATCTTTTCTATATTATCTAAAAAATTTGCCTGGCATCCAGAGAGTTCTACTACTATATGAACCCCGAGAGTTTTCATCTCAAGTTCCCAACCCCTTTCTTTTAAGATTTAGTGTAGGAATAATCCCTATATAATAACTCCTACACAATTTATAACTATACAGTTTTTTAATAAAAATTGCAATAATCCAAAAATTAAAATCTGACGTGTGACCGACTATTATTAGCCTTCTATAACTATATTTTTCAGTATTCCTATACCTTCTATTTCTGCTTCAATTACGTCCCCAGGTTTTATAGGCGCGATTCCTGAAGGTGTCCCAGTAGCTATTATATCACCAGGCTCAAGGGTTATATGTCGTGTTATAAAAGAGATTATATATGGGATCTTAAATATGAGATTCTTAGTGTTATCTTTCTGACGTATATTTCCGTTTACTCTAAGTTCTATATTTAGGTTATGTGGGTTTAAAATTTGCTCCTTTAGAACCAAATAAGGGCCTATTGGACAGAATGTATCAAAACTTTTAGATCTAAACCACGGATTAGCTATCCTTAAATCCTCTGTCTGCATATCTCTTGCAGTTACATCGTTTACTATTGTGTATCCAAGAACATAATCTATAGCGTTCTCTTCGGGGATATTCTTTGCCTCTTTTCCAATAATAACTCCCAGTTCCACTTCAGGGTCTACCCTTGTAAGCCAGGTAGGATATACTATCTTATCTTCATGCCCTATTATAGAAGATACTGCTTTACTAAAAAATATAGGTTCTCTGGGAGCATTATATCCGGTTTCTTTCGCGTGTTCTAAGTAGTTTCTTCCCAATGCTATTATCTTAGAAGGTCTGATTATTGGAGGTAATATTTTATATGTATCTACAACTAATGTATTGGTAAGATTATGATGTTTAATAAAAACTAATACCTTCTCTAGATATAACGATAAGTTCTCTATTTCTAATAAGTCTTCTATTAAGATGGGTATTCTTATTTTACTTTCGTATAAACTACTAAAAAGTTGAATCCCTTTCGTTAGGTTTAGTGTTTTATTTTCAAATAAAATACCTATAAATCTTTCGCTATTATTCTGGCAGTTTAGTAGTTTCATAATCTCCTCCAATTGGTGAAGTTTTTGTCTATTATATCATACTGTGATATAATCTGAGTTAGCTAGATCCATTTTAGGAGGATTTCATTATGATTATGACAGTAAGGGGTCCAATAGAAGAAGCTTTTTTAGGTAGAGCATTAGCCCATGAACATATTCTTTGTGACTTTTCTGGGGCAGAAGAGACTTCTAAGAGTAAATATAGTCAAGAAGAGGTTATAAGAATTATGTTACCCTTTCTAGAGTCGGTGAGGAATTATGGTTTTAGTAGCTTCTTTGATTGTACACCAAAGTATATTGGACGTGATGTTGAAATTTTGTATAGACTTTCAGAAGAATCCGGTTTAAATATAGTAACTAATACTGGTTATTATGGTGCTGCTAATGATAAATTTATACCAAGATTTGCATATGATTTAAGGGAAGAGGATATAGCTAATTTATGGATAGATGAATGGAAAGAAGGAATAGAAGATACCTCTATTAAGCCAGGTTTTATAAAGACTGGAGTTGACCCTTATACATTAAGTGAGATAGATAAAAAACTTATAATAGCTTCGGCCATTACCCACTTAAAAACAGGACTAACAATAGCCTGTCATACTGGAGAAAGAACCTGTGCTTTAGAAGTACTTAATACTGTAAGGGAATGTAGGGTTTCTCCGACTGCGCTTGTAATAGTTCATGCAGATAGTATCGAAGAAAAGGAAATAATATTTAAATTGGCAGAGGAAGGCTGTTGGATAGAGTATGATTCAATAGGAAGTAAACCCATTGAATTTCATGTGGGACTTATTATGGATACTATTAAATGTGGTTTTGCCTCACAATTATTACTTTCTCACGATGCCGGGTGGTATACAGTAGGGGAGTCTAGAGGAGGAGAGTCGAAGATTCGACCATATACTTACATATCTGAGTTTCTTATTCCAAGACTTATTAAAGAGGGTTTAGCAGAAGAGTTTATACATAGTATTTTTGTAGATAATCCTGCTAGAGCCTTTTCTATATCTGTTAGAAGATTCTAGAAGAGAAGTCTTAACAATTTCTTAAAGAAATTAATAGTTAAGAGATTGTCATAACAATTACATATAGGATAAAATATATGTTGATATGGGGGCAAGAGAGAAATTAGCTTATGTAATAATTTCTGTATTGGCAAGTATTGCTATCATAAGCGTGATATTGATATTTATTTTTATTGCTAAAGAATCTTCACTTGTTTTTTTCAATCCAGAAATAAAAAGGGAAGCGAATTTTAGAATTTTCTTTTTAACTAGAGACTGGCAACCAATAGGGCTAGAGCCTAAGTATTCTTTTATTCCCCTTATTATAGGAACAGTAAAGGTTACAATAGTTGCTATTATTGTAGCTTTACCTCTATCTTTAGGTTCGGCTATATTTACTGCAGAGTTTGCTCCTAGAAGATTAAGAGAAATAATAAAACCTACAATAGAACTCTTTTCTGCTATCCCTTCGGTAGTTCTAGGTTTTTTTGCTCTTATGGTTATAGCCTCTTGGGTTCAGAATATATTTCATGCCTCTTCAAGATTAAATGCTGTAACCGCTGGCTTTGCCCTTGCTTTTGCGGTTATACCCATAACCTATACCATATGCGAAGATGCTCTAAATACTGTACCTAGAGAATTGAAAGAGGCTAGTATAGCATTGGGAGCTACTAAGTGGCAGACTACTATTAGAGTCTGTCTCTTATACACATCT
>JAOACC010000077.1 GCA_026418035.1 bacterium
GAGAAGACCACTGTATAGATCCAGATGATATAGAGAGAAAGATTACAGAAAGGACAAGGGCAATAATACCTGTTCACCTCTATGGAATAGTATGCGATATGGATAGGATTATGGCAATAGCCAAAAAGTATAATCTCTACGTTATAGAGGATGCAGCAGAAGCTCATGGGGCAGAGTATAAGGGAAAGAAGGTGGGGACTATAGGAGATGTTGGCTGTTTCAGTTTTTGTCAAAACAAGACATTTACTACAGGTGGAGAAGGGGGCATGGTAACAACAGACAATGAAGATATAGCTTGGGAGGCTCGCTCATTTAGAGACCACGGTTATGATGTGAGAAAGAGGATGAGTCTATTGGAGATGGAACAGGCTTTACCTTATATACACAGAAGGGTTGGATTTAATTACCGAATGACGGAGATAAAGTCTGTTATAGGGATAAAGGAATTAGAAAAGATAGATACGTGGAATTTACCCAGGAGAAGGAGAAATGCGCAGATATTGACAGAGATATTAAAGGGTTGTCCACAGATATTAACCCTACCTCTAGATACACCAGAGAGAAAGAATGGATACTATGTATATCCTATAGTATTAAATCTTGAAGCATTAAGATGTGACAAGAAGACATTCTTAGATGCGGTGATAGCAGAAGGAGTATACGCCTGGAGAGAATTCTGGCCACAATCATATAAAGAAGAGGCTTATATAAATCACAATGGCTTTGGAAGATTCAAATTCCCATTTAGAAGTGTAGAGTATACAAATCCACAATCTGTCCAATATGATAAGGTCTTCTGTCCTAACTGTGCCTGGTTAGAGGAAAGAACATTTGTCGTTCATATATGGCCCACATTGCAGGACGAACACATGTATCTTATTGGTGAAGCAATCCTTAAAGTAGCAAAAGCCTATGCAAAATAGATTCTTAGCAGGAGTATATGAGGTAGATATAACGCCACCACTTGGAATAGACCTAGCTGGATATTTTAATGTAAGAAAGGCTGATAATATCTTAGATAATCTCTATGCAAAGACTGTTGTATTAAAAGTAGAAAAAACTGAAGTGGCAATAGTATCATGTGATATCTGTGTAATACCAAGAGAACTTGTTCTAAAAATAAGGGAATTGGCATCAGCATGGAGTGATATTCCAAAAGATAATATCATGATATCTACCACACATACACATACGGGGCCTGTCACCACAGGACTTTTGGCAGGAGATATAGACCATTCATATATAGATATTATGGTAAGAAGAATAGCTACAGGTATCACTATGGCAAAGAGAAATCTTGAAGAAGCTATTGTGAGAGTTGGGAAAGGGGAAGAAAACTCTATAGTATTTAACCGTAGATATATTATGAAAGACAGCTCAGTTGTTACAAATCCAGGTAAGCTAAATCCTAATATAGTAAGACCTGCAGGTCCCGTGGACCCAGAAATTTTACTAGTAGCTATAGAGAAAAAGCCAGGGTATCCAATAGCATTTATAGTAAACTATGCTAACCATGTTGATACCATTGGAGGAACAGGAATTTCTAGCGATTATCCAGGTATAATGGCTGAATACTTTAAAGAATATTTTGGAAACATATCGGTTCTATTTCTTAATGGTGCAGAGGGTGATATAAATCATATAGATGTAAATGATCCAATTCCTCAGGAAGGGTATAGAGAGGCTAAAAGAATTAGTAAGATATTAGCTGGGTCAGTAGCAAGAACACTAGTTGGACTAGCACCTCTAGAGACAAGTCTAAAGATAAAAAACTCAATTATAAAGATTCCAATAAGAAAACCTTCAAAAGAGGAGATATATAGGGCAAAGGAACTTCTAGATAAACCTATAGAATCTACTTCACAAGAGCTTACCGCTTTTGATCTAGCAAAGGGAAGTATAGAGATAGAAAAAGCCTATGCCCAAGAAATCCTACTACTCTCACAACTTGATAAGGATTTTGAAGAGTTAGAACTTCAAGTTATAGCATTAGGAGACTTAGTAATAGTTGGTATTCCAGGAGAACCCTTTGTAGAGATAGGATTAGAGATTAAAAAGAATAGTCCTTTCCACTATACTGGTATAGTATCTCTTGCTAATGGTTATTCAGGATATATCCCTACAGAAAAAGCATTTGAAGAGGGAGGATATGAGACTAAGCTTGCTAGAAGTAGTAAGCTAGATAAAAAGGCAGAGAAAATAATCATTGAGGAGGCAATAAAACTAATAAGAGAAATATATACTTGAAAATGTTCTTTTAATACTATTGTAGAGGCAATTCATAAATTGTCTCTAACTATTTTGTTGTCTATATTTTAAAATCGTAAGAAAAAAGCTATAATAAGTTTGAAAGGGATATATCATTAGATCATGTGTTCAAAGAATAGTTCAGTTGGGCATATTGATATATGGGTAATAATTCTAATTGTCGCTCTATTTACCATGGGGATAATAAGTTTTTTATACCTTCAAGGCTATATATTAGACAGAGAGCCACCTAAGGTTTCTATTATTAGTCCAAGTAAAAGTAAAGAAATCATTCTTAGTGCCAAAAGTCCAAAAGCCAAAGAGGTTATAAAGATAGAGGCGAGAGATAATAAATTCTTAGATAGAGTAACTCTTCTTCTTAATGATTCCGAGGTTAAATCTTCCAATAAAAATAATAAATTCTCTTTTGAGTGGGAAATCAGAACGGAAGGGAAATACATTTTTAAAGCTATAGCCTATGACCGTGCCAAAAATAAAGGGGAGTCGAAGGTTATAACTATTACTGTTAAAGTTCAAGGCATTCTACCACCAAACTATATAGGATTTCAAAAACCAATAAGTACATATGTAAATGCTAGCAATGTCTTTTTAAGAGAGGGACCTTCTATTAATTATAAAACTATCAAAATTCTAAAGTATAGAGAAAAGGTTCTAGTATTTGGTAAGTGGATATCTAAGGATTCCAATGAAGCTATTACAATAGATAGAGTTACTCTAGTTACTCTAGACGGAGAGTCTATCGCTTTAGACCGTGGTAAAGCTCTATTAATAATTAGAAAAGAGGACCATTATTATATAGCGTCTGTCCAGATCGAAAACAGAAAAATTACTGGTAAAATTCCAGTCCATGCGGTAAAGAGTATCTCTGACAGACCTTGGTGTTATATCCGGACCAAAAAGGGAGATGAAGGATGGATATTTGGAGAATTCCTAGAAAATATAGGAGAGTCTTCAAGATAAGACTTACCTTACTTATCCTTGCCTTATTATTTATATTTATCATAGTCTTTTTTAAGCCTATACTAAGCACTTTTAACCTCTCAAAAAAGATCACTGTTGAAATATATAATGGCTGTTCAGATTTTTGTAGAGCAATCAATGTAGATAGAGTCACTGAAAAGCTATCTAGTAAGATTAATGGTAGTCGTTTCAGAATCTTAGAGTCTAAAAATCATCCGGAGTATAGGACTAAGCTCAAGACTGAAATTATTGTCCCTCAGGGTAAAAAAGAAGACTTTAAAGAGATCAAATTTATACTCCCTTTTGCATTAGTAAAAGAAGATAAGGACCTATCTAATAAGGTAAAGATTATTCTAGGTATAGATTCTATAAAGAGTCTAATCGGGCAAAAAGGAGAGAAAAGAATTATATTTATTGTGAATAAAAGAGGAGACAAGAATCTAAAAGAGCGAATATTAAAGGACTTTATAGAGTTAAATCCTATCATTATATCGGGTGATAGTAGTATAGATGAGTATAGGTTCATTAACATATTCTTTCCTAAAGACAGAATAAAACAGGCAAAAGAGGTAAAAAGAATCTTCGGCAAGGAGGAGATTAAAGAAAGGATGGATGATAATTACAATAATGTTATTGTGGTGATTCCTTCTACTTATAATAATGCTCTTTACAACGACTACAGTATAGTTATTAAGAAAAGCGAATTTAAACTTTACCTCTATAAGGGAGAGCTCCTTGTAAAAGCCTATTCAATTGCCATTGGTAAGAATCCTGGAGACAAAGAAAGGGTTGGAGACTATAGGACTCCTGAAGGAGACTTCTATATAAATAGTATAGAAGACTCTAGAAGTTGGGTTCATGATTTTGGCGATGGAAAGGGACCAATACCAGGGGCTTATGGGCCCTGGTTCCTAAGATTATATACAGGAGCAGACAGGACAAAATCAGGCAAAACATGGGAGGGAATAGGTATTCACGGAACCCATGACCCTAAATCAATTGGCAAAATGGCAACCGAAGGATGTATAAGACTAAAGAATGAGGATATTATAGAATTAAAAGAAAAGGTAAAGATTGGAACACCGGTAAAGATTGAGCCATAAAAGAAGAAAATTAGCTATTAATCTGAATTGCTTGAATCTTTAATCATAAAGTGTTATTCTTGAAGTAGAATTTAAATTACAGAGGAGGTGTAAGAGATGAATAGGGCTTTTAGAGTATTTATTAGCTTAGCATTAGTACTCAGTCTATTTTTAAGTCTTAGCTCAGTAGGTTTCTCTCAGAGAAAATACAACGAATCTCCTATGCTTGCTGAATTAGTAAAGCAGGGGAAGCTTCCACCAGTAGAAAGAAGATTACCGGATAATCCATTAGTAGTAGAGCCAGTAGAAGAGATTGGAAAATACGGTGGAACCTGGCGATTTGCCATGCTTGGTCCTGGAGATATATCAATATACGTTCCAATCTTTGCCGAACCTTTGGTTAAATGGAATAGAACAGGAAACGGGATAATACCAAACGTAGCAGAGAAATGGGAGGTAAAGAGGGCATATAAAGAATTCATATTCTACCTAAGAAAAGGACTAAAGTGGTCTGATGGACAACCATTAACCGCAGATGATATTATGTTCTGGTATGAGGATATCCTACAAAACAAGGAATTAGCACCTACCTTCCCATCCTGGCTTGTTGTTGATGGCGTTCCAGTAGTTGTAAAAAAGATAAACGACTATACTGTAAGTTTTACCTTTAAAGAGCCAAACGTAGTATTCCTAGAGAATGTGTGCTTCCAAGGCGGAGGTGGAGGAGGAACCCTCTCTATAATGATACATCCCAAGCACTATCTAAAACAGTTCCATCCCAAATATATCGCAAAGGAACAGCTAGAAAAGACAGCCAAAGAGATGGGATTTAACACCTGGTACGCACTCTTTTGGAATAGAGTAGACTTCTATACAAATCCTGAGTGCCCTGTAATCTCTGCTTGGAAGGTAACTACTCCACTTGCAGGTAAGAGCGTTCATATCCTAGAAAGAAATCCTTACTACTGGAAAGTCGACCCTGCCGGTAATCAACTGCCGTATATTGATAGAATCGCTGCTAGTGTAGTTGAGAATGCAGAAGTGGTAAATATGAAAGCTCTTGCCGGAGAATTGGACTTTCAATACAAACACATAATACTTAGTAACTATCCCCTATTTAAGGAGAATGAAGCAAAGGGAGGTTATAGTGTTCTTCTCTGGCCTACCGCTCTAGGTTCAAACTGTGCCTTTATGCCAAATTTAAATCAAAAAGACCCAGTATTAAAAGCACTATTTAATAACAAAAACTTCAGAATTGGTCTCTCTTATGCTATAAATCGTGACGAGATTAATAAACTCTGTTACTTAGGACTAGCTCAGCCTAGACATGCTACAGTTGTTCCTGAATGCCCTTACTATACTCCTGGACTTGAAAAGCTATACGCTGAGTATGACCCTAAGAAGGCAAATGAATATTTAGATAAGGCAGGACTTAAGAATAGAGATAAGGATGGTTATAGATTAAGACCAGATGGAAAGCCACTACAGTTGACTATAGAGTTTACACCTTCTGGAGAGTTCGGACCATGGCCTGATGTAGTAGATTTGGTTACTAAATATTGGAATGCTGTTGGCCTAAGAGTTGTCTATAAGTCAATGGATAGAGCTCTCTTTGATATAAGAAGGGCAAGCACAGAATTTGAGATAATGGTTTGGGCATGGGGTAGAGGATTAACACCCTTAATCCAGCCGGTATTTATATTCCCTGTAATTACTACTACCGGTGCACCACTTTATGCCCAATGGTACTCTTCTGGGGGGAAAACTGGAGAGAAGCCCACTGGGGACGTATTGAGGGCTATGTATATGTATGACAGATTTAAGAGGACTATAGATGATACAGAGAGGGTAAGAATAGGCAAAGAGCTTATAAAACTTAGTGCTGAGAATGCCTGGAGTATTGGAACAGTAGGGCTAGCTCCGACGCCTTTAATAGTCAAAAAGAACTTTAGGAATGTTCCTCAGAGAAGCTTCTATGAGTGGCTTCTCCTACAAATCTCTAATACAAATCCAGAACAGTACTTTATAAAAGACTAATCCTATTTAGACGGGGGATACGTTAAGTATCCCCCGAATATCTTTGAAAGGAGTTATTTATGCCTAACCTCTACTTCCTTGAGTATAATTATATAATTTTGGGAAATTCTCTCTTTGAATTTGCTTTTGAAAGAGATGGTAGATTAAGGTGGATAATAAACAAGTTAAATGGAGAGAATTATATAAAGAATCACTACAATAGATGGATATTAAAGGTCTTAGATGCTGATAGAAAAGAGCTTAAGTTAGAAAAACCTACCTTCTTATGGAAAGAGAGTAAATTGCATATAATCTACAGAGATCATTTAGATGCTGAGATAGTCATTGAAGTATTCCCAGATAATCCAGAGAGTATATGGACTTTAAAAATAAAGAATACATCCTCTCATATAATGGATATAATATTCCCCCATATATCTGGTATATACCTTGGAAACACATGGAAAGATAACTATCTTGTCTATCCATATATTGCTGGAGAAAGACTTAAAAATCCTATAGAAACTCTTGCCGGAAAGTCTTCTAAGATAATCTGGGATTGGCAGGATTACAAGTATACATATATAGTAGATGGAGTAGGCACTGTAAAAGATGGAGACCTCTTTGTAAGGGAGCTTCCATATACAGGTCCCTTATCAATGGCTTGGCTAGATTATTATAATGAAAATGTAGGATTTTATCTAGCTTCTTATGATGAGGATAAAACGCTTACTTATCTAAGGATAGAGACCCCTGGGCCTGAATATCCAGGAATGGGATTTAGCTTTAGAAAGAGGAGCCAACTATCTAGTGGTGAAGAAGGAATATTTAAATACGGTATAGGCATTCACTCGGGTGACTGGCACTGGGGGGCAGATAGATATAGGAAATGGTTTAATAGGACTTTTCCTAAGGTTAAAACTACACCAGAGTGGCTAATGAAAAGTAGTGGTTTAGTAGCTCATTATGACTTTAGATATCAGAGTGGAATAAGTTTACATAACTTTGACGATATACCTATACTCTTTGAAAAGGCTAAAAAGAGTGGATTTGACCACCTATTTATCTCGGGTTGGAATAAGAATGGGTTTGACAATGGCTACCCACTTTATATTCCTGACGAGCGTTTAGGTGGAGAAAAGAGATTTAGGGGAAAGATTCTAGAAACAAATAGTATGGGTGGACATATAACTACCTATATAAACGTGAGGATAGTAAATACCGCACATACAGATAAAGTCCCTAAAGATGTGCTCACTAACCATATAGAGAGATACGGGGCTGTAGACTTTTATGTAGCTGATCCTTCAAAAGAAGAATGGCAAAATCTAATACTTGAAACGATAGAAAGGCTAATAAATTATGGTGTGTCAGGGGTCTATCTAGATGAACTCTCTATGGCTCCTGCACTTGAAGATATACCTAATTGGATAAAAGGTTATACAGAACTCTTAGATAAGATAGTTAAAAAGTATAACAACAAGGTATTTATCATTGAAGGCTGTAGCGATATGTATGGTAGATACGTAGACTTACAGCTAGTATCTACATTCTTTTACTGGCATACAAGTTATCCTGAGTTATTCAGATATACGTTTCCGGAGTATATGTTAGTAGATATGCTATATCCTGATTATCAGACGATGAGACCATCCTTTGTTTCTATGATATCTAAAGATTTAATAAGTAGGGCATTTATAACCGGAATGTATCCTTGGATATATGACCTCACATTAGACAATTCCTTTGATAATAGTGAAGGGCTAAGAGATTATCTTAATCACTTTCTAAAATTAAGACTGCTTGGCATAAATTTCTTCAATAGTGGACAATTCCTGGATGACTTAAACTTAAAAGCTAATGGCAATATCAGGGCAAAGCTTTATAAAAAAGATGATCAGTATATGATTGCGGTATGGAATAAAGATAATGTCAAAGGTGAATTAGAATTAAAATCACTAAAGCCACCATTCAAGATAAAGGTAATCTCTTCAAGTGAGAGTAGCTACAAGACTAATAATAATATAGTTGATGTACCAAAGGAAGTTTTGTCTCTTATATTTATAAAGGAGGGCAAATGAGTACTTTATATGGTTTAGATGTATTGGGAGAACATAACTTTGACATCCTAAAGGGGAAAAGAGTAGGGCTTATAACAAACTATTCTGGAATTTCTTCTGACCTAAAATCAAATATAGAATTAATGTTAAGTGCAGGTATAAAGGTTATAAAGATTTTTACCCCCGAACATGGATTCTTTGGAGCCTCTGATGGTCTGGAGATAAAAGATACTACTCATCCAAAATATGGAATGAAGATGGTAAGTCTATATGGAGAAAAGAAAGCACCAACGAGAGAAGATTTAGAAGATGTAGATATTCTAGTCTATGATATACAAGACGTGGGCTTAAGATTCTATACATTTATATATACATTAGCCTACTCACTAGAATCTGCTAGTAAATATGGTATATCTTACGTAGTTCTAGATAGGCCAAATCCACTTTCAGGAGAGGTAATTATCGGACCCAGGATACTTGATGAACTGAATTCTTTTGTTGGAGGCTATAGACTTCCAATAAGATATGGCTTAACCATTGGTGAATTGGCACTATACTATAGTAAACTTAAAAGGTTAGACTTAGACTTGACTATAATAAGAATGAAAAATTGGACTAGAGATATGTACTACATAGATACTGGTCTCTTATGGAATGTGCCTTCTCCAAATCTTCCAACATTCTCTAGTACTATCTGTTATGCTGGGATGTGTTTTATAGAGGCTACAAATATTTCTGAAGGTAGAGGAACCACTAAACCATTTGAGTATATTGGAGCACCTTGGATAGATGAAGATATAGTCTTTGAGGAGTTGAAAAAGGAAAACTTTCAAGATATAGCATTTAGAAAGAGATACTTTATACCAGAATTCTCTAAGTATAAAGGAGAAGTCTGTAGAGGATTAGAATTTTTCCCATTGAACCACAAAGCCGACTTTATAAAGGTCGCATTGAGTTTTATAAGTATAGTAGCCAGGAAATTTCCAGAACACTTTGCCTATAGAACATACAACGAGGTATTAAGCATAAACCTACTTATAGGCGATAAAGAGACAGAGAAAGATATACTAGAGGGTAGAAGTTGGAGAGAGATATATGAGAGATGGCAAAAAGACAAGGAGGAATTTAAAGAATTTATTGAAGATGTAAGACTATACTAGCATCTTCTCTATCGCGTTCCTTATCCTACTCTGTATATCTAATATAGTTTCTTTATCTCTGTATGGATACCTAGGCCAGAAAAATCCCCGTAAGCCATCGTTTTTATTTCTCGGGACTATATGTATATGAAGATGTGGAACACTCTGACTTATCCTATTATTTATCCCAATAAATATCCCTTGAGCGGATAATCCAAGTTCTATAGCTTTCGAGATAAGTTTCGCATTCTTAAATATAGGTCCTATTAACTCTTCTGGTACATCCATAATTGTCTCGTAATGCTCTTTTGGAACCAAGAGACAATGACCTGGAGTCAAAGGACGGATATCTAAAAAGGCTATGGAAAGATCATCCTCAAAGACGATATATCCTTCCAATTCTCTCCTTATAATCTTACAGAACACGCATTCCTTAATAGACAAAACTACTTCCTCCTATAAACTCCCTCAATATTGATGTCATTGGAACTTCTGTTGGTGAAAGAGGGACAAAGTGCGAAAGTATGTCTAGGATTCTCTTAGCCTCTGGATACTCTCTATAGTATGGAGGAACCGCTTTTAACATTGGCTCTATAAAGTTCTTTAAAACAGAGAATTCATAGACTAGTGCAGAGTTAAACATAGCGTCAGCCTTTTCTTGGGTAGGGAATATATATAAGTCCTCTGCCCTTCTTACAGAGGGCCACTGTCTGATAGAATCAAGCACACCATGCCCTCTAAATATGCTATCCCTAACCATACGTCTTATAAGCCTAGCATCAGTGGTTGGGACTCTATTTTGATTATCGAGGTTTAGATGTGTAAGAGCACTAACGAATATATGATACTTCATATAGCCAGGTATCTCTGGTGTAAGCTGAGGATTCAATGCATGAATCCCTTCCATAACTAAAAGGTTTCTATTTTCTAACTTTATAAATCTTCCTGAACGTTCGCTTCGCTTCTTCTGGAAGTTATACTTTGGTAGTTCAACCTCCCCACCATTCATAAGTATGTTTAGATGTTCTGCAAGTAACGGAATATTTAATGCGTTGGGACTGTCAAAATCGTAATTCCCATACTCATCTTTAGCAATCTCATGTGGCAGTAAAAAATAGTCATCCATCTCTATCACTATCGGCTTTATACCATTTACCTTTAATTGGATCTGAAGCCTCTTAGTAAAAGTTGTCTTTCCTGCAGATGATGGACCTGCTATTAAGACTAACTTTAAGTCTGGGAGTTTTGAACATATCTCATCGGCAATCTGAACTATCTTCTTTTCGTGAAGAGCCTCAGCCACTTTTATTATTTCTGATATCTCCCCATTCTCTATAGCCGAGTTTAAAGATGCTACATCGGTAAGGCCTAGAATATTTAACCAATTTTTATACTCATAGAAGGCTTGGAATAGCTTTACAATCTCCTTAAATTCTGCTACTTTACTTATATCTCTATCCTCTGGAAGTATAATGAGGAATCCTGGCTGGTAAAGCTTTAAAGCGAAGTTCTTTAAATATCCAGTTGAAGGAACTAGAGGAAGATAAGAGTATTCGTAGTAATTGTCTACATGGTAAAGAGTCACCTCTTTTCCTGGATGATACCTTAAAAGTCTTATCTTATCTTCTTCATTAAGTTCTTCAAAGAGTTTTATTGCCGATTCTGTCAAATAGGTTTCTTTCTTTATAGGTATATCTTTTTCAGCCAACTCTCTCATCTTTTCTTCTATTCTCGATAAGTCATTTATAGTTGGAATATAGTTTTTAAATCTTCCATATAGACTCTTATGATAGGAGTGTTCTAGTAAGACCTTCAAGTTTGGGAATACAAGTCTAGTGGCAAGACTAAATAGAAATATATAGCTCCTTTCTAAGACTCTTCTACCATAGTTTTCCTGAAAGCCAATTAGGTCTAGGCTCTTATCCTCATCAATAATATAATTCAGGTCTTCTATCCTGTCCCCAAGTCTAACCGCCACTGGCAGATTTCCATCACCTAGAAGTTCTTTAGGTATGTTGGGGTATTTATCGATAACCTCCTTTACCGTGCTAGGTTCATTAAGCTCTACCCTTATAGCTCCTCTAAAATCTACTTGAATCATTTTAAACCTCCAAAACTATGCTCTTTTGATATAACTATTATACCTTATATTTAAATCTTAGACTCTTGTAGATATGTTATAATACCAGTGGAGAGAAGAATCAGATATGTTTATATTAGAGAAGGTAAAACCAGAAGATAGAGAGGAGATCCTATCATTTACCTCAAATACTTGGAATTGGGGAGATTATATACCTGAAGTATTTAATGAATGGCTAGATCCTAAGAATGGAGATTTTATAAAGGTGCTCTTGGATAACAAGATAGTAGGAATATCACACATTGGTTATCTAAGTAATTGGGAAACTTGGTTAGAAGGACTAAGGGTTCATCCTGACTATAGACACATAGGTGCAGGAACGTTCATCTTAGATTCTACATTGGAGTTACTGAGAGAAAAGGGGATAAAGGTAGCCAGAAATGCAATTATCTCTACCAATGTAGCGTCTCAAAATCTAGTCAAAAAGAGGAGCTTCAAGTGTGTTGGAGAATTTTTACTCTTCTCTAGAAAGGGAGAAAAGATAGATGTAAAAGGATTGAGAAAAGCAGAAGCAAAAGATATAGAAAAGTTGTTAAACATAGCCAAAGAAGACGCGAAAGAGAATCTTTCTTTAAAAAATGTTGGTGCATATTGGAGATGGGAATGGCAGGAATTAAGTTACTCTGCCTTAGAAAGAATGATAAATAATGCTTTAGTTCTGACAGATCAAGAGATGAGTGGATTTGGGGTTATAAGAGAATCTAATGACGATATAGAGGTTAGTAGTCTCTATGGTGATCCAAAGATTATAGAGAAGGTAATGCTATACGGGCTAAATTTAGGTTATGAAACTGGTATATCTGAATGCGCAGTGATTATACCAAAAGATTGGAAATATAAAGATATAGTAGAGAGATTAAACTTTAAACCAAGCTATGATGAAAATATGTTTTTTATCTTTGAAAAGAGTATAGTTTAGGAGGGAACCTATGGAGGCTAAGGTTATTTGGCAAAAAGAGAAACTCAAGTTTGTTGGTCATATAGAGGGAAGTCCAGAGGTTATTATGGACAGTGAAAATGGACCCACTCCAATGGAGCTCGTCCTTATGGCACTAGGTGGATGCACAGGAATGGATGTAATATCTATACTACAAAAGATGAGACAAGATGTAAAAGATTTTCATATAAGTCTAACTGCGGAAAGAGCAGAAGAGCATCCAAAGGTATTTACCAAGATAAATCTAGAATACATAATCTATGGTTCTAATATAGATGAAAATGCTGTAAAAAGAGCAATAGAACTTTCGCAAGATAAATATTGCAGTGTCGGAGGAATGCTTAAAAAAGCTTTAGAACTAACTTATAGTTACAAGATAATAAATGAATAAAACAAAAAAGAAAGGGGGCTTTTAAAAGCCCCCTTTTAGACTGTTGCCTCAAAAGTTTCTCTCACCTTTTCTAGCAATTCTCGAATTGGTAAATGTTGAGGACACTTTGGTTCACAAATTCCACACTTTATACAGCTACTAGCCCTCTCAGATTCCTGTAAACCATTTCTGTAATGCCATCTTGGTCCACCAAAATCGTTGTATCTTACTCCTTCATTATAAAGATGGAAGTTTACAGGAATATTCACGCCATTAGGACAGGGCATGCAATAACTACACTCATTACAGTCTATGGCTTTAATTCCAAGGTATGTCTCTCTTACCCTTTCTATAAGTTTTAATTCTTCAGGGGTAAGGATATTTATGCCAGATTTATCTGCAATCTCAATATTTTCTTTCACCTGTTCCAAATTACTCATACCACTTAATACGGTAGACACCTCTGGTTGATTCCAGAGCCAAAGTAGAGCCCAGGCGACAGGACTTCTCTTTACAGGGAAACCTTCGAATACCTGCCTCACCCTATCTGGAGGATTAGCAAGCCTACCGCCTCTTAATGGTTCCATTACTACAACTGCAAGGCCTTTGCTATTAGCATACTTTAACCCTTCCATACCTGCCTGATTCTCTACATCCATATAATTATACTGGATCTGACAGAAGGTCCAATCATAGGCATCTACTATCTTTTTAAATGTCTCCAAGTCATCATGGAAAGAAAAACCAATATATCTTATAAGACCTTTCTTTATAATACTTTCGATCCAATCTAAAACACCTAAATTGTATAATTTCCTCCAAGTATCCTTATGGAGCGCATGTAACAGATAAAAATCTATGTGGTCTGTATCTAGCTTCTTTAGTTGCTCATTTAAAAGTCTATCCATATCTTCTCTTACATTTACATGCCATGGTGGAAGCTTTGTTGCTAACATAACTTTCTCTCTATAGCCATCTTTAAGTGCCTTACCCACCAGTATCTCGCTGTTTCCTCTATGATAACCGTATGCTGTATCCACATAGTTTACTCCATTATCTATCGCATACCTTATCATCTTTATGGCTAGCTCTTCATCTATCCTACCATCATCACCACCAACCGTAGGAAGTCTCATAGCCCCAAAGCCGAGGGCAGAGACTTTAAAATCGAGTCTACCAAACTTCCTATACTGCATTCAAAACACCTCCTTAAGGGTTTTTGTTCTACTTCGGCATATTCTATAGGTGAATCAAATTCATTAGCTCTAAAAATAGTGATTCATATTGAGTAAAATTATACAACCTAGAGTTAACTCTAAGTCAATAGAAATTTATATCTGACCTGTAATCACTTTTCGCTTACATCCAACATAAGCACCAGACTTCCTGCCTTACTTACCTTTAAAATCATACTATAAATATCTGTAGCCAAAGACATCGCATACCTTACAAAACTTATCTTATCTTCCTCTAATTCCTTCTTTGATAGCTTTACTCTATGGTCCTCTATCTCTACTGTAGATATTAGATAAAGATTTAAAAGCGCTAATAGAAATACTAAGAGCCATCTACCTAACACTTCACTTTTGTTTACATAACTTAAGTATTTCAGGTTTAGTATGTCTTTTTCATCTTTAAACATCTCCTCTATCTTCATCCTCTCTCGATATAATTCCCAGCTCAATTTCTCCTTCGGTAAATTCGATACATAAGCGTAGAAGTCTTCTCTACCATTAATCTTTAAATGCCCTTTTAGGTATACATTAGCTCTTATCTTATGTACTTTTACACCTTCATAAATGCCGGAACTTAGAGATACTATGGGTTTGTCATCTACATTTACTGTCTTCTTTAGCCTTATTACAAAGTACATCCCATTAGCTTCTAAGAATTCCATAAGTTTAGGAAAGGTAAACTCCCTATCAAAGGTAAATACTGTCCCTTTTTGTAGTAGCGGAAGTAATAAAGATATAGCCTTAATAAGTAAGTCTACCTCACTCTTCCATTCTAG
>JAOACC010000144.1 GCA_026418035.1 bacterium
CCATACTACAGCAGGTATAACTATAAACGAGGATGCAGACCCAGATGTTATAGGAGATATTGAAAAGCATCTAGATAAGCTAATCCCAGATACTGGGGTTTATAGGCATATAGAGGGTAATTCTCCTGCTCACATAAAAAGTTCACTCATAGGACATTCTCTTACTATTCCAGTAGAGAATGGTAAACTTCTTCTTGGTAGATGGCAAGGAGTATTCTTTTGTGAATTTGATGGTCCAAGGACTAGACAGGTTATAGTAAAACTTATTAAAGAGGTATAGATATGGAGGACCTTATCCTTACTATCGATGCTGGAACTGGAAGTGTAAGAGCAATAATATTTAATCTAAAGGGTGAGGTTGTAGCTAGGAGTTATAGAAAAAATAATCTATATCAGGAACATTTTAACTGGGCGGTTCAGAAACCAGAGGAAATATTCGAGAATATTATACAGGTATGTAATTCTGTTTCAAAGGATATAAAAAGTGGTAAGCTTATTGGTTGGACAATTTCTACCTACTATCATTCTCTGCTTCTATTAGATAAAGATAATAGGCCTATTACTGATATCCTTACCTGGGCAGATCTTAGAGCTAATAAGGAGGCTGAAATTATAAAAGAAAGGTATGGGGGCTTTAATATATATAAGAAAACTGGCTGCCCTGTCCATCCTATGTATCCACTGTCAAAGGTTTTGTGGTTTTTGGAGAATGAGCCTGAGTTAAGAGATTTCAAGGTTGCTACCGCTAAGGATTACCTTGTCTATAGACTTTTCGGAGAAAGGATTATAGATGAAACTACTGCATCTACACTAGGTTTTTTAAATATACATTCTTTAAAATGGGACGAAGATGTTATTGGCATTGTTGGACTAAAACCTAAACATCTTCCTGAAATCCTTCCTACAACACATATTATAGATGGTAAAAAGTTAAAAGTAGATATACCTCAACTAAAAAGCATTCCATTTATCTTAGGTGCAGGAGACGGAGCTTTGTCAAGTCTTGGTATGGGGGCTATAGAAGAGAAAGACGTTGGTATTATGGTCGGTACAAGTGGAGCAGTTAGGACATTTTCTGCAAAGCCTATCTTAGATGAGAGACAGAGGATATGGAATTATTACTTTACTAAAGGATTATGGCTTATAGGTGGAGCTATCAATAATGGTGGAATAACCCTTAGATGGGTTAGAGATACACTTTATCAAGATTTAGTCACTGAGGGAGAAAGATTAGGGATAGACCCCTATGATCTAATTACAAAGCTAGCGGAAAAATCTCCTGTCGGGTCAAAGGGACTAATCATTCTTCCATTTCTTACAGGGGAAAGAAACCCATACTGGAACGACAAGGCTCAAGGGACAATTATTGGACTTGGACTTAGTCATACAAGGGAAGACATTACTCGGGCATTTATGGAAAGTGTATGTTATAGGTTGTATAGCGTGTATTCTGCATTAAGGGATCTATTTAGTGTAGAGAATTTTAATGAGATAAGAGCAGGGGGAGGATTTTCAAGGTCGAAGTTATGGCTTCAGATTATGTCAGATATATTTGGTAAAGAACTAATTGTTCCTACCCTAGAAGAGAATACATCTCTTGGTGCTATGGTTTTAGTTGGAGTAGCTCTAAATATATTTGATTCACTTAAAAAAGCCAAAGAATTGGTAAAGATAAGAGAGGGAGTAAAGCCAGATATGAAGAATCACCTACTATATGAGAGATTATATGATTTGTATATGGATGCATATTGGACATTAAGTTCTATCTTCGAAAGACTATATGATATCAAGAAAGATTTAACATAATTGTTGACAGTATCTATTGTAGTAACTATAATATATCCCAAGTGATTTTAAAAGTGCAGTGTTTTATTTTATACTACTTCTGAGTTAATATTTTTGATAGGTAATTAAACTTGTGGTAAAGGTAAGCATTAAGGAACTTAAAAAGATAATAGAAGAGAAAGATAAAGAGATATCGTTTTTAAAATCTGAATTAGAGAAGAAAGAGGCTGAGTTAACAAAGATAGTTGAGATTTCTTCTCTTGTAGCTTTACATCTTAGTTCTGTTGAAGATATACTAAACCTTATAGTAACGGTAACTGCAGAGCTTCTAAATACAAAGATCTGTTCTATCATGCTCATAGATGAGGAGAAGAAGGAATTCATAATGAGAGCTACTCAGAGTTTAGATGAAGAGTATAAGAATAAACCTAACTTGAAATTAGACCAAGGAATAAGTGGTCTAGTAGTAAAAGAAGGGCACCCAATTATAATCCCTGATGTAAGAGAAGATTCTAGGTTCTTTTATAGAGATATTGCTAAGCGCCTAGGTTTAGTCTCTCTGCTTTCTGTTCCTATGTATTTTAGGGATAAGGTTATAGGTGTAGTAAATGTATACACTTCA
>JAOACC010000146.1 GCA_026418035.1 bacterium
ATATGGAACTGGCTAAAACTAATAGAGCTACCTATTTGGAGTATTAAAAACCTAACTCAAGGGAATAGAGGACTATTTTTAGCTATAGATGCAATAAATTACCTTGTCAAGACTATCTATAGAGACTTATTAGAAGATAGGATTAAGAGCATATTAGATATACTGAAGCATTGCAAAACTGACTTAAAACTCCTTCTAAATGCTGAAAAACTCAAAGAAGGTTTTATAAAATGGCTTAAGAGCTTAGAGAATATAAAAATAGATGATAAAAAAAGTTAAAGAGGTTATGGATTTCCTTAGTAAGAATATGCAAGAGGAAGTAGCTCTTTGGACTGAGGATAAAGTAAAGCTTAAGTTGAAGGATTGGGAAAAGGAAAGGGAAGAATCTAGAGATAAGATCGAATTTGAGGATACTACCATAGTGGTCCCTGCTGATACCGACTCTCAACATTTAAGACTCAGCAGCTGTTTTACTAAAAGTTGAAAAATTTTTTAAATTATACTTATAATTGCCGGTATACCAATCCATCTTGCAATAGTTACTTATTCCAAAAAAGTTTACTGTGTCATATAGAATATGCTACAATAAATAAAGTTTAGAAAGTTTATCAAGATAGAAAAATATAAAAGGAGTGATATAGTGAATTCGAAAGAGCTACTGTTAAAATCTATGTACAATGGGGAGGTAGAAAGGGTACCTTGGGTTCCATTCGTGGGCTGTCATGCTGCAAGTCTTATAGGAGTCACCGCAGAAGAGTATTTTAAGAATGACAAATATATAGTGAATGGGGCAGAGAAAGCATTTGAGCTATATAAACCTGATGGATTACCAGTAACTTTTGACCTTCAAGTAGAGGCAGAGGCTTTAGGATGCAAGCTCATATATTCGGATACAAATCCGCCATCAGTAGCATCACATCCGTTAGCTGAAGGTAAAAAGATCGAAGATTTAAAGATACCAACTGAGGAAGATGGGAGATTCCCAATAATTTTAAAAGCTAGTAGAGAAATAGTTAAAAGGCTGGGGGATAGGATAGCCATATACGGACTTGTAACTGGTCCTTTTACTTTGGCATTGCATCTTAAAGGAACAGACATATTCTACCAAATGATAGACGAACCAGAGGAGATTCATAAGCTTATGACTTTTTGTCAAAAGATTTCGATGAATAGTGCTAGGATGTATATAGATACCGGTGTAGATGTAATAGCTATAGTAGACCCTATGACTTCTCAGATATCTCCAAGTAGTTTCGAAGAATTTGTTGCGCCATATATCACTCCAATATTTGCATATATCAAGGAGAGAAAAAAGGCAAGTTCTCTTTTTGTCTGTGGTAATGCCACAAGAAACATAGAGGCTATGTGTAAGTGTCAGCCTAATAATATTTCAATAGATGAGAATGTCGATTTGAGATACGCTAAAGAAATATGCCATAGATATGGTATATCTATAGGAGGGAATATAAGACTTACTGTAACTATGCTCTTTGGGACACCGCTAGACAACATAAAAGAGGTAGAAAACCTCATGCAGATAGGTGGAAAGAAGGGATATATCCTTTCTCCTGGATGTGATATACCTTTTAATACGCCTCCAGAAAATATAAGAGCAATAGCTAGTGCGGTCTATGGAGAAGTGGCAGAGTTTATGAAACAGGATATGAAAAATAATCTTGAAGAGATTGATATAGAGTTACCTGATTATAAGAATGAGAAGAAGGTTATTCTAGATGTGATTACATTAGATTCTGAATCCTGTGCTCCATGTCAGTATGTTGTGGAAGCGGTAAAGTCTGCAATTAAAGGGATAGAGAATAAGGTGGAGTGGAAGGAGTATAAGATAAAAGAAAAAGAATCGGTAGCTCGCATGATAAAATTGAAGGTTCCCAATATACCTACTATATGTATAGATGGAGAACCAGTATATATAAGTATTATCCCTTCAGTAGAAGAATTAAGAAAAACTATAGAGAGGGTAATTGCAGAGAAAGGATTATAATACTTATGGAGGCGGGATATGGGGTCAGAATAGATGTGGTATCTTTGAGTGAACCATGTTCCGCCTGTAATATTATATACGGCTTTGTAAAAGAGATTATGGAGAGACTTAAAAAGAAGTATGATTTCTTAGAAATCAACTATATAGAGATTAAAAATCTTAGAGACATCTACTCTATAGAAGGGCTAGAAGTAGAAAAATTTCCGGCTATTATTATAAACGGTGAACAGATCACAGCAGGAACGATTCCTGATATAAAGGAATTAGAGAGGATAATCTTAGAGGAGATAGGATGAGTAAGATAGACCTGGCTATTATAGGAGGATTTCTAGGAGCGGGAAAGACTACTTCGATAGTAAGCATAGCAAAATATCTATTAGAAAATAACAAAAGGGTTGGTATTGTAACTAATGATCAGGGAAGTGACCTGGTGGATTCAAGTTTTCTAAGATCAGTTGGTCTGTCTGTTCTTGAAGTAAAAGAAGGCTGTTTCTGTTGTAACTTCGACCAATTCCTTGAGAAAATCTATAGTTTTACAGAACAACAGACTCCGGATATTGTCTTGGCTGAACCAGTAGGAAGCTGTACTGACTTAATAGCTACTGTATTTAAGCCTTTAGAGAGGGATTACTTAGATAAAATTAATCTTAAACCCCTCTCTATAGTGGTAGACCCTAAAAGACTAAAAAAGTTAATGATCGAAAAGAATTCAAGTTTTCATTCTGAGATAAATTACCTTTTCCAGAAACAGTTGGAAGAGGCAGATATAATCGTCCTAAATAAGATAGACACACTAATTCTAGAGGAAGTAAAAGAGATGAACAACTTTTTAAGAAAGCACTTTTATGATACGGAGATAATAAATGTCTCTGCTAAAAGCGGAACAAACATAGAGAGATGGGTAGAGAAGATTTTTAACCTTTCTCCAAGTGAGAAGGTCTTAGAAATAGATTATGATTTATACGGCAAAGCAGAAGGTAGACTTGGATGGCTAAATGCTACCTTTAAAATAACAGGTGAGAATATCGACATTAATTCGATTATAAAGAATTTATTAGAAGAAGCAAGAAGTGCCTTTCTAAAGAACCACTATGAAATAGCACATCTTAAAGCCTATGGGATCTCGCTAGATGATTGGGCTAAAGCTAGTATAGTATCAACAGAAGAGCCTGTTACTTTTGATAAATCTTCTGAAATATCTGCTAATGTTTGGAATATAGTTATAAACGCTAGAGCTGATATAGAAGCAAACAATTTAAAGGATATCATTTTAGATGTCTTAGATTTAATAAGTGAGAAATATAAGATCAAAATTTATAGCTTAAATATTCAATCTTTTAAGCCTAAAAAACCAACTCCTAGGTATAGGATTACGGAGTAAATGTGAAATTGTTCTTAATCTAAAAGCCTTTTCTCTCCTTCTATCTTCTTTATATCTGTAATATCTTGGGTTACTTCTAGGGTTCCCAGATAATTTCTATTTTTATCCCGCACTGCAAAGTATCTTATATAGATGAGCCTATTGTTTAGATTAATCCAAAATTCAGCGGAATCTCTTTTGCCACTTCTAAAATCTTCTATTATTTGATTAACTATATGTAAACTCTTCTGTGGATGGCATTGTTGAACCTTTCTCCCTATAACCGCTTTCGTTCTTACAAATATCCTATCTTTAGTCTGGCTAAAGTATTTAACCGAATCGTCCTTATCTACGAATGTAATGTCTATAGGTAAAGTATTAAGAATACTTTCTAACTCTTCAATAGTTAAACTTCCTGTCTCTAGGGTAATTATACCCTCTTCCCCTTCTGGCTTAATCTCTTCTTGGATTGTCCTTTCTAGTGGTACTAAAGTAGATTCTGGAGTAAAACAGCAGTAACCTATTTCATCAAACTGTGTTCTTATATCCACCCATTCAAAGTCTTGAATAACCTTTAAGCTCGTAGGGAAGAGTATATTATTCTCTTTATAAAAGTGGCTTGAGAGTAACTGAGATAGATTTTCTGCAGAAGATACCAAACTACTTAAAGATTCATAGAAATTTTGGTTTATTTCTTCAATAGCAGAATAAATCCTCCTTTTTACTGAACGAATCATATCATGTTCTTTCCACATTATAGCTGGAGGTTCTACTATTCCATATTTTTCTAGATAAGGAAATAAGACATTCTCCTCTCTAAGATAGTGTTTTTCTGACTCTTTAAAGTGTTCTATTACATCTAAAATCTCCTCTTTTTTCTCGATGAAACTTTCAGGAGTATTTATTGTGTCTAAGATATTATGAAGTCTAATGGAAAAGTCTAATAAGATTTTATGTTCCTCTTTCAAAATATGAATAGGATGTCCTAGCTTTAATTCCTCTTCTTTCTTTTCGAGAGACTCTTTGAATATCTCGAGATGAACTTCACATAGTCTCTGAATCTCTTCTCTAGATATTCCTTCCTGTACAAGCTCTTGTTCTACCTTAGAGATCTCTAATGCATCCACACTACCCAAGAGTTCCTTAAACTGTCTCTTAGCCTCAGAAGGGTCTCCTCCTAAATGAAGCTTTCTGATGATCTCCTTTAAAAGCTCTTTTCTGTCTCTTTCTTTACCGAAATATTCGCTCATTTTTACCTCCTAATTATGATAATGTTTATTAATATTATATAATTTAGATAAAAACTAGTCAAAGTATAGTAATTTTCTCTTATACTTGTAAACAAAACGAAATAAAATTCAAATTTCTATTGACAAGATTCATACTATTCTTATAATATATTCCAACAGCTCTAAGGCAACGGCGCCTTGCTGTTTTCCTTCATCCAAAGACGGATTCTCAAGGAAGATTCTATTCTATTTATCTTAACTTCCAGGTAAAGAGGTGATAATTTATGGCAAAGACAACTGTTAAAGATTTAAAGAGAATAATAGAAGAAAAAGATAGAGAGATATCTTTTTTAAAGACCGAGATAGAAAAAAAAGAGGCTGAGTTTAACAAGATAATTGAGATATCATCATCAGTATCACTACAGCTTGGTTCTATAGATAATATACTAAACCTTATAGTAACGGTAACTGCAGAGCTTCTAAATACAAAGATCTGCTCTATCATGCTCATAGATGAGGAGAAGAAGGAATTCATAATGAAAGCTACTCAGAGTTTAGATGAAGAGTATAAGAATAAACCTAACTTGAAACTAGACCAAGGAATAAGTGGTCTAGTAGTAAAAGAGGGGCATCCAATTATAATCCCTGATGTAAGAGAAGATTCTAGGTTCTTTTATAGAGATATTGCTAAGCGCCTAGGTTTAGTCTCTCTGCTTTCTGTTCCTATGTATTTTAGGGATAAGGTTATAGGTGTAGTAAATGTATACACTTCA
>JAOACC010000015.1 GCA_026418035.1 bacterium
GTAATAGACTCACCGGTTCCTTAAATTCAACTAATATATCTATATCACTTTTCTCTTGTTGTTCTCCTCTACTATAAGAACCAAATATCGCAATACTCTTAACCTTAAACCTTTCTTCTAACTCTTCCTTATGTTTATTTATTAATGTCCTTATTTCTATCAAACTTTTCATAAATTTACGTACCTTCTTTATTTGATATTATACATTAGTTTTGAGTTTTACTCTAGGAAAGGAGGTATTATGAGGCTTGATAAATATATCCATCATGACCGTATAGAGTTTTATCTCTATGGTGAGAAAACAAGTGATTATATAGCCAAGCTAGAGATTTATCACTGGAGGGTAACAAAAGAGCTAGGAATAGATATAACCGAACTATTAAGGGTAGCATTCGGTGGAAGATAAGTGTAGTCTTCAAAATTCAGAACAATACTTTTCTAGAAATTCTCTTGGCGTAAGAATTTCTGGTTTTATAATCTCTACTTTAGCGAATCCTTTATCTCCCGTAACTATAATATCCACATCTCCTAAGATTGCAGATATCAGTATAGGAAGATCTTTCTTATCAGAGATATAGGGATATTTTTTTGAATCTATAAAAGCAGGAGTATATATTAATTCGTAAGGAAATTTTACCAAAAAATCTTCTAAGACATATAATTTATCTTTAAATTTTCTTTCAAAAATTATATGTAATTCTTCTATAATTTGTGAACATAAAACTGGTGTATGATTATAAACAATATCCTCTAAAGCTTTAGCTGGAATAGAGTTAGGGAATAATATCGCAGAGATTATTATGTTCGTATCAGGCATTATTCTCATACTTTTTAGACCACAGTTCTCTTCTTACATCCTTAGTAAGCTCCAAAACATCCTCTTCTGTTTTAAGATTAGCTTTTTCTCCTTCCTGCTCCATCAATTTTTGAGCTTCCTTTATGGCTACGTAGCCAGCATTAAGAAGAACAATCTTCCCATTTTCTTCTATAAACAGGACCTTATCCCCCTCTTTAAGATTGAGTTTTTTCCTAATCTCAGCTGGTATGGTTATCTGACCCTTTGAAGAAACTTTTGCAATTTCCATTTCATACCTCCTTACTTTCTTTACATTCTTTACTAGAATATTATATTACCTTTCTAAGGGAGGAACAAGATGATTAACGATTTTAAGATAGCAGAGAATTTTAACCTAAGAGAGTTTGCCTGTAAGTGCTGTGGTGCGGTTAAGATTGATAGAGATTTGGTAGAAAGACTACAGATTTTAAGAGATAGAGTCAAGCGACCAATCATAATAACCAGTGGTTATAGATGCCCAAAGCATAATAGAGAGGTCCACGGAGATGAGAATAGTTACCATATTCAGGGCTTAGCGGTAGATATAGTTGTTAGAGATTATGGCTTAGAAGAGTTAGAGAACTTGGCAAGGGCAATAGGTTTTAGAGGAATTGGGGTATACAAAGCTTGTGGATTTATACATCTAGACCTAGGACCAGAAAGGAGGTGGACGATATAAGGGAGTAACAAGTAGGAGATAGTTAGTGGGTGATGAGCAATGAGTAAAGAGTAGTTACTTTTTTATCCTAATTCTATGTGGCTCTACCAGAAATAGCTTTCCTCTATAATGATCCATATTAGGATAAAGAGATAAGTAAACATTTAAATGTCTTATTATTAGAGGTATTACTTCTGGATGGTTTCTAAGCTGAATAGCTATAATGCCTTTATATCTTGAAGGAGGATAAGTTATTATATCTGCAAAGTCTCCATTTAAAGATAATAAGATAGCATCTAACTCTTGGGCTTTTGATATTACTTTGAAATCTTCTGAATCTTGAGGCATATAATCCCTTAGCTTAAAGACAATATAACCTTCCTGTATTAAGGCTTTAATTATAGAGTTAGGGACACATTGATCTGCAAAGAATCTTAAATTCATGCTATTTCTACTTCAAATTCAGAAAGATCCCTAGCATAGTCAAGACAAGCCAAGATCTGCTCTCTTGTCAGGTCTGAAAATTCTTCTAATATCTCCTCTATCGAGCTTCCTTTGGCCAAATACCCCAATATAAGACTAACAGGAATCCTTGTCCCTTTGATCCTAGGTTTTCCTTTAAGGATATTTGGGTTGCTCTCTATATATTCTCTCCAGCCCATTATTTTTTATCTCCTATAAACTCATTATATCATAACTCATTAACTCTTTACTTGTTACCCTTCAATAGGGTATGGAAGATTTATTTAGGGCAATAGCAAACTGGGGATTTCCAATTGTTGTATCTGTATATCTACTGGTTAGGATAGAAGCAAAGCTAGAGAGCTTAGAATCTGCAATAAAGGACCTATCAATGACAATAGCACGGATAAATGGAAAGCTTTAACTAGATAAAGCCTCTTTTGATGATTCCTCTGCCCTCTAAGATTTACTCTTTATAATCTCTCTGAGAATCATAGATACCGCTTTCAATAGACTAAAGCTTTCTATATCAGAAGAGCCAGATAACCTATCTTTTAGAATAGAAATCTGAGAGTCTAACTCAGAAATTAGAGAGTCCCAGTCTGTAGAAGGAAGCGTCTTTACCTCTGATATCTCCTTCTTCAGTAGATTCATCTTCTGGTTCTTTACAGGGATAAATGTCTGATAGCCCTTAAGGTTAAGAATCTGAGAAAGGGCTTGTGAGGAATTTAATTCTCCATGAGTTATCACAAATACAGGGTTATTTTGAAATCCTCTTACCCATCTTAATAAGTCTTTCTGGTCTGCATGTGAAGAAAAGCCATTTATCGTATGAACCTTAGCTTTTACAATTAATTCTTCTCCCATTACATTAATATTTTTTGCACCATCTACAATCTTTCTTCCTAGTGTATCCTGAGCCTGATAACCAACAAAGATTATCTGCGTATTATCCTTCCATATGCTATGCTTTATATGGTGCAGTATTCTTCCGCCTGTACACATGCCACTTCCAGCTATAATTATTCCAGTTCCTAAATCATTTATTCTCTTTGATTCCTCTACAGAAGAGAGATATTTAAGATTTTCCATATCAAAAGGGTCTTGAGATGTTAAGTAGTACCTCTGAAGTTCACTTGAAAGAAGGTTGCTATACTTTCTATAGACATCGGTAACCTTCTTCCCCATTGGGCTATCAAAATAAATTGGCATATCATTTGGAAGTATTCCCTGCTCCTTTAGCAGTCTCATCTCATACAATATCCTTTGAGCTCTATCAACTACAAAGGAAGGAATAAGGACCTTCCCCTTATCATATATTGCACTTTGTATAACTTGTATGAACTCTCTTCTGGTTTCTTCTAAGGTTTTGTGGTTTCTATCTCCATATGTAGACTCTATTACCACATAATTTGCATGTTCTATCTCGGCTGGAGTACCCTCCATAACTCCATCCCACTGTCCAATATCTCCAGAAAAAACAATCTTTAAGTCCTTATTCCATACTTCTATAGAAGCTGAACCTAGAATATGCGCAGAATCTCTAAATCTAAATCTTATATCTTCTAGGGATATAACCTCGTCATAAGGGACTGGTTCAAATAACTTAAGGCTAGCTTCAACATCTCCTTCATCATATAGGGGTTTTACAAGGGGTTTTCCTGACCTTTTATTTTTCCTATTTATCCTTTCTGTCTCTTCTTTCATTAGTTTGACGGTATCAAGCCATAAAATTTCACATAGTTCTATTGTTGGTAGTGTAGCATATATCTTGCCTCTAAATCCCTCTTTAACAAGTTTTGGTATTCTTCCAGAATGGTCTAGATGTGCATGAGTTAAAAGTATAGCTCTTATAGAAGATGGAGGAAATTCAAATGGAGTATCATTCTTTTCCTCATCCTTCCCCTGAAATATACCACAATCAACAAGATAAAAGCCATTTTCTGTTTCTAATAAGTAATTAGACCCGGTTACTTCTCTAACTGCTCCTAGGAATGTAAGTAACATCTAACCTCCTAAATAGAACCTTTAAATTTCTTATCTAATTATATCACGTGGCTTCTATTGGATTGGCAGTTATAGATAAAATAAAAGCCCCAGGAATATCTCCTGGGGCTTATTTTCCAGAGTTAATTTACCTTAAAACAGTTACATTTACTGCCTGAGGACCCTTTTCTCCCTGGACAACATCAAACTCAACTCTTTGCTCTTCTTCTAGGGTTCTATAACCTTGTCCTTTGATGGCTGAGTAGTGAACAAACACATCTTTTCCATCATCTCTAGTGATGAATCCATACCCTTTTTGAGCGTTGAACCACTTAACTTTACCTTTTGACATTAAAAATGCCTCCTATAAATTTTATGGACCTTTCGTCCAGGTTCCATTATACACCCTATATACATATCTGTCAAATTTAAAATTAAGATACCCTAGTATAGAATCATTCAAAATACCCCCTAGGAGTATTGACAGTGTTTTACGAAGGGGGTATTATATAAGTGCCGTAGGTTTCTGAGGGGTCTAGAGGACCACCTAGAACCCAAAGGAACTTAGGTTGGTAGCTTAAACTACTAGAGGAACTTACAAACTTCTGGCGACCGTACCAGAAGGTAGTAAGAGATCCAAAGGTAGATGAGCAAACAACTTAAGGGAATTTGGGAAATAGGATCCAAAGGATTCGTTAGGGACCTACGGCTTAATGTTTTTTATTTGATAAATATCTTTCTCTTATTATCTCTCTTATGCAGATAGAAACTATAATCTCTGGGATTGGTTTGCCTGAGTTTATAAAGACTGACCCTCTCTCTTTTGCCCTTTTTTCTGCCTCTTTTTTAACCTCATTTAGTTCTTCTTCAGATAGACCTGCTAAAATCTCATCTATCTTTCTAGCTAGTTCTTCTGCTTCTAGCCTTTCTCTCTCTTCTTTGGCTTCTTTTTCTCTCCTTTGTTTCTCTTCTTCGGCTCTTTTCTTTTCTAAATTTTTCATCTCTTCATATCTTCCTACTGCAATAGCCTCATACTGTAGGACTGCTCCAAAAGTCTTCATATCAAAGTTTGTCTTCTTGGCTTCTTCTATGGCATAATCTATAATGAAACTTGATATTTCTTTCCCATACTTATAGATGAGATGTTCCGCCTGCTCTATCTCTTTTGGTTTAAGTTCAGAGACCTCTACCCCGCTGTTTCTCTTATAGAAATATCTTAGGATCTCCTCTGCCTCTAGCCTCTTAGCTAGAGGAGGAGCTATCTGGTTAGTATCCCTAAGGGCTTGAGGTTCTTCATATGGTTCTAATCCGAATTTAAACTTGTTAAACTCCTCCTTTGCTCTTGGTCCTGGATAAAAATATAGATAAAATCTTCCATTCTCTTCTTTTATCTCACATCTCTCAATAAATTCTTTATCTTTTAGCTCTTTAATTGCATCCTCTAATTGCTGTCTTATAAGAGATAGATACTTTTGTTTTTTCATAGGAACTAGTTCACAGAGTGTATCATAGAGGTATCTTATAAATTTTATATCTATATTCCTCTGGAAGATGGGATAGAATTTTACCCCAAGAAGCTCATAAAGTCTTCTAGCTATATTAGAATTCAGTTCTCTATAAAATTTATAATCTATTGGCTTTACATAACCATTGTTTATATTATCTAGATATTTAGAGTTGAGATATATGTAAGTAGTATCTGCTATAGTCCCATCTTGAAGCTCTTCACCAATAAAGACTACCTTATCAAATAGATGAAAAATCTCCTCTATCCATTTCTTTTTACCTTTATCATAAAAGGTCTCTTTAGAATCTATAAGAATTCCAGTTAGTCTCTTTAGAGACTCTTCAATCATAGTATAGTTTTTTCCACATATCTCTATTCCTATCCTCTTACAAAGGCTATATATGGAACCTAACGGTATTGGATTTTGTATTGGTCTAGGAAGCTCTTCTATTATCTCTTGGATAGCATCAAATACCTTTTTATCAAATGGTCCAGGAATGCCAAAGTAAGGATGAGGATAGACCCCCCAGAATAGTTCTAAACGCTGATTATCCCTTTCAATACTCATCTTTACCTCTATAATTCCGTCTTCTCGTTTCTTTTCAAGTTTGAATAGCGGATATATCAAGAAGTTGACCTCTGAGCGTATCTTTTCTGGAGGGATTATCTCTGGGCTTTCGTAGATGACTAGGGCTTTTTCCGCCTCGGGAGGCGAGGAAATATATTCTTCTTTTTCTTCTTTTATTTCTATTATGTTTTCTGTCTTTTTCTTTTTATTGGAGCCTTCATAAGATATCTTATTCTTTTTGGAAGTTTCTCTTTTCATATTCTCCTCCTACAAACACACCTTACTCGTTGCAATTTTTTAAATTATACTTTAAAAGTTTCTCTTTGTATATAGTTTCGTAGTTTTCTATGTCTTATTTCTTGTTTCTGTTTTTTGTAGTTTTAAAAGATAAAAATTTAAAAAATTAAACACATATATATGTGTGTTATATCTTGTTATATTCTTGTTAAATACTAGTTAAATACTTGTTGTCGCCGAGCGAAAATTAAGTTCTGATGCTGATTTGCTGGATTTTTTCTTAAGTCAAAGTACAGTATTTCTTAAGCGAAAGTACAGTATTTCTTAAATGAAAGTACAGTATTTCTTAAGTCAAAGTACAGTATCTCTTAAGTGAAAGTACAGTATTTTTTAAGCGAAAGTACAGTATTTTTTAAGTCAAAGTACAGTATCTCTTGAATAAAAGTACAGTATTTCTTGAGTCAAGATCCTCTATCCTTTACATACCCCCTAGGAGTATTGACAGTGTTTTACGAGGGGGGTATTATATAAGTGCCGTAGGTTTCTGAGGGGTCTAGAGGACCACCTAGAACCCAAAGGAACTTAGGTTGGTAGCTTAGACTACCAAAGGGAAACCTGCTAAGGTTCTGGAGGCCATTCCAGAGGTTAGTAAGGAGCCCACAGGTAGATAGGCAAACAACTTAAGGGAATTTGGAAAATAGGATCCAAAGGATTCGTTAGGGACCTACGGCTTAATGTTTTTTAGGGAGCTAAGACAACACTATCACCAGGTTTTGCTCCTGCTTTTTCTAATGCTTTTGCACAAGGAAAGTTAGATGCAAATTCTATTATCTTAGGGAAATTTTTATTATCTTCTAGTTTTTCCTGCCAGGTTTTCTTTTTATTTCTCATGCCCTTTTAAACCAATCTTTGATTTTATCTACGAATCTCTTAGGTTCAGGCAGTTGCCTAGTGGTTAGTAGACTTAAGGTATTTGTTAGCTGTTGGACCTGTGCCTGTAAGAATTGTTTATCCTGTTCTAGAGTTGCTATAGTATGTTCTAGGTCGGCTATCCTCTCTTTTAGATATTCATTTTCCTTTTTTAGCTCTATTATAGTGGTATCCTGTGGTAATCCAGTTGTAGTATCAGTGGTAACCCGTGGTAACCCAACCGTGGTATCCTGTGGTAATCCTGTGGTAGTCTCTGTGGTAATACGTGGTAATACAGTTGTAGTCTCTGTGGTAATACCTGTATTACCACGTAGTAATCCTTTTTCTGATAGTAGGCTTTCAATGTCTTCTTTCCTAATAAAATATTGATTATTACTAAATGAGGCAGGAAGAAGATTTTTCTTTATCCACTTTCTAATTGTATTGGTAGAAACCTTATAAATCCTAACGCAATCCTGTATAGTTAATAATTCTTCCATATTACCATCCGTATTATCCATAGTTGTAGTATAGTGGTAATACGATATTAAGTCAAGGGTAACACGTGGTAATACAGTATTAATACTCATGGTAATACAGTATTAATACACGTGGTAATACGTGGTAATACGGTCAGGAAGATTCTCTTATAAGCTCCATTGTTCTCTTTGCTAATTCCGATACCTTGCAGAGGTTATATCCGGAAACCCCTGACTCTACTTCATCATTAATGGGCTTTATCCATTTCTCTGGAAGGTTTTTTGCACCTATTATAGCTCCAAGTATAGAACCCGTAGTTGCTCCGTTACAATCTGTATCAAGTCCACAACTTACCGCATATGTTATACCTTTCTCATAGTCTAGATTGCTATATAATAGTGAACTTACAACAACTAAGGCATTTGAGATTACATGGCACCAGTTGTGCCAGTATTCTTCGTGTTTTTTATTCTTCTCATAGGTCTGATAGATATATTCCCTTACGTCTTCGAATGTCTTCCCTGCTTTTTTATAATCTAGTATCTTATTTACCGCCTCGTAGAATCTACTCTTCTTTGGCACAACAGATAACCCTGCTTTTATTATATCTTCTATACTGTCTGAGACAAAAGCCCATGCCAAACATGCTGAGATAAACATTTCTCCGTATATCCCGTTCTTTACATGAGAGACACAGGCATCTCTATAGGCGAATTTTCCTGCTTTTAAGACATCTCCTGGTGATATATAACCCCAAAAGTCTGCCCTTATCTGAGCTCCTATCCATTCCCTGTAAGGATTTCTAAACTCTCCAGACTTAGGTGGCATTATAAGGTTTACAAGGTTTTGATATGCTACCCTTTCTGCAGTATAGGTATGGAAGATTGGTATATTGTAGAGCCAAGATTCTCCTACATCTTCTGAAGAAAAATCTGGTCCATACCTTTCGAGAATGTATAATCCGAGAATAGTGTAATTTGTATCATCGTCTTCTACCATACGGTTTACTAGATTAATCCATCCTCTAGCTCTATGGTCAATTATTCCATATTTCTCTTTTATTTCTTTTGGTAGGTCAGAAGACATATATCTAGAGAGAGGAAAGTTATCTGTCTCTTCTAAGAATTCCCATATCTTATCCCTTGGCCACCCCTCTACAGGTTTACCTAAGAGACATCCAGCGATTCTGCCAAGCCAAGCCCCATAAACTTTGTCGAATAGTTTTTCACTAGGCGTTATATCTTCTTTGAATGATTTAAATTCTTCATCTGATTCTTTTAAAATCTCGTCAAAATTTGAAGGTTCTACATATTTAAAATCTTCTTTTACAGGAAGTGCTTGAAGTTTGTCTAATAACTCTTTTGCCAATTCCTCCCTTTTATTACCATCTTTCTCTTCTAAAGCCTTTTCTATCTCTTCTTTTAAAACACTTATATCTTTTCCCTCATCCTGACTCTGCAATACTTCAGTTCTAAGTCTCCAATAATAGCTTAGGTATTCTCTTTGCATTTGTCCTCCCACTAATATTTATTGAACAATATAGTATATAATAAATTTTTGCAAGTCAATTCTCCTTATAACTCTTCTGGCTCCTCTTTACACATAATAAATAAGGAGTCCCCTTTTCTAAATCTATAATCTTTTGGAGGATTAATAATTAATGCCCTTCCATTTGGTAGGCTCAGCAGTTCTTGCTTAAAGTCAATTCCATTAATATGTTCATCCTTTTCAGTTTCTATAGCAAAAGCTATCACATCTTTATCTATTAGACTTTTTGCTATTTCACTCAAAGACTTATTTATAAATCTTTCAGGAATTGGCTTTTTATATTTATATATCTCAGTTCCTTCTCCAAAGATTAAAAGAGATGATACTAATTTTGAGATACCTGGATTTAGAGAGCTAGAAATTAGAAGATTACTACCAAGTTCATCTAGACATATTATTTCATCAGCTCCAGCATTCTCAAAGTGTATTTTGTTTTCTGATGATAATATTTGAACGCAAGTATAAACTGATTTGTTAAGTCTCTCTATAGCTAAAACTGTAAGAAGAGCATCAGCATCAGGATTACTACTTTTCCCATTTATATCTGACAATACTAGGGCAATATCTGCAGTAAAAACTCCAGCCCTGATTAGATCTTCATTCTTCCACGGAAAACCTTTAATAAAATCAACCCTATCAGAATTATATGGTACCCTCTCGAAGTCTGCTAAAATTACAATCTGTTTTTTACTATGAATATCGCTAGAGAGAAGACTTTCAATGATCTTTGGTGCCTGATAATTCCATCCACAGATCATTATATGACCTTTATAATTTACTTTATTCAAAGTTACACCTCCTGATAATGCTAAATTTATAATCTTTTCAGATATCTTAGTGACTATTATGCTTAGGAATAGGACATAATTTGCTAATGCTACTAAACGTGCAATCTCTGCCAGATCTGTATTTAGATCTTGTAGTTCTCCCAAAAAGGCAGGTAATAAAAACATTAAAGCAGATGGTAATGAGGTCTTTTTATATAACATAACGGTTATTAAGCAAGATAAATAAACTATTAATATGAATAAGAGTAATACTCTAAGTAGATTCCTTCTTACCCTTCTTAATATTAAGTATAGTAAATTCCGCATATTACCTCCTCTTCTGAAAGGTGCTTGGACTGTAGATTAAAATCAGATGAAAGGGATGAAATATCTGAAACATTCTGTTTTATATAAAATTAATTATAAAGCCAGCATTTTACAGAGTGTGTTTTGTCTATCTGTATTAGTTGTGGTTCTTCTTCACAGACATCCATTGCTGATGGGCATCTAGACTTAAAAGAGCATCCTTTAATAATAGTATAGGGGTCTGGAATCATTCCCCTTATGGTCTCCAATTTTCTCTTTACTCCTCCCTGCATAGCCAGAGAAGGGACTGATTTTAGTAATGCCTGTGTATATGGATGTAGGGGATTATCGAATAGGCTAAGCGTATCTGCATATTCTACAACCTTACCTAGATACATTACTGCTACTTTATCTGCCATCTCTGCTACAACTCCAAGGTTGTGTGTTATTATCATAACTGCCATATTGAATTCCTTTTGGATCTTTTTCAGTAGATCTAATATTTGAGCCTGCACAGTTACGTCTAATGCGGTTGTAGGCTCATCTGCTATGAGCAGTCTAGGATCTGTCTCTTATACACA
>JAOACC010000156.1 GCA_026418035.1 bacterium
TTTGTTCTCTTATTCTTACATACCAAAAAGCTACATCTCCATCCCAAGCATTGAAAGCGACAGTTCTATATCCATAAGGAAGTCTTGCTAAAATATCTACAAGGTCAACCCTTTTAGTTGTTCTTTTTCTTAACTGAAATATAATATCCTTTTTAAATGACTTAGCAACGCCTATCACATAAGGAATCTTTTTCCATGATTCCCATATTTCCATTTCAGTAAACTTTACAGAACCATCTAATATAAGCCACGAATTATTATTTCTGTAATTGTCAGTAGACTTAATTAGTTCGATTTCTAGTCTATGCATTATAGACCTTGCCTTTGCTCCAGCTTTATCTCTTGGGTCTCGTTGAGTATCAGCTAATAAGTCCGGCATAGTAAAATCAATTACTTCAAAATTTGGCGGTTTATTTATCTTATTAAGCTTTTCCCATAAAGTATCAGATAATCCATTTCCCTGTTTAGGTAAAAGAAGAATAATCTTAGAATTATGCTTGAATACTTTGAGACTTCCATCATCCTCTCTTTTTATAACAGCAGCTCCTACTTGAGAAAGTTCTATAGGAAATGACCTATTTCCCTCTATCCCTGTTCCTAGAAAGTATGTCCTTATACTTCCATCTATAAAAAATCTAAATAGATGTCTTTTTGACCGATAAATTGGAGGTGTTTCTCTATATAATTCATTTGAAGAAGAAATTGTCTCTTCAGCAAAAGAATCAACTGTGTTAACTTCTTTGTTTACTATTTTGTCCTCGATTTCCTCTTGGTCTGGATGTTGTAATTCCTCTATTGCCCTCCCTATGGCTGGAAGAATTTTCACCTCTCTATTTAATACATCCCATATAGGGGATATTGCATTTAAAGGATTTGGCATACTTAAACCTCTTTCACCTATTTTTTATACTTATTATAGATGCTTCTATCTATTGAAGTCAACAAGAGATGGAGGAGAATTACAATCATCAAGTCTCTTGAAACAAAATCAATTTAGTGGTATATAAAGTTAAAAGCGATACTATCCGTATTAGAGATGAGAGATAGGCTTAAAAAGATTTAGATTCATTTATAATAATTATGCTCCTTCCAAACCTTGGATATAATACTAATTATACCCAGAGGATAATGAGGGGAAAAGAATTAAAACAGATAGATTCACATATATGGATAGGAGCAATATTAGGGGGTAAGGAAAGACGTAGTTTAGGAGTGATAACTAGGGATACTTAAGAATAATATAGAGGATATTTTCGGCAGTGCGAAGAATGAAGGGTGAGATTATCATAATTCCTAGAGAAGAATAGTCTCAATAGGAATTAGAAACTTTTGGAGGTTAAAGGATATGATTATTCAGAAATTTTCAGTGAATCAATACCCAATACAAATTATACTCTCTTGGGTACAAGCTGGGGAAATTGCGATCCCCGAGATACAAAGGCCATTTGTATGGAATGCTGTTAAGGTAAGGAATTTAATAGATTCTCTATTTAGGGGATATCCAATCGGATATCTGATTACCTGGCAAAATCCTAATGTAAGACTGAAAGATGGAAGTACATCTAAAGGTAAAAAGATTCTAATAGATGGTCAACAGCGTATCACCGCTCTTATGTCTGCAATCCTAGGGAAAGAAGTAATTAATTCTGACTATCAAAAGAAAAGAATAAGAATAGCATTTAATCCGATAGAGAGAATATTTGAAGTATTGAACTCTGCCATACAAAAGAATAGAAGATGGATACCGGATATATCAGTGATATTTTCACCAGAGTTTAAGATTTTCAAATATCTAGATAAGTATTGTGAATTAAACCCTGAGGTAAACAGAGAAGATATTTATGAAAGCTTTGAATCGCTTAAGAGTATTGTAAATGTTCCTATGGTTTTATAGATAACTCTATGATAAGGTCTCAAAATACTATAAACTTTAACTATGCCTTGTATTTGATTCTAAGGGACAAAAATATACCACAGGGGAAAATTGAATCGCTTATCAGAAAATGGTTTGTTTTATCTGTACTGACAAGTCGATATTCTGGTTCTGCTGAGAGTCAGTTTGATACTGATATAAGACACTTGTATGAACTACAGCCAGAGGAGTATATTCAAAATGTGATCGACTCAGAACTTTCAGATTCCTATTGGAATGTTAGATCACCACAGCAAATGGATACATCTTTTGTAGATAGCCCAACATTCCTTGTATTTCTGGCTTCGCAAGTCAAAATGAAAGATAAAGGATTTCTCTCAAGAGATATAACAGTCCAAGATTTAATTACTCTAAAGGGAGATGTACATCACATCTTTCCAAAGGAATATCTAAAGGGGATAGGCTATACTGATCGGAGCATGTATAACCAGATAGCTAACTATGTGATGGCTCAAAGTGAGATAAATATTGCTATAGGGAAAAAGCCTCCAAAGGAGTATTTCAATGAGCTATTAGAACAGTGTAAAACGGGAAGATTAAAATATGGAGCAATAGACAATATTGATGATCTCTATGAAAATCTAGAGATGCATTGTATTCCATTCGATATCTTTGATAGACTCGCAGACGACTATAAAGGATTCTTAGAAGAGAGAAGAAAGTTAATGGCACAAAAGATTAGAATATATTTCCAGAGTTTATAAGATATAATAAATCTATGCGAAAGAGTCTATAAAAATCTTATCTAGATAAATAAATAACTCTAGGTGCCCGTCTAATTTATTGAAAGTTAATAAAGGGATAGGAGGTAAATTAATGGAAAGATATATAAAAGTTTTTATATTTTTTGTGCTTTTCAGTTTAATACAAAACTCGATATCAACATTAGTCGCTGGACAAGAGGTAGTAAGATTTATTGATCCTAATCTTGAGAAAGCTATACGAAGTACTCTAAAAATGCCATCTGATCAGGCTATTACAATGGCAAAAATTAAAGAACTAAAAACATTAAGAGCCAGTGCCAAGAATATCAAAAGCCTATCCGGATTAGAATACGCAATTAATCTACAGGTATTATATCTTGATAAGAATAAGATAACTGACATTAAACCATTAATAAAACTTATTAATCTACAGGAGTTGAGCCTTGGGGCAAACGAAATAAGCGATATTAGTCCACTAGCTTCTTTAACTAGTCTTAAAAAGTTAAATCTCAGTTCAAATCAGATAGAAGATATAAGTACTTTATCTAACCTTACAGATCTTCAAGAGCTTTGGCTATCTTTTAATAGGATAAGTAATATAAGTCCACTAGCAAGATTAAGCAACCTAAGAATGCTTCATCTTTCATCTAATATGATAAGTGACATTAATCCTCTATCTAGACTTACTAATCTAAGGGAACTAGACCTTAGTTCAAATCAAATAAATAATATCAATCCCTTAGGTAATCTTACTGGGCTACAGGAATTAAATCTTGCCTCGAATCTAGTAAGTGATATAAGACCATTAATTAATCTTACTAGTCTACGTTGGTTAAACCTTAATAATAATCAGATAAGTGATATCAATCCTTTGGTAAGCAATTTCGGATTAGGGCAGGGAGACACTGTATATATCCAAAACAACTATCTAGACCTTACTCCTGGATTTGATGATATGAATAATATCCAAACCCTTCAAAATAGAGGAGTAAAGGTATATTTCTAGGTTAACTCCACTTTTTATACAGCGTAGGTATACTTTCTATGAGATTTTTCGTATACTCATGCTTAGGATTGGAGATAATCTCTTCTGGAGTTCCCTGCTCTACAATTTCTCCAAGATACATTATAAGGATCTTATCAGAGATGTAATAGGCAAGGCCCATATCATGAGTTATAAACAGAATAGAAGTCTTTTCTTCCTCTCTTAGTTTTTCAAATAACTTAATAATTCCCCCTCTAGTTGAGGCATCTATCATTGAAACGGGCTCATCCGCTATGATTAACTTAGGTCTAATGAGCCAACATCTTGCTATCATTAGCCTCTGCTTTTCTCCGCCAGAAAGTTGGTGTGGATATTTCCCAAGGATATGTTTTGGCTCTAATCCGACACTTACTAAAGATTCTTCTATCAAATCCTTTGATTCTGAAGCTTTTGGATTCTTTCCAAGAAGTTCTAATGCTTGATAAAGGACCCTGTCAACTGGATAAAAGGAATTATAACTTGAAAAAGGGTCTTGAAAGACTGCATGGACTTTTTTCCTATACTCTTTTAAATCTTCAAAGGTATTTATATCCTTCCATATATCTCTTCCATCTACTATAACTTCTCCACTTGTAGGCTTAAGAAACCTTAGGATTATATTTGCAGTAGTCGTCTTCCCAGACCCACTCTCCCCTACAAGGGAGACTATTTCTCCTTCTTCAATTGAAAAAGAAACATTTTTGACCGCTTCTATATATCTTCTTATTATCATTCCAGATTCGTAAATCTTAGTTAGATTATTGACTTCTAATATTGGCATATCTATCTCTCCTTAATATAAGAAACATGCAACTTTTCTATTATTTACAACTTTTAACTGAGGCTCTTCTCTCTCACAGATATCTAGCTTATATTCACATCTTGGATGGAATCTACATCCAGGAGGTGGATACATCAAATTAGGGGGAGTTCCTGGTATATGATATATGCCTCTCTCTTTTACCTCTGGCTCCGGGGTTACTACAGAGAAAAGTAATCCCTTGGTGTATGGATGTAATGGCTCTCTAATAATCTCTTCTATGGAACTTATCTCTACAATCTTACCAGCATACATTACTACCAGTGTCTCTGCTATCTGTCTTACAGTAGCTATATCGTGAGTAATAAATGCAATACTCTTTACTATTCCTTTTTCTCTTAGATTTTGTATTGTCTTTAGAACCATCTTCTGCGTAGATACATCTAGTGCTGAGGTAGGCTCATCCGCTATAAGAAATCTTGGATTCAATAAAGTAGCTACAGCTATAACTGCCCTTTGTCTCATGCCTCCAGATAGTTCAAAAGGATATCGAAATATAGCATCTTTTGATACCCCTATTTCTTCAAACCTAGTTTGAGCTTTATCAATTATTTCATTTTCATGAATCTCATCAAAGTGCGTCTTCATAACGTCTAGTATAGAATCCTTTATCCTCTTTGTAGGCATAAGGGCATTCATAGCAGACTGGGGTATTATAGATGTCTCTTTCCCCCAAATGTTCCTTTGTAACTCTTCTCTAGGTAACTTGTTTAACTCAATGATACTTCCATTAAGGTACAATTTCACTTTACCATCTATAAGACTAAGCGGTTTTTTGATATTCACAAGCATGACATTAGAGAGAGTAGTCTTCCCTGATCCGCTCTCTCCAACAATTCCAACTACCTCACCCTCTCTTATACTAATAGAAACATCATCTATAGCTCTAACATAGTTATTCTCTACAATATAATATGCCCTAGCATTTTCTACTTGAAGAACTAAATTACCCATTCTATTTCTCCCTTAATCTAGGATTAAAGACTTCGTCCATAGCTGTAGTTATCATTAGAAGAGAAGATGTTAGTGCTACTATAATCACTCCTGGAGGGACGAACCACCACCATATCCCTCTTCTCACTGCCTCCATTAATACCGCCCACTGTAATACTAATCCAAGCGAGACACCTTTGGTAGGTCCTAACCCTATTAGACTTAGTCCTGCCTCTCCTAAGATACCACCATTTATAAAGAGTATAAAAGACATAAAGGCATAGGTAGCTATTCCTGGTATTAAATCCTCAAAGGCAAGCCTTAGATCACTGTAACCTGCCATTCTAGAGAGTTTAACATATTCTCTATTTATTAAGCTTAAAAGTTGAGACCTTACCGCCCTAGCAAACCAGGGCCAACCCAAAACTCCAAGTAAAAGTGCTATTACCTCTGCACTTCTTACCTTAAGATATGTAGCTATTAATATAGCAAGAAGTATATTAGGAATAGTCAAAACGATATTGGTAAAAGACATTAGAACTTCATCTACAATTCCACCCTTTATTGCCGATATAGGTCCTATAATAATTCCTATACTCATCGAGATTACAGCGGTAAGAAATCCAATATAAAGAGAAGTCCTTGTTCCATTCAAAACCTTGGCTAATAGGTCTCCACCGTAGGTATCGGTTCCTAGTGGAAATTCTCTAGAGGGAGGTCTTTCAAATGGTCCCGCATAACCTGTAGGATCAACAGGATAAACAATTGGACCAACTAACCCCAAAAGAACTATAAATATAAATACTAGTATAGAAACTAAGAATTTTTTGCTTTTGAATAGAGGTCTAAACATTGCAAGCCACATAGTTAGCTCCCCTCACTTTGCCCTAGTCTAATTCTTGGATCTATAAGCGCATAGACAAAATCAACAAGAAAATTTGCAAGATAAACAGAGCCTATAAGGATAATAAATATTCCTTGGATTAAGGGATAATCTAGAGTACTCAGAGCTCTAAAGAGTAGATATCCTGTCCCCGGGTAATTGAAAATAATCTCAGTTATCAATGCTCCTCCTAAAGCTCCACCTAAACTAAGAGCCAGTCCAGTAACCTGTGGAAGTATAGAGTTTCTAAAAATATAACTAAAAACAGTCTTCTCTTTTAATCCTAATAATTCCCCGAAATTCACATAATCGGCATCTAGTTCGTATATCACTAATACCCTTGTTCCTATAGCCCATCCACCTAGGGCGGAAATAACAATTGATAAAAATGGAAGTATATAGTGATAAAGCATATCCAAAATAAACTTTAAAGTAAAGGCTGGAATTGTTCCTTGAGAGTATCCTCCCTGCCCAGGGAATATATGTAATTTCACTGAAAGGGTGAAGATAAGTAGCATTCCGAGCCAGTAATAGGGAATCTGTGAAACTATAAGAGAAAAGTTTAAGGTAAATTTATCAGTAAAAGAACCTCTCTTAAATCCAGCAATAGCACCTAATGTATTTCCAATAATCCATGCGGTAATAATAGATGGAATAAGAAGTATCAACGTCCAAGGCATAACAGGCGCTATTAAATCCAAAGTCTTCTTAGGATAAGAAGATATAGATGTCCCTAAATCACCTTTAAATGCACGGGTTATGAAATCTATATACTGTTCATACCAAGGTTTGCCCAAGCCAAATTCTTCCATTAATGTCTTATGGACACTTCTAATTAACTCTGGATTTGCCTGACCCTGCTGAAATATCTGTCTTAGAAGAGTAGAGAGTGGATTCCCAGGGATTGCTCTTGGAAGTATAAAGACTATTGTAATAGCAATAAAATAGGTAACTAACAAAAAGATAAACTTTCTACTAACATATTTGAGGAAGGGTCTTAGTGCATAGCCTTTCATAAATGCCTCCTTATTACTTAGCTCTCATAAGATCATTCCAAATCTGGGAGGTTGGAATCAGATACCCTCCCTTATCTCTAGTTGCAAGCCAAGTGGGAACCTTTGGTGTTTCTCCTTTCTTTGCTATACCAAAGAGAATAGGAAAGTTATTTCCTGACCATGGAGCAGCAGGATACCACCAAGGATTCTCCTCTCTAGGCCATCCAATCCACTTAGTTTCATTATATGCATACCAGTGAGCTGAATAAAATAATGGGATTGCTGGTAAGTCTTTATAAACTATTCTCTGAAGTCTAGAATATAGAGACTTCTTTTCTACTGGACTTAATGTTGATGCTATCTTATCGAGCATAGTAGCAACCTCTGGATTATTGTATCTTACCCAGTCTCCAGCCCAAGTCTCTTCTCCAAATGGTTTAGATAATCTATGGTCTAAGACAAATCTATAGACATTCCAAGGATGGTCATAGCCAGGTCCAGAACTCCAAGAGATAATAAAATCAAATGTCCCCTTTGTCATCCTATCTGCCCACACACTATAATCTGGGAATTCTGTCTTTACATCTATTCCTATAGTCTGGAGATTCTTGGCAATCATTTCACACATCATCATCCAGTCAGTCCAACCATATGGAACAGATATAGTGTATGGACCAAGTCGCTTTCCATCTTTTGTAACCCTTATACCATCTCTGCCTCTTTTATATCCTGCAGAATCTAGTATCTTATTTGCAGTATCAAGGCTTGTTTTAATCTTTCCATCTTCTGATTTCCACGTAGTCCTTGCCCAAGTATAGTCTATCCACTGCTTATATACATCAAATAGGTCAATAACCATAGACGGATGAGCCTGAGAGCCATAGTTAAAATATGCCTTTTCAAGCATATCAGCATAGGGGATAGCGTAAGCTATAGCCTTTCTTATATTGGGATCTTTAAGGACTGGATTCTGGTAACTTATATAGAGAAATCCTATACCGTCAGGCATATAATAAGGCTTAGACTTGAACCATGTCCTAATAGGTAATCCTCTTTTTTCCCATAATGCATATACCTCTGGTATAAATGTTCCTGCCCAATCTGCATCTCCTTTTTCGAAAGCAAGGTTTGCACTAGCATTGTCCTT
>JAOACC010000026.1 GCA_026418035.1 bacterium
TTCAAGGAAGGACTCTCCTAAATCCCAAGCCTTAAGGGCATTTCTCTGAACAATTTCATAGGCATTATCCCTAGGTAACCCTTTATCCATAAGAGCCAAAAGAACTCTTTGAGAATTATACAATCCACTGGTAAGCTTCAAATTCTTTTTCATATTCTCAGGATATACTACTAAATCATCTATTAATTTTTTAAATCTGCGTAATAAATAACTAGCTAAAATAGTCGAATCTGGCATAATAATTCTCTCCACAGAAGAATGACTTATATCCCTCTCGTGCCAAAGGGCTATATTTTCAAGAGAGGCAAAAAGATTACTCCTCAGTATCCTAGCAAGTCCACATATCTGTTCAGCAGTAATAGGATTCTTTTTATGTGGCATAGCACTTGAACCTCTTTGCCCTCTAGAAAAACCCTCTTCCACCTCTCTTACCTCTGTTCTAGCCAAATGTCTTATCTCAGTAGCAAATCTATCTAAAGAAGACCCAAGTATAGCAAGTGTAGCCAAGAAAAAGGTGTATCTATCTCTAGATATAACTTGTGTTGAAGCTGTATCAACTTTAAGACCTAACCTCTCACATACATAAGCCTCTACCTCAGGGGGAACCTCTGCATACGTCCCTACAGCTCCTGATATCTTTCCTACAGCTACCTCTTCAATAGCAGAGATAAGTCTTTTCCTGTTACGTTCTAATTCTGCAATCCAGCCTGCTAACTTAAATCCAAAAGTAATAGGTTCAGCATGAACGCCATGTGTCCTACCGATTAGCAATAAATCACGATATTTTTTTGCTTTTTCTTTCACCGTTTCAATGACATCTTCTAAATCCTTTAGGATAATACTACCGGCTTCTCTCAACTGAAGACTTAAAGTTGTATCTAAAAGGTCAGAAGAAGTAAGCCCCAGATGTAAATATCTTGCGTCTTCTCCAAGACTTTCTCCCACTGCCTTAACAAATGCAACTACGTCATGCCTCGTTTCTTTTTCTATTTCTCTCACCTTTTCTACATTTCCATACGTAGCATTTTGTTTTATTCGTTCTAAAGCAGAAGAAGGAATTACCCCAAGCTTATTATAAGCCTCGCATACTAGAAGCTCTATTTTCAACCAAAGTGAGAATTTATAATCGTCCTCCCAGATTTTAGCAACTTCAGGAACGTTATATCTTTCAATCAATATCTTTCACCCCTTCTCCAATGTCTCTTCTATAGAACATATTCTCAAATTTAATCTTAGATACACATTTATAAGCTTTTTTTCGAGCAGATTCCAAACTTTCTCCTATACCCACTATATTTAAAACCCTACCTCCTGCAGTATAAAATTTGCCTTCTATCATTCTAGTTCCTGCATGAAAAACAATACATTCAGAAATATCTTCTAAACCGAAAATCTCTTTACCTATCTCATAGTATTCTGGGTAACCACCAGAGGCAAGAACAACACAACAGGAATACATAGGCTTTATCTTAATATCAACTTTAGGTAATCTAGATACTGCAGTTTCATAGAATAGTTCTAACAAATCATCTTCTATCAATGGAATAATGGCCTGTGTTTCAGGGTCTCCAAGTCTAACGTTATACTCTAAGACATAGGGATCTCTATTAACCAACATAAGTCCAAAATATATAATTCCTCTATAATCTATCCTTTCTCTCTCTAAACCTTCAAGGGTTCTCTCTATGATTCTTTCTCTAATCTTACTTTCTATTTCTGAAGAGATAGCTATAGGAGCTACACTACCCATACCACCAGTATTTGGACCCTTATTCCCATCATAGGCCCTCTTATAATCTTGTGCAGAAGGTAAGAGTATATAATCTTTACCATCGGTTACTATAAAACACGAAATCTCTCTACCAACTAGGATATCTTCTAAAACTACTCTTTCTCCTGAAGTACCCAATCTTTTCTCTATCATAAACCTATAGAGGGTATCTTTAGCTGATTCTAAATCTTGAGGAATAACGACCCCTTTGCCACCTGCTAATCCATCAGCCTTTATAGCTTTAAGACCATATCTTTCTATATAATTTATAGCTTCATCATAACTAGAAGCCACATAGAATTCTGCAGTCGGAATATTATTTTTTTTCATAAAGTTTTTAGCGAAAACCTTACTTCCCTCAAGCTGTGCCCCTTTAGCATCTGGACCAAACACAGGGATATTGTACTTTCGACATTTATCGGCAAGCCCTTCAACAAGTGGAGCCTCAGGACCTACAATTATAAATTCTATCCCTAAGTCTTTAGCAATCTGGGGAATATCGTTAACTCTTCCCTCTATAACTTCCCCCTTCATTGCCATACCTCCATTGCCTGGAATACAGTATAGCTTAGATAGTAATTGGCTTTGCTTTACTTTATAGGCTATAGCATCTTCTCTTCCACCACTGCCAACTATTAATACCTTCATATCTCGCACCAGTTGTCTCCTATTTTTATATCTACTGTTATAGGAACCTTCATTGGGTAAGCATTTTCCATAGTCTCTTTGACTATCTGAGCCAATTCATTAGTAACATCTTCTCTTACCTCTATAAGCAGCTCATCGTGTATCTGCAAGAGGATATCCGCCGGTAGACCTTTCTCTCTTAAGACCTTATAAAGGTTAACCATAGCTAATTTGATTAAATCTGCTGCACTACCTTGTATCGGGGTATTTATAGCCAATCTTTCCCCTAGTTCTCTTTCAGTCTTATTACCGCTCTTTATCTGAGGTATATATCTCCTTCTATTAAAGATGGTAGTTACATATCCTTTTTCTTTAGCGGTTTCCTTCAAACTTTCTAGAAATTCTTTAACTACCTTATAGGTTTTAAAGTAGTTTTCTATATACTCTTTAGCTTCTCTCTTATGTATTCCAAGTTCTTTGGATAATCCATAATCACTCATACCATATATTATTCCAAAATTTATTGTTTTAGCTAACCTTCTTAAGTTAGGTGTTACGTCTTCAGGCTTTACACCTAGTATCTTAACCGCAGTCTGAGAATGTATATCTACACCATTTTCAAAGGCCTCTATGAGCAATGGATCCCCACTTAGGTGAGCAAGAACCCTAAGCTCTATCTGTGAATAGTCTGCTGAGATAAGTTTATATCCCTTAGGAGCAATAAAAGCTCTTCTTATCTCTTTTCCTATCTCGCTTCTAATCGGTATATTTTGAAGGTTAGGATCACTACTTGCTAACCTTCCAGTGGAGGTACTCGTTTGGCTAAATGTAGTATGGAGTCTTCCTGTATAGGGGTTTATAAGCTTCGGTAAAGCATCTACATACGTAGATTTTAGCTTCGTCAGTTCTCTAAACTCTAAAAGTTTTAAACATATCTCACTCTCAGTAGCCAGCTGGGTTAAAACTTCAGCATCAGTAGAATATCCAGTCTTTGTCTTCTTTACAGGAGGAAGCTTTAACTTCTCAAAGAGTATATAGGCAAGCTGTTTTGGAGAATTTATATTAAAGACTTCTCCAGCAAGATTATATATTTCTCTTTCAGTTTGAGAAAGGGAAACTTCTAATACTTTAGAAAGTTCTTGCAGATAGTCTACATCTATTAGTACTCCTTTAAGCTCCATGCTAGCAAGAACTTTAGTAAGAGGTAATTCTATTCTATTGTATAGCTCATCCATATCATTCTTCTTTATCTCATCTTTTAAGATACTTCCTAGCTTATAAATAGCACATTCTTGAGGAAGTCTCTCTTTTATATATTTATCCACAAGTTTATTTAGAGTTACATCTTGTGATGGATCGAGCAGATAACCTAGTATAGAGACATCAAGTATATTAAGAGGCTCTACTTTTTCTATATCTATCGCCTTCCATAGAGACTTCATATCATATATTGCTATACTCTTATCCTTTATAAGATCTGAGACAAATCTCTTTAAGTTATCTCTATCTCCATCAACCCTATATATGTTTTCATCTGTAGATATAAATAAACCTTTAAGTTTAGGTGGATACTGGGAAAAATCAATCTCTGGGCTCAGTGCTAAATAAATTTTGTCCTTTATAATATTAATTAGGTCCTCAATACTCCTTTTTTCCATATGTATCTCTATATTTGTATTTGTAGGAATATCTATAGAGAACTTTTTTAATATAGTTTTCATCTCTAACTCTATGGCTATATTTTTAATCTCCTCAATATTTGGAGGTTTAATAGCAAGATCATTTATTTCGATATTGATAGGAAGATCTTTCTTTAGTGTTGCTAAGAAAAGATTCTCTCTAATCTCTTCCTTCTTTCCCTCAAGTTTTGACCTTAATCTTGAAGGAAGACTAGGAATCTTAGATACAAGCTCTTCCATAGTATTTATATCTTTTAATATTTCAATAGCACTACTCTTACCTATACCTTCGATACCTTTTATATTATCAGACGTGTCTCCTGCTAAAGCCTTGAAAAGCGGTATTTTGTGCGGTAATACACCTAATTTCTCTTCTACTGCTTTAATATCAAAGGTTTCTACCTCAGTTATCCCTTTTCTAGGGACAAGAACTCTCACCTTCTCATCCACTAAAGCTAAAAGGTCATAATCACCAGATATAACAAAGATTTCTAATTCATTTTTAAATCTATGCACAAGGGTAGCTATTACATCATCAGCTTCATATCCTGGACATTCTAATATTGTAATAGACATAGCCTTTAATAGTTTCTTTATATAGGGAATTTGAATACTCATCTCATCAGGCATTGCCTGGCGATGCGCCTTATATTCTCTATAGGTCTCATGTCTAAAGGAAGGAGCAGGGGTATCAAAAGCTACCGCTATATAGTTTGGACTAATCTCGTCTAAAATTTTAAACATAATATTAGCAAATCCATATATTGCCTGTGTAGGAAATCCCTTCGAATTAGATAGCCTTGGTAAGGCAAAATAACACCTATAAGCTATTCCGCTTCCGTCTATTAATAAAAGTCGTTCTATTGACATCATTCCCCTCTTATTTTAAAATTATAACAGAAAGCCGAAGTGGCGGAATAGGCAGACGCGCTTGACTCAAAATCAAGTGGAGCTTGGACTCCGTGCCGGTTCAACTCCGGCCTTCGGCACCAAATTTTCTTCAAAGATTCCAATCTTCCTGACCTTTTGATATCTTTCTTCCAAAAGACTGTCTATGTCTTTATTACATATTATTTCTAAATTTCTAGCAATGCTCTCCTCTACTGCTTTTATAGTGGCATTTATATCATTATGGGCGCCTCCTGGTGGTTCGGGGATTATTTCATCTATTATATTAAATCTTAGCAAATCTTGTGCGGTAAGTTTTAGTGCTGACGCAGCCCTCTCTGCCTGCTTAGAATCCTTCCATATAATAGCAGCGCATCCCTCTGGAGATATCACTGAATATATTGCATTCTCTAGCATAAGAATTCTATCCCCTACACCTATACCTAAGGCTCCTCCGCTTCCCCCCTCACCTATCACTACTACAATAATTGGAGACCTTATCTCAAAAGCTTCTAAAATATTTCTACCTATAGCCTCCGCTTGTCCCCTCTCTTCTGCTCCAATTCCCGGATATGCTCCCGGAGTATCAATAAATGAAATTACAGGTAAATGCCATCTTTCTGCTAATCTCATAAGCCTTAAAGCCTTTCTATAACCCTCTGGATGGGGCATACCAAAATTTCTAGAAACATTCTCTTTCACATTTTTCCCTTTATTATGCCCTATGATGACTACCCCCTGTCCCTTAAATATACCTATACCACCTATAAGCGCAGGATCATCACCATATAATCTATCTCCATGAAGCTCAACAAAATCCTCAAATAGATTCTCTATATAATCTATAGTCAAAGGTCTCTGAGGATGCCTAGATACTTGAACTTTTTCCCAAGGAGTTAACCCTTTAATCTCTTGTTCCATATCCTTATTATTCTCCCTATAGTAGATTTCAGCTTACTTCTTTCTACTACAATATCTACCATACCATGCTGAAAAACAAATTCAGAACTTTGAAATCCTTCAGGCAATTTTTGTTTTATAGTCTGTTCTATAACTCTAGGGCCTGCAAAACCTATTAATGCTCCAGGTTCTGCTATTATTACATCACCCTGAGATGCAAAACTAGCCATTACACCAGCAGTAGAAGGATCTGATAATACAGATATGAATAATCCACCACTTCTTCTATATCTACTTAAAGCAGCATTTGTCTTTGCCATCTGCATAAGAGATAACATACCTTCATACATCCTAGCACCACCAGTAGCAGTAACTATAATAACAGGCAATCTGTCTCTAGCTCCATACTCAAACAAACGAGTTACCTTCTCACCAACAACAGAAGCCATACTACCACCTATAAAACCAAAATCAAATACTCCTAAAAAAACATCAAAACTTTCTACTTTACCTTTTCCTGTAACTATAGCCTCATTTAATCCAGTCTTTTCCTTGCTCTCTTTCAATTTATCTAGATATATCCCATCATTAAAGGGAAGAGCATCTACACTCTCTAAGTTTTCATCAAGTTCAGAGAATTCGTGATTATCAACAATTTGATATATCCTTTCCCAAGCTCCTAACTTGAAGTGATATCCGCATCTACTGCAAACCTTCAAATTCCTCTCTAATTCTTTGTTATATAATATCTCAAGGCACTTTGGACATCTAGTCCAAAGCCCCTCAGGTATCTCTTTTTTTTCAGGTTTTAAAACTGCATATTTAGGTTTTCTAGAGAACCAATCAGAAATGTGCATTATCTATCTCCTTCACCCTTTCTTTTATCTTACCGAGTAACATTTTTAAGAAAAATTCATCCTTTCCCTCTAGTGTAATTCTCAAGCAATTTTCCGTACCAGAAGGCCTAATAATATATCTACCCCTGCCCGATATGCTATTATTCAAATCTTCTATCAATAACCGCATTTGTTCATTCTGCATTATACCATACTTATCTTTTACAACTACATTTTCAGATATCTGAGGATAACGCTTAACTAGGCTATTAAATGAGGACAGAGTTTTACCTCTCTCTTTCAATATTTTAGAAATCATAAGAGAGGTAAATATGCCATCTCCAGTAGTAACACCTGGAAGATATATTATATGACCCGAAGGTTCTCCACCAAGTATAGCATCATTCCTTAACATTTCTTCCAACACATATCTATCACCAACATTAGCTCTAATTAGTCGAATACCATATTTGGAAAAAGTCTCTTCTAAGCCGAAGTTACTTAAGATTGTTCCTACGACAATGTTATTTTTTAAAAGTCCCTTTTCAAAGAGTTCTATACCCAATATAGCTAAGATATCATCACCATCTAGTATTTCCCCATCTTCATCTACTAGGATTACCCTATCAGAGTCCCCATCAAAAGAGATACCAACACTATTAGGATATATTCTAGTCTTTTCTCTAATAACTTCAGGATGGGTCGAACCACAATTTACATTTATCTTTTCACCTTTCGGCTCACCGTTTATACATATCACCTCAGCGCCTAAAGCCCTGTAGACATATGGAGCAAGTCTATAAGATGCCCCATATGCACAGTCTAAGACTACTTTTAACCCATCTAGCCTTATACCAACCTGAGTTATAAGATATTTAGCATATATATCACAGGCATTTTCTAGAACTTTAACCTCACCTACATTTTCACCTATAGGTTTAGGAAATTGAAACTCTTCAAGGACTAGCTTTTCTATAGCTTCTTCCATATCGTCTGAAAGTTTAAAGCCATTTGCATCAAAAAACTTTATACCGTTATCTATAATAGGATTATGCGAAGCAGAAATAACCACTCCTCCATTAGCCTTTAGTCTCTTTGTAAGATATGCAATTCCAGGAGTTGGTAATATACCCACATCGATAACTTCTGCACCAATTGAACATAAGCCTGCTATCACTGCTCCCTTTAACATATCACCTGAGCAGCGAGTATCTCTTCCAACAATAAATTTAGGTCTATCTACTTCTTTTCCTAAAAAATACCCCCCAGCTTTAGCTATCTTCAAAGCTAATTCCGGAGTAAGTTCTAAATTAGCTACTCCTCTTACTCCATCGGTACCAAATATTTTCTTCATAGGAGATTATCCTAAGATTAAAGATAATATAGCCTTCTGTACATGCAATCTATTTTCTGCTTGATCGAATATTATAGAATTAGGACCATCCATCACCTCATCAGTGATCTCTTTACCCCTTATAGCAGGTAAACAGTGCATAACTTTAACTGTAGGTTTTGCTAATTTTAATAGTCTTGAATCAACCTTGAAACTTCTAAAATCTCTATTCCTCTTTTCCTCCTCTGCCTCATCTCCCATACTTACCCAAACATCAGTGTATATTATGTCAGCATCCTTAACTGCAACTTCTGGATCATTATAAAACTCGATTACCGCCCTTGATTCTTTAGCGTACTTAAATGCACTGTCCTTTATCTCCTCTTTTATCTCATACCCAACAGGAGAAGCTATAGAAAAATTTATTCCCAGCTTTGACGTTATCAATAGGAGAGAGTTAGCTACATTATTCCCATCTCCTATGTAGGAAAATTTTATTCCCTTATAGGTACCGAGTTTTTCTTTCACTGTATATATATCCCCAAGAGATTGACAAGGATGCTCCATATTAGTAAGCGCATTTATAACTGGTATGTCAGCATATTTAGCCAACTCCCTAACTGTTTCATCCTTCAGAGTTCTTGCTACTATACAGTTTACGTACCTGGAGAGGACCCTAGCGGTATCTGCTAGAGTCTCTCCTCTTGAAATTTGAAGACTTTTACTATCAAGATATATAACCTGTCCCCCTAGCTGGAATATTCCTACTTCAAAAGAAACTCTAGTTCTCGTAGAAGGCTTCTCAAAATATAACGCTACAGACTTACCTATTAAAGGCTTATGAGCCTTTCCCTCTTCTGTTTTTAAAAAGTCAGTAAATCTAAAAATATTTTCTATATCCTCTACGGTTAGATCATTTATTGAAAGCAGATCTCTATTATACAGCAATTATTTCTCCTCCTTTACTACATTTACTGTAATCATTATAATAAGTTCTCTTTCTTCTTGCTTTGTATCTCTAGACTTAAAGAGCTGTCCTAGTATTGGAATATTCGAAAGTAATGGTACCTTCTTGACTGTCTCAGTATCTGAAGACCTCATCAAACCACCTATTATTATAGTATCTCCATCCTTCACCTTCAACTCTGTAGAAGCTCTCCTAGTCCCAACATTAGGGGCTATAGTAGCTCCACTTCCTGTCCATCCTGTAATACTACTCACCTCAGGATTTAGAGTAACCCTTATAGTCTTATCTCTTTCCATCTTAGCAGTAACTCTTAGAGTTACACCTGCAGTTACCGATTTAAGGTCAAATCCTCCTTCTACATTAGGTATAAAGTAGTTTATCACATCTCCTATAAAGATATTAGCCTCTTTTCCATCTATCGCTGCTATCTTAGGAGATGCTATAACTTTAGCTAATCCTTTACTCTGTGCCATACTTAGTACTGCATTAAGCTGAACTGTAGAAGACACAAGAGAGGTAAGAGATTCTAAAGATAAAGCATTGGTTGATAATCCTACATTTAAATTAGCCGAAAGAGAACTATCTACACCAAGCAGTAATGCCCCATCTCTATTAACTTCTACTACCTTTGCCTCTAACATATACTGGGGTGTAGGGACATCTGCTACAGCGACAAATTCTTGAACTCTATCAATCACATCTCTTGTACCTCTTACTATTAAAGTATTTGTAGGTGCTTCTATAGCAAGTGTATCCTGTGGGAAAAGACCCTTAATCGACTCTAAAAAATCCTTGGCTTCTATGTGCTTAAGGGCTATTCTTTCTGTCAATTCTGTAGTCTTCGCAATAATTTCTGGAGTAACTGTTACAACATCAATAGTAGTAACCAGTTTCTTCGCTTCTTTTACCTTATCTACTTCTCCTCTTAATACTATGTATCTCCCACTTATACTACTTACTATGTCTGGATATACTACTTTTATTGTGTTTTGTATCTGTATAGCATCTCCCTTTATCTCTATCGCCTCTACTACCTGCTTAACCTGTTCTCCTACCGGCTCTACATCTAGTATACTTATTAATCTCTTTATCTCTTCTACCTTGCTCTTACTACCTTGTAGTATTATTGTGTTCGTCTGTTTTACTACACTTATACTTACTTCACTTATCCCACTTAACGCTTCCTTCATTGCATTAGCTTCTATCCCTTTTAACCTTACTACTTCCCTTGCTTTCGCCTCTTCTATTGGCGCTACATCTACCCTCTTGGCTAACTCTATCGCTTGCCTTACCTTGTTCTCTTCTCCCTTTACTACTATTACCTTATCTCCACTTATTACTACTAACTCAGGATATACTCCCTTTATCGATTGACTTACTCTATCTACACTCCCTCTTATTTCTACTACTTCTACTACCTCTTTTATAACCGGACTTATCGGTGCTATATCTATTGTGCTTATTAGCTTCTTCGCTTCTGCTATCCTATTACCATCCCCCTTTAGTATGAGATACTTGCCCGCTACACTACTTACTATGTCTGCGTATAATGCCTTTACTGCATTCTGTATCTGTATAGCATCCCCTTTTATCTCTATCGCCTCTACTAACTCTTTTACCTCCGGCTTTACCGGCACTGTATCTATACTACTTATTAACTTCTTCGCTTCTGTTACCTTATCTACTTCTCCTCTTAATACTATGTATCTCCCACTTATACTACTTACTATGTCTGGATATACTACTTTTATTGTGTTCTGTATCTGTATAGCATCTCCTTTTATCTCTATCGCCTCTACTACCTGCTTAGGTTCTTTAGGAATTCCAGAATCTAATACTTCAAGTAACCTCTTCGGAGTAGCTACTATATAACCATTATCCCATTTTTCATAAGCTAAACCAGAAGCCTTAGTTATCATTTCTAAAGCTTCTTTAGCGGTAACATTATTCAGCACTAAAGTGATTTTCCTAGAAACTCCCTCATCTATAATAATATTCACCCCTGCCTTGATGGATAAAGCCTGAAGGACATCTTTTATATCTGCATCTTTAAATGAAAGAGAAACTCTCTTCTCTGGTGTGACAAGCTTGGACTTTTTGACTTGTTCTATAGGTATAGTCGTTCTTGTTGAAGGTAAAGTTACATTTTGAGGCTCTTTACCAAAGCTTAACTGTATAATATTTTTAGATCTATCCTCTGTTACTACTGGCTCAATCTTATCTCTAAGTTCGATTACTACTACAGTATTCACATTTTTGTTCACATCTTCATAATCATAGGCTATAACTCTATTTACAATAGTAGACTGAGCAATACTTTCGACCTTTCCTCCGAAAGACACACTAGGAAACTCCATTATAAATCTAGGGGGATTATCGTCTAATATAGATTTGAACTTACAGGACGAAGAAGTATATATAGAAACATTATTATTGCCATAAATTATTTTTCTTAATAGAGCACTAACTGGTAAAACATCTAACTGAGCAACAACTAAAAGCCTTACTCCATTCTCCAATAGATTTATCTGATACTTAGGAATTTTATTGGTTTCTAGGGTCATTCTTAACTTATTATTATCTCTAGGAGCCATTCTTAAAACTCTTATTGGAGATTTATTTATCTCAAAGCTTTGAGATTTTGATAGTGTTACATTATACACATCAATCACAAGACGTGTAGGATTAGTCAAGGTAAAAGATGTATAAGTAACTCTTGTGGAGGCTTTCAAATCAATTATTAACTTATCCCCTTCTAAATACCAGTTTACATTCGCTAATCCTTCCCCTAGTGCAAACTTAACTGATGAGAGAATTAAAAAAACTAGCAATAAAAACGTTATAAATCTTCTCATACTCATTAACCCCCTAGTTTTATATTGTAGAGCTTATTTTTCCACTTAAGCTCAACAGAATCTAAATTTATCTTCTTTACTATTAAATCTTCACTCAACTCTTCTCCCTCCTCAAAAATTCCACTTTTACCTTCAAATTCTATTATAGCGAAGGGAGCATCATCATAGATGATACCAGTTACCTTAATTTGAGGAGATTCTTCTTTTACTCCTAACCCTCTGTTCTCAGGAGTTACCCTCTCCACCACCTTGACCTCCTTAGCTATCTTAGTTTCCTTTGGCTTAATCTCCTTAGTAGGGGGCATTTCGGCTGGCTCAACCTTAGATGGAGTAGCTGGAATATTCATCTGAGGTATGGCTTGGACTTGTTTACCTAAAGCTGCTTCTTTCTTGGCCCTTTCCATAGCAATTCCGATATTTACAGGTATTTTAAATGGGTCTCTATAGACATCTGGAGTATACTGAAATACCACCTCTTTTACCTCCTCTTTTGGGATCTCTGGTAGAGGTGGCGGTATAGTAACTGGTTTATATTCCTCTCTGGTAAATCTACCTACAAGAATAACTGTCCCGACTACACTTATACATACTAAGGAAATTATTATTAGAAAGGTAACTCTATTGAACACCCTTAACCTCCTCAAAAGGTGTAGTTTCTAAAATACCACTATAAACAATATTTTTATCCTCCATCCTCGCACTTAGTTGTGTTATATTTAAAGTCTTTGTTATACTTAGTTCATAAGCCCATGGAACAAAGCTTGTATACTCTCCCTTCAATGTAAAACTAAAACTTACTTTACCTTCATTCTTATCAGGACCACTTAAACTTATTACTTCTATATTATATTTCTTACTTATTTCTTCTATGTCCTTCAATAAATTCACCAAAATATCATAAGAGTAAAGATTATTCTTTAATTCTTCTATTTTAGCCTTTTCTTCTCCTATTGCTAAATCTAATTGCCTCTCTCTAATAGGATAAAGCTGTACCCTAGCTAACTTTATTCTCTTCTCGCTTAGCTCCCTCTGAAGCTCTTGTATCCTTAATCCTTGCGGATATACCACAAAGGTTATCCACAATATATAGAATATTACTGAAATAAGTATTATAAATCTCCAATCCTTGAGATTGATCCTCATAGCGCACCTCTCAATATCTCTATATGAAAATTATAGCAATCTATCCCATCTAACTTTATCTTCTGAATATTTGTTTTAGAGAGAGAAGTATTCGGGATATTCTCTAAAAGTAACTGTATAAAATTCTTTATGCCTCTTATAGAAACTCCATACCCATCAAAGTTTATTCCAGTAGATGAAATCGAAGCACTAGTGAGCCAAAAATCCGAAGATGCATACAGCGATATATCTCTTATAATATCGAGATTAGCCCTTGGGGTATTTATCTTGCTTTCTATCTCCTTTCTTTTAGCTATAAGCATATTCAACTCTGTCGTTTTATCTCTTATTCTAGTCTCAATAGGAAGAAGAACATTTAACTGGGCATCTATACTTTCTATCTCCACTTTTATAATGTTTCCCCTAAGCCAAAGCATATAGTATGTGAGAAAAGCATTCGCAACAAAAACAATAATAAGTATAGTCTGTAAAACAGACTGTAATCTTAATCTACTCTCCTCTCTTTTAAATTCCCTTGTTAAGTCTAACATTAGACCGATATCCTCCCAAATTCGAGGTTATCAAAAAACTTATATAAACATTTATAACCTATCCCGCTTAATGCTGCACCTAATGCTATAGAATATAAGTTAGGATCAGGTATATCTTCACTATTTTTGACAATACTATTTAAGCTCAATAGGTCAACTAAAAGACCTAATTCTCTATTAATATATTCTCTTAACCCTACAACAAGTGAGCCACCACCATCCAATACTACCCTATTAGGATAGGTATATGTAAGTTGATAAAAATAGTCGATAGATCTATTAATTTCTCTAAGTAAAATAAGAAAATTATTTAATAAAGCATCACTAACCATAATCTTACTATATCCAACTTCCTGTTCAAACCGTTCTTTTTTCCATCTCTCCGCCTCTTCAAAAGATACATTCAGTGTGGAAGATATAACGTCTGTAGCGTTATCTCCTCCGAATCTTAAAGCCCTTATTACATTTATAAGGTTTCCTTTACTCATATAAAGCATTGTAGTTCTTGCCCCTATATTTAGGAGTATAAAACTATCCTCACTTGGCTTCAATAAATTTATCTGACAGATAAATTCCGGCTCGAGAACCTTTAGTTTAAGATTAAGCTCCTTAAAGATGTTATACACAGTACTTGCACTCTCTTTAGGGATTCCTGCTACAAGGATTTTCATCTCTTGATTGTTCTCATTCTTATCTAAGATTGCATAGTCAAAAGCTACTAAATCTACATCCACATCATACCTACTTGATATCTCTAACCTTACCGCTTCATATATCTCTTTATCTGGTAGTATTGGTAAGGTAAGTACTCTAGTAAATTCATTTTCGCTCTTCCAAGAGATAGCTACCTCTTTACTCTCGAACTTACTATCTTCCCATAAGTTACTAATAAACTCAGTAAGGAGAGGAACATTTAAAAATTCTCCATCTTCTATAACTTTCTCGGTATAGTATGCTGACCCCACATTTTTAACATATAAACCGTCCCCTCTAGACTCTAACTCAACCGCCTTTATAGCATAAGTTCCAAAATCAATTCCAATTACACTCTTATACTTATTAAACCTCATAAACCACCTCTTTACCTATTTCTTGGTGTAAAAACTCCCGAGACAGTGTAGTTATTATTAAAAGTAATTGTTATTTTATAAGAACTACCTATAGTTTCTATCGAGAAACTCTTCACATTTGTAGCTATGATATTATTGCCTGTATTATTCACCTTTCTAAGAATTTTATCCCCACTTTTTTCAAAAGAGATCTCTTTATTACTAATTGTAAATTTAAACCCGATTATCACTCCAGATGTATCTTTTATAACACTTACACTTCCTTGTTTAGCCCCTCTAGCCTCTCTAATTATTCTTTCCAAGGACATTCTAGCCTCTTGAACAGTCCAAAGTTTAGTTTCTGTAGTCTTCCACATAAAAATACCCATACTATAAGTAGCATATATCATTCCAATAACAAACGTAAAAACTATTAGAGTGATTAGTAGCTCTACTAATGTAAAGCCATCTCTATAACGATATATAGGTATTAATCTCATAATTCTTCCCAGAACCATACTCTACCCTAACTTTAACACTAAGGAGATTACTAACACCACTAACTCTTTTTATCTCTATTACACCTTTCCCCGCTCCTAATTCATTCAAAGAAGAATTCCAACTGCTAACCTTCAGGGTATCAAGTAAAGAAGGTGATGGATTCTGAAATTCCACATTGTCAAAATAAACCTTCACTGATCCTCCTTTAACAAGTAACTCTACCAAAAGACTGTTATAAGTTCCAAGCAGTTTCTCCAAACTTTTATAACCTACAGCTTTTATAACTTCCGCCTCCGAAACCACATTATTCGCAATTCTAGTTTTTAAAGCTGATTCTTCAGTTGCTCTTCTAGAGGTAGGGAAAAACATTAATACACCAACTATTACTAAACTAATAATAAGAAGAGCAAGAATAATCTCTATAATAGTAAAACCATTTTTACGGTGGATTTTCTGATATTCTAACATAACCTGTCACCGGGGTAATAATTATATATAAGAATCTATTACTTCTAGATTTTATAGCTATCGTTCCACCTTTATCAGGAGTCCCAACATCTCTCATATCTGGGCATCCCACAGGGTCAAATTCTATGATTTTTTTACTGAAATTCGTCCAAGAGAAAGCTATATCGTTTCCAAGATAGTAAGTAGAAAAAATTTTAGGGAGCTTCTCTACTCTTATAAGATGATACTTATTATCCACAAAATCTAAGAGTATACGAGTACGAACCCCTTCCTCCATGCTAATATTTTGACACATCTTTATAGATTTTGCAAGTAATATAGCACTGGTATTTAAACTGTTATACTCTAATACTTTGCTAGAAAAATTAACACTTACCAGAACTACTATTCCTAAAATAAACAATGTCATTAATAGTTCTATTAAAGTAAATCCCATACATCTAATATAATCTACCTAAAAAAGAGGATGCTAGAAAAGCTTCAGCGTACTTTGTACCTCTAAGATATCCTCTTACCTGAGCAAGAGCCTCAATATATCTCATTATATTAGGTAACACATCCATCTGAGAAACCTGTGTTTCCATAGCCTTAAGCTTAAGTTCTAGTGTATCAGAGATATCTATAAGAAGAGACGGAAAAGTAAATAAGTCATTTATTTCATAAAAGTAAAGTTCTTTTGCTCTCCAAGGAGTCCCCATATCTGCTAGGACATTCTCCTGTGCTTTCCACCAAGCTTCTTCTGTAATTTCAGAAACAGCTCTGTGGTCTCTATGTTTATCCTTATTCCAATGTGTAAATATTACATCTGGTTTATATCGTCTAATTAGCTTTACACACTCTTGATAAGTCTCTCTATCATTTACAACTCCCTGGGTGGGTCTACCAAGAACAACCCTTTCTTTGATCCCCAAAGTTTCATCGCAAGCTTTCGCCTCTCTAAGTCTGGTATCAGCTATACTATCTCTCTCTTCAGGACGAGCATAGCCTGTCTCCCCTGCAGTAAAAGTAACAACATACACATCTTTTCCCATCCTAGCTAGTTTAGCTATTGTCCCCCCCACCCCAATTATCTCATCGTCTGGATGGGCTCCAAATATTAAAATACGTTCCCATTCTTCAATCATCTACTTCATCTCCTTTCGCCAAAGGATTGCCTCTTTTAGAGTAAATTCATCTGCATATTCGATTTCTGAACCAGTAGGTAATCCTTGGGCAAGCCTAGTCACTCTTACCCCTAAAGGCTTAAGTAGTTTACCCAAATAGATAGCAGTTGTTTCTCCTTCCACATTCAGGTCTGTAGCTATTATTACCTCTTTCACACCCTTCTTTACTCTTTCAAGTAAAGCATCAATTGTCAAATCTTTTGGTCCTATACCTGAAAGAGGAGCTATAGCCCCCATTAAAACATGATATAAACCATTATAAGAATGAGTATTCTCTATGGGAATAATATCCTTTGGTTCCTCTACCACACATATCACAGACCGATCTCTCCGCATATCTTTACATATATCACATATCTCTTCTTCAGTAAGGTTAAAGCAAATAGAACATGGTTTCACTTTTTCCTTTACATCATTAATAGCCCTAACTAACTTCGTTACTGTTTCATTTGGAGACTTAAAAATATAATAAGCTATTCTAACTGCTAATTTAGGTCCTATTCCAGGTAAAGTCTCTAACTCAGATACTAATCTATTAAAACTTTCAGTCATTTATAATAGACCAGGTATACCAAATTTCTTGGTAAAATCAGACATCTTTTCTTCTGCTAAATTCTTCGACTTTTCTAAAGCATCTCTTACAGCAGCTAGGATAAGATCTTCTAATAACTCTACATCTTCAGGATCAACAACTTCTTTTGATATCTTAATCTCCAATATCTCTTGATTACCATTACACTTAACTATTACCTTTCCTCCTCCGGCGCTTCCCTCAATAATCTCATTAGCAAGTTCTTCTTGGGTCTTCTTCATATCATCTTGCAGTTTTTGAAGTTGCTTAAATATATTACCTCTATCCATCTTCATCATCTTCTTCCTCCTTCTTTGTTTCTGTCTCTATTATAGAACCATTAAACATCTCAGCTACCTTACTAGCAGTAGCTTTTAGTTTATTATCTTTACTCTCTCCCATTATAAACTCTATTTTAATTTCTCTTTTTAGAAGACTATGAAACATCCTCTCTAGTATTCTCTTATTTTCCTGTCTAGAAAGATACTCATAGTGGAAAGAAAATCCAGCTTTTATCCCTATAACCAGTGTATTATCGGTAAACGAGAGGGGATAGCATTCTCTAAGCATCGCATGTAATCTAACACTTTCCCTCTTCACTGACTCTAGAAATAGAGGCCATAGATCTTTTATCCTATTAAAATCAGCAGAAAGCTCAACTACTGGAATTTCTGCTTTTTGCACTTCTGATATGATGGTTGCCTTTTTAAAGTTACTTATAAGTTTTACTAAACCAACCTCTAAAACAAGTTTAGGAAAACCATACCATCGAAACTTAAGAGATAAGTCTTCAAGTATAGATATACACTTCGATATATCCTCTAGACTCCAGTTAATTTCTTGTCTTCTATCACTCTTTAAAGCTAAATCTTTCAGTTCAGAGATAACGTTATCTACAAATATTTTTGGTTCTATACCACTCTCAATAACCTCATCTATAACTTCTAGTCCTTTATTTATATCTCCTCTATAAACTGCCAATAAAAAATCTTTTACCTGTACATAAGAAGGAACACCTAGGCACTCTACAACATCTTGTTCTTTCAGATTACCTCCTCCATAAAGTACAGCCTCTTCCATATAAGCCAATGCATCCCTAAGAGAGCCATCAGCATATCTAGCCAATATCTCTAAAGCCTCTTCCTCATAATTTATTTTCTCTCCTATAGCAATCTCTCTTAACCTCTTCTTTATAAGCTCATCCGGTATCTTGCGAAAATCAAATCTAAGACATCTAGATAGTATGGTAGGGGGAATTTTTTGTGGATCAGTGGTTGCCAATATAAAGATTATACCCGGAGGAGGTTCTTCTAGAGTTTTTAGAAGTGCATTAAAGGCTTCCTGAGTAAGCATATGAGCTTCGTCTATTATAAAGACTCTATATCTCCCCTCCATAGGGACAAATCTGGTTTGTTCCCTGAGATTCCTTATTTCATCTATACCTCTATTACTTGCAGCGTCTAATTCTATAACATCTAAAGAAGTTCCTTGCTGTATAGAGATACACTGGTCACATTTATTACAGGGTTCTACCGTAGGACCTTCTCTACAGTTTAATGCCTTAGCAAAAATTCTAGCTATCGTAGTCTTTCCTGTTCCTCTTGGTCCGGAGAATAGATACGCATGTGAAATCCACCCCATCTTTAATGCATTCGAGAGGGCTTTTACTATATGCTCTTGTCCCACTACTTCACTAAACTTTTGTGATCTCCACTTTCTATATAGGGCTACATAATCCATAGTTTTAAGCTCCCTTTCAAGAAAAAACCGGCTGTGCACCCCCCAATCGATTAAGGCTGACACAGGGTTTTATATAGAAACAACTCCAACTAGGTAGTCCTATATCACACGGAGATGACTACTTACCGTTGCTTCCTTCCGGACCTG
>JAOACC010000042.1 GCA_026418035.1 bacterium
TAGTTACCCCACATACAATAGTAGCATTAGCCCCTATAGTAGCTCCCCTTTTGACTAAGGTCTTTTTAAACTCGTGTTTCCTCTCTATAAATGCCCTTGGATTTATTACGTTTGTAAAGACCATACTTGGGCCACAAAAGACATCATCTTCTAATTCTACACCTTCATAAACACTTACATTATTCTGTATCTTTACATTATTTCCTATCTTTACATTTGGCCCTATCATTACATTCTGACCCAAGATACAGTTCTTACCAATTGTTACATTCTTAAGTATGTGACAGAAGTGCCAAATCTTAGTGCCCTCACCAATCTCTACTGGCTCATCTATATAGGAACTTTCATGAATAAAATAATCCGCATCTTTTGACATTGGTATCACCTCACTAATTTATCCTCTCTACCTTTAGGATGTCTTTAATTTCTCTTTTAAATCTCGGGATATCTTTTTTAATAGTTTCCCATATAGTTTCTAAATCTATACCAAAATAGTTATGAATTAAGATATTCCTAAATCCTATAGCTTCTTTCCACTCAACCTTTAGACATATTCAACCTCGCTTAAAATTTTTTCTCTTAACCTTGGTTTTATTGCCTCTTTTATTACAAGGTCTACCTCTAAGCCTAAAAGGTCTTCAAGAAAGTACTTTAGTCTCATATAATTGAAAAAATTTTTATATCCTTTCTCAAATGTGACAATAATATCTATATCGCTCGTTAAGGTCTGTTCACTTCTTACATAAGACCCGAATAGTCCTATCTCAATAATGTGGAAAGTATCTTTTAAATACTCTTTCTTATCTTCTATAATCTTCTTTATCTCCTGAACACTCTTTATACTCTTTTTACTATTTAATTCTTCATTCATCATAGTCTCACCACTCTCCTATCTATATCTATTCCTCTCTTCCTAAAGGCATTCCTTGTATCCACTATTAACTTCGCGTTATTGTAGATGAGATTGTAGTCTATATCGTCATGGTCGGTAACTATAAGGATACAATCTGAGTCTTTGATTGCTTCTTCCGTTAACGTGACACTATTGTAAATCTTATTACTTATCTTTATCTCTTCTATATATGGGTCATAGTATTTTACTTGGGCTCCAAGTCTTTCAAGCTCTGGTATAATCTTCAATGCAGGAGACTCTCTTGGGTCTGCAACATTTGGCTTATAGGCTATCCCAATTACTAAAATCTTAGACCCATTAAGAGCCTTTTTATGTGTATTTAGAGACCTCATTACCATATCTACTATATAATATGGCATAGAATCATTTATCTCACCTGCTAACTCTATAAATCTAACATCAAAGTCATATTCCTTAGCTTTCCAGGAAAGATAAAATGGGTCGATGGGTATGCAATTATGGACATATATACCACTACCTACAGCGAAAGTGTGATTATCTTTGACTTCTACTGAATATACAGGAATATCATCCACTAATTCATATTCTATATTTTTAACTATAGCTGAAGGTATTTGGGAATGTTTTCTTTTATTTATTACTTTGAGACTTGAGTTAAAATATTTTTCGTATTTTCTTCCTTTATCATCTATAAACCAATTGGAGAGTTTAGTTAGTTGATCGTATCCATTAATTAAAAGTTGATTCTTGGCTTTCTTTATGACAGGATATATCCCAATTGCCTGTAGAAGGTATAAAACCTGTGTAAAAAGGACTCTATTTACAGAAGAATATCCGACTGTTAAAGAAGTGTCATTGTGGGCATATATTTTATTGTTCTTGGTATAGGTCTTTTTTCTACTTCTGAAATAAACATCTCCATCCCCTCTAAAGAGGCCTATTAATAATTCCCTCTTTAGTTCATAGTGAGCAGACATTAACTCATCTGGTATTCTCATAGTATAAGAACTCTTACCACATTTAAGTCTTTCAACTAGTAACCAGCCAAGCAATGGAGAATTAACATGGATAATCTTTGACTTAAACTTAGGGGATAGATATTCAGAATATGGTAGATTTAACTTACTAATAATAGAAATTATATCTTTATATAGTGAGACTTCATCCCTATTTATAGTTAATCTGATTCTCCAATATCTATCTGATCCAGATGCACAACCTTCTGAAAGATAGTATCCTATAAATCTTGCCAGGTCTTTGTCAATATTAATAACCCCTGGAAATTGACAGAGAGATGGTCCTTTACCAGTCAGTAGTATTAAGTCTTTATGATCAATATAAATATTCTTCTCCTTTTCAAGTCTTCTCAATAGCCCTAAAGGAATGAAATTCCGTCTTATATATTCATATTTTCTGTCATCATTACAGATGGAATAGATATCCTTTTTATATTTTCTCCATGAATTCTCCTTAAGCCTTACCCGAACCCTATCATTCCAATCTTCAGAGAGTTCCTCTATAAGGTCTATAACAATGTCTTCCTTAGAAGGTTCTCTTTCAGAATCTTCTCTGAATAGCGGTAGGATATCTCTAGTTTTTAAGTCTTTTGCTTCTACAATCTTTAGTGAGTTATCCTTTATAACTAACATTGGATGTCTTTCTGTTACAGTTAAGACCCTATTATCATTAGTGGTAATCTTTATAAGCTTCCCAGTATATCTTCTCTTGAATATATAGGTTATAGGTTTCCATTGAGCTTTTAAGTCTTGTCCAATAGAATTTATAAAGAGGTCTTTTGGCTTAATATATTCTATATCATCCTTCTTGTATAGGACATTTTCTTTGCTTTCTATCTTAAAGATTTCCTCAAGAGTAAAGACATTAGACATGCTAGAATTCTTTACTAATATCATCTCTTGTCCAAGTATGCAGTGCCCACCTAACCCTGGTCCTGGATAGAATGGCATAAAGCCGTAGGGTTTTGTAGATGCAGCAGATATCACTTCCCATATATCGATACCCATTCTCTGACATAAAAGTGCCAGCTCATTTATGAATGATATATTTACTAACCTAAAGATATTTTCTAGCAGTTTTTCCATTTCTGCAACCTTTGGAGAAGATACAGGATAAGTCTTATTTGTAACGTAAGAGTAAAGCTTACATGCAAATTCTGTTGATTCTCTATTAATGCCACCTACAACCTTTGGAATATCTCTCATAGTAAACTCTCTATTACCTGGATCTACTCTTTCTGGAGAAAAAGCCAGATAAAAATCTTTACCTGCCTTTAATCCACTCTTTTCTAATATGGGAAGAACTACTTCCTCTGTAGTTCCAGGATATGTTGTACTTTCAAGGACCACTAATTGGCCCCTTTTTAAAAAATTAGATATCTCACTGGTAACATTTACTATGTAAGAGATGTCTGGCTCCTTGTGAGTAGTTAATGGGGTAGGGACACAGATAACAACTGCATCTGAATCTTTAATAGGATAAAACTCTGTAAATGCCTTGAGTTTTCCAGAAGATACAACACTGTATAAATCACTACTATCTACATCTTCTATGTAAGATTCTCCTCTATTTACTTTTTCAACTTTAGATGGGTTTTGTTCTATACCAAAGACAGTTAACCCTGCCTTGGCAAATTCTACTGCTAATGGAAGACCTACATAACCTAATCCTACTATAGATACCTTCTCTAGATTCATATCTTTCTCTCTCCCTTCTCTTTTTACCCATCACTCATTACTAGTAATCTCTATATATCCTGAACCTTTAACTGGTATAGCTTCTTCTACTAAGGGTTCTAACTTAAAAGGTTCATAGTAATATCTTACAAGGGTTTTTCTGAGAAGTTCTATACTTTCAGTTTTACATAGAACCATTATACACCCGCCTAAGCCAGCTCCAGCTACCTGTGCCCCTAGAACACCCGGAATAGAGTTTGCTAGATCTACTAGCATATCAATCTTATATGTACTACAGCCATAGTCTCCGCTCTGGTACATTAAAGAGAATCCTTTATCCTTAGACCTCTTAGAACCTTCTATAAGTCTATTTAGATAATTGATTGAGACATCGTTTATATGTAAGATCCTTTCTCCATACTCATTAAATCTTGTTACCCTATCTCCATTATGGGATATATTCATAAGTTCCCCTAGGGTTTCCATATCACCTTTATTGAGTAATTCCAAACAGGCTCTGCTTCTTGCACATTCAGATATACCAAACAGACATACCCCTCTTATAGGATAACCCTCAAAGGGTGCAGAATGAGTCGAAAAAATCCGTTCCAGCTTATCTTTCTCAGTGTCTCCCAAGATTAGATATAACTCTTCTCTTGTGATTCTTTCAGGTAAAAACTTTAGCATCTCGTAAATCTCGTATTCAGGAATATTTAGTGTCTCTGGATTTATATCCCTAAGATGTCTTATCTTAGAAGAAATTTCAGGAAATGCCTTTTTTAATATCATAGTTCCTAATTCGTAACAGGCAACCTTTTGATTAAACACATTCCTAGCATTTTCAGCCTTTTTTGCCTGCTCTTGAGAATAGCAAAAGACTATACTATATCCCTTTGGTAGAGGAGCGCTACCCACAAATTCGAACTCAAAGAATTTTATTTGACTCACATTGCCTTTTATACCAAACTTTATAGCTGCGTGGTCACCTGAGCCTCCCCTAGTCCCAACATACCATTCCCCTTCGCCACAGAGTTGGACAAACTCTTCTGGAGGTATATTAAGCTGGTTTACTAGTGTAATTGCTTCTGCGGATGCTACCACCATACTAGAAGAGGAGCTCAATCCAGAGCCTATAGGGATATCACCTAAAACTACTGCGTTCATCCCTAATATTCTTTTGTCCCTAAATCTCTCTTGTATCTTTAATGCAGATGCTTTTACATAGTTTACCCAGTCTCCGAGACTCTTATTAAGCTCCTCTCTGAATCTCTCACTGTTTATAGCCTTGGTCCAGCTAGACC
>JAOACC010000073.1 GCA_026418035.1 bacterium
GGTCTACTAGCCCAGGAGAAATTTATTGAAGCCAGTAAATTATTTACAGAAGATTTATCTAAAGCCCTACCTGTAGACACATTAGCATCTATATGGAAAAGTATAATATCCACTTTAGGGAAATTTAATAGTATTCTAGACATGAGAACTAGTGAGATTCAAGTTTATAAGGTAGTTATTGTAACCTGCGATTTTGATTTAGGCACTTTGGGAATACAGATATCGTTTGATAAAGAATTAAAAATAGCAGGGTTATATTTCTTACAACCACAGTTTAAAGCTACCTATACACTACCTTCATATGTAGACCCTAATAGTTATAGAGAAATAGAACTTACTATTCAGTCTAATGAGTGGATTTTACCTGCAACATTAACCTTACCTAAAACAGATAAACCATGCCCTGCGGTAGTTTTAGTCCATGGTTCTGGACCTCAGGATAGAGATGAGACAATAGGCTCTAACAAGCCATTTAAAGATATAGCCCTAGGTCTAGCCTCTAAAGGGATAGCTGTTTTAAGATACGAAAAAAGGACTAAGCAGTATGGTGATAAGGCTTTAGTAGAAGGTTTTACTGTAAATGAAGAGACAGTAGAAGATGCTATTAGCGCAATAAACTTACTCTATAAGAGAAACGACATAGATAAAAATAGAATCTTCCTTCTAGGGCATAGTCTAGGAGGTATGCTAGCCCCTAGGATAGCAGAAAGGACAGATAAATTAAGAGGCATAATCATAATGGCAGGAACTATAGATGATCTATTAGAGCTTATACTTAAACAGACAAGATATCTAGTAGATTTAGATGGTAATATTACTGAAGAAGAGAAAAAACAGTTAGAGGATATAGAAAAACAGATAGCCCTTATTAGAGCTGGGAAAATAGAAAGGAATCAATCTATCTTAGGAGCACCAGGTTCGTACTGGTCAGATCTAGTGAACTATAAGCCTTTAGAGATTCTTAAAAGAATAAACATTCCAGTTCTAATCCTTCACGGAAATAGAGATTTTCAGGTTCCCATTGAGGATTTCTATCTATGGAGAGAAAAATTAAAAGATAAGAAACAAATATTGTTCAAGCTTTACAGAGGATTAAATCACCTCTTTATATTTGGTGAAGGGAAGTCAACAGTAGAGGAGTATTACAAGAAACCAGGAAATGTAGCTAAAGAGGTAATAGAAGATATAGCTACTTGGATTTTGTCTATTCAGCCTTAAATATTTTATTTCCAAATATAAAAACGAGCACAAAGAAGATTAGAGTCATTATTAGAGATATATTTAAGACAGAAGATATAGAACCATTCTCTATACCAGTTGCTATTCTTATACTCTTAGCAACATAACCAAGAGGGAGGAAGCTCCCAAATATCCTTAGATATTTTGGTAAAAAGTCTAAGGGGAAATAGACACCTGAGAAAAATATCATAACTGTCATAAGTAAAGACCCCACATTTGATGCTACTTCTGGTTCGGCAAATATATTACTTATCAAAATGCCAAAGGCCATCATTCCTAAAATGCTAGTACTAGCAGTGACGAGGTACAATGACCAACTTATGTTAAATTGAACCCTAAATATTAGCTGAGAAAATACCAAAACTACCGTAGCAGAAAAGAATGTGACAATGAATCTTCCTAATATCATCCCAATAATAAATTGATATCCTCTTATAGGTGTAACATTAAATCTTTTTAATACACCTCTTTTCTTGTAATATGAGAATATTGAGAGCATAGAAAATAGAGCACCATTAAAGATAGAAATAGCAACTACCCCTGGTACCATATACCCTAATCCAGTAGTAACTACTTCTCCAGGGTCAATAGGATTTAAATTAAGACTTATTATCTTGTCAATCTTCGTTTTACTCTTTGCAAGATGATTAGCTATTGTATCTCCAATGGCTCTACTAAATGGATTTCTCTGCATGGTAGTAAAGTTTAGAATGAGTTTTACCTTATTATTCTCATAAAGTATACCTGCATCTAATTTATTTTTGAGAATATGTTGTCTGATATCAGCAATACTATCAAATCTTCTAACTTCTAGCCCTTCTATGCTGTTTACAATTTTATAAAGCTCTTCATCAGAGGATAGAATCCCTATTAATAACTTATTATTCTCTCCCGAAGATCCGCTACCAAAGACAAAACCAAATATGATAACAAATATAAACGGAAATATAAGAGTAAAGAAAAAGGTCATTCTATCTCTATAAAAGATTTTAATTGTAGTAAGAAATAATTTCCATATTATTTTCATTAAACTTCCTCCAACTTAAATCTTCTATAGGTAAATAACAAGCAGAATATAATCCAAGCCATAGGAACAATAAGAGTAACATACAAAGGATATGGAGATTCCATAATACCTAATGCATCTCTTATACCAGAAGCCAAATAGGTAATCGGATTAATAAGGACAAGCCATCTTATAGCCCAAGGAACTCCTGAAACAGGAAAGTAAATCCCTCCTAAAAATTGTAGGGGGAAATTTAATATCTGACTGATAGCGTTAGCGCTAGAGACGTTCTTAGATACAGAGGCTAAAAAGAAGCCTAATGAAGAAAGGCAGATTACGGTTAGTGAGGTATATCCTATAAATGAAAGAGATAAGGGATTAACAGTAGTCTTAAACAGAAATTTTGCTATCAGAGAGATAAGAGTTATCTGTAACATAATAAGATAGATTCTAGAAATTATATAAGAGATAATAAAGCTTGACTTTGGAAGCGAAGTAACCATTATCCTCTTTAAGATTCCACTTTCTTTTAGCCATGTAAGATGTAATCCTATACCAAAGAGTCCTGTCATAAATACAACAAATATAACTATTCCTGGGTAGATAAAGTCTATGTAAGAGAATGTACTTTTAATACCGATAAGTTCTATTTCACTTTCAACTTCTCTTAGTTTATATCCAACTTTTTTAATAAATTCAAGCTCTAACTTCTGTAATATATTTTTTACAGTGAGATATGCAGATTCTGAAGAAATATTATGCTTTAAGGAATATATATTTATAGTGGGAGAAGATGCAGTCACTCCCAAATTATTTAGCATGAACCAATTTAACATTTGGGCATCAAATCCTTCTGGAATTTCTACAATAAGGTCTATGTTTCTCCTCCTAAGTTTCTCTATCTCATTGTTTAGATTCTCTTCAGTATTCCTAAGTATCGAAAGACGAAATATCTTATGTTTCCCTATACTAAGTTCCTTAAATACCCTTTCTATAATCTCTGAAAACATCCCATTTTGTGAAAGAAAAGTCAAGCTAAAGGTTACCTCTTTAGGCTCATAAAGAGAGGGAAAAATGAGCATCAATATTACTAAAAGAATAATAGGAAAGACTAAAAGCCAAAAGAAATCAGATCTATCTCTTGCGGTAGAGTTAAAAAGATAGTTAGCTAACTTTACTATTTTCATAGCTCTTCCCTTAAAGACCTACCCGTAAGAGAAAGAAAGACATCCTCTAGATTTGGTTGTCTTATTATCACATCTTTTATCTGGAGAGAATTTTCTTTAGATAGCCTTAACAAAAGTTCTGTGGTGGAAAGTATATCATCAGTTTTTAATATCAGCCGTTTGTGTTTACTATCGTAAACAGGTTCTAAAAGGGTTAATTTTTCTAACATTAACGAGTTAGCCTCAACTTCTACCTCTATAAGACTCTCCTTCTCTAAATCCCTAATTAGGCTTTTGGGGTCTCCTTCTTTTATTATCTTTCCATGGTCCATTATACAGACCCAATCTGAAAGAAACTCTGCCTCTTCCATATAGTGCGTTGTAAGGATTATAGTCTTACCTTTTCTCTTTAATTCAAGAAGTATATCCCAAGTATTCCTACGAGCCTGGGGATCAAGTCCTGTTGTTGGTTCATCTAGAAAGAGAATCAGTGGATCGTTAATCATAGCTAGTCCAATTACAAGTCTCTGTTTTTGTCCACCAGAAAGGTCCCTTACATAGGTATTAGCTTTATCTTCTAGAGAAATCATTCTTAAAACCTCAGTAATATCAAGTGATCTTGGGAAAATAGTCTTAAACATATCCAAGGTTTCTTTAACAGTTAGATATGGGATTAGATTAGTCTCTTGGAGAGAAACCCCTATATACTCTTTTTGTTTATTCCCTACCCTATTAATCTCTTCTCCCATAAAGATAATCTTACCTTCATCTGGAATCCTTAATCCCTCTATAATTTCTATTGTAGTAGTCTTTCCTGCCCCATTGGGACCTAAAAGAGTAAATATAGACCCTTGCTTTACTTTGAAACTTACACCATCAACCGCCTTAACAGGCCCATAATATTTTTTTAGATTCTCCACCTCAAGGATAAAATTAGCCATTTGTTGTTTTTTCTCTTTCCTTCAGAAGGTTTTCGGCTATTTTTCTTATAACTTCACCATCAGCTTTTCCCTTTAAATCTTTCATTGCCTCTTTCATTACTTTACCAAAATCTTTTATACTAACCGCTCCTACATTTCCAATAATCCTCTCTAAAGTGGTCTTAATTTCCTCTTCAGAGAGTTGCTCTGGAAGATACTCTTGAAGAATTTCTAGTTCAGCAGATTCTTTTTCTACAAGCTCTTGTCTCCCTCCCTGTTTATAAAGCTCTATAGACTCTTTTCTCTTCTTTATCTCTTGCTTTATTAAATCTATAATGTCATTGTCTTCTAAAGTCTTACCTTTACTTTTAGCTTCTATCTCTTTATACTTGATGTTAGACTTAAGTAGATTCAAGACGCTCTCTCTCAAAGTATCACGACTCTTTTTTGCTTCAATGTAATCTTTATTTATCTTCTCTAGAAGCATAAAGATCCTCCCATTAAGCCTAAATTTACTATCAATTATAATAAATTTTGACAAGCAATACAATTCAATTACTATCTTACTCCGATACCTTCATATATAAAGCCATAATTTTTAACTCTTTTAGGATTTAAGAGGTTTATCCCATCTAAGATGATAGGATTTTTCATTAAAACTCTGTCCTTTCTAAGGTGTTTATTTTTGTCTAGGATAGACTTAAGGTAGTTAGCCTGATATCCTCCTATACCTGGAGGAAGATAATTCTCCAACTACCCTAAGAATTCACTAATTATCTTCTTTAACTCTTCAGTAGCAAATCTCACATCTTCTTTAGAAACTACAGCTGATATAACTGCTACACCTTTTACTCCTGTCTTCATAACGTCTCTGACATTATCCTTATTTATACCTCCTATAGCAATTACAGGGAGTGAAGAAACTTTAACTATAGCCTTTAACCCTTCTAATCCTATTACCTTTACATCTTCTTTACTTGAGGTTTTAAATATACTTTGAGCACTTATATAGTCTGCTCCTTCTTTTTCTGCTAATATAGCCTCCTCAGGAGAACTAACTGAGGCTCCAATAATAAAATTATTACCCGCTATTTTTCGAGCTACAGATATCGGAAGATCATCCATCCCTAAATGCACTCCATCTGCCCCTACAGCTAGAGCTATATCAAGTCTATCATTTACTATGAAAAGAGCTTTATATTTTTTAGTAACCTCTCTTAGTCTTACTCCTATCTTATAAAGTTCTCCACCACCTTTATCCTTATCTCTAAGCTGAATTACTGTAGCACCACCCCTTAATGCCTCTTCTGCTAGAAATAAATGACTTCTTCCAAGTCCTATCTTTTCATCCGTAATAACATAAAGACTTAAGTCCATAATTTTACATCTCCTTCCTTTATTATATCCTCACCATCTATTAGAGATAATTCATCAAATAAACGTAGTCTAAAGCTTCCAGGACCTCTACTATTTTCTTCCGCTCTTTTAGCAGAGAGCTTAAAAGCTATTAGACCGGCTACAGAAGCTACCAATGGATCTTCTCTAGTGCCCAATACAGCAGATATAATAGAGCCAGCCATACAACCAGAACCAGTAATATTTCTCAACATTTTACTACCTCCCTTTACTGAAAGTACATCTTTTCCGTCCGAAATAATATCCTCTTCCCCTGTCGCTATAACTATAGCATTAAACTTATTTGCCAATATCCTTACTATCTTTTTCAAGTCCAAATCAATATTATCTACAGCATCTACCCCTCTAACCATTCCCGAATTTCCTGCTAAAGCCATTATCTCTCCACTGTTACCTTTAATAACAGATACATTGTATTCTTTTAATAAGGTATCTACTACATAATTTCTATAAGGGGTAGCACCATATCCAACTGGATCTAATAAGATTGGAATATTCCTTTTATTAGCAGTCTCCATAGCCTTTCTCATAGCTGAGAGAAACTCAGTAGATGGGATTCCTATATTTATAAGAAGGGCATCTGCCATAGAACACATATCTCCAGATTCTTCTGGGTATAAAGCCATAACGGGGCTAGCACCAATAGCTAAAGTAGCATGAGCTTGCTCAGGCATAGCAACGAAGTTAGTAATATGGTGAATTAGAGGTCTAATCTCTTTCATCTTATACCAAAGTCTCTTTCCCTCACTAAGTATAAACTTCACTCTATCTTCCATTTTTTCATCACCCCCAAAAATGAATAATCTGTCTCATCTACCTTTAAAGGCGTAATGGCTATATAGTTTTCTCTCAATACAGAATCTTCTGTATCCTCCTCTTCTTCTTTTATTGGTATCCCACCTATCCAGAAATATTCTCTGCCATAAGGATCAAAAACAGTGTGTACTCTATTTCTATATCTTCTTCTCCCTAATCTTACAAATCTTATTCCTCTTATCTCTTCTATAGGAACGTTAGGTACATTAATATTTAAAAAAACACCTTCCGGGAGAGGATTGTTTTTGATATAATCCACAATTTTTCTCGTTATCCTGACTGCTCCTTCATAGAAGTAACCCCTATCTCCATATTCTAAGGAGACTCCTATAGAAGGAATTCCTGAAAATGCTGCTTCTCTACAAGCTCCAATCGTTCCAGAAAATCTTATATCATCTCCCACATTAGGCTCATCATTTATCCCTGAAATCACTATATCTAACTCTTTAACTAATATATCTATTGCAAGGATAACACAATCTGCTGGAGTTCCAGACACCGAAAATGCCTTCTTTTCACCCAAAGAAAGGCCAATCTCTTCAATCTTTAAAGGTCTATCAAATGTTACTCCACCACCTACCCCAACAACTCTATATTTTGGTGCTACAACATACACTTCGTCTGTCTTTGAAAATTCTACAACAAGTTCTCTAATCCCCTTTGCAAATATGCCATCATCGTTTGTAATAAGAATTCTCATAGGATACCTCTTATATTATGATACAAGGGGCCAAAACCTTTGCCTATATTATTGGGGGCTTCTCTTATAGCTGTAGTTATATATTGTTTAGCTATTTTAATTGCATCATAAAGATTCTCTCCTCTAGCTAGACAGGCTGTTATAGCAGAAGAAAAGGTGCATCCTGTGCCATGAGTATTTTTAGAAGGTATCCTTTCTTCTTCAAACAGATAAAAGGTCTCTCCATCAAATAAAATGTCAATACTCAGATTTCCTTCTAGGTGTCCTCCTTTTATAAGGACATTTTTTGCTCCCATTTCCTTTATTTTTCTTGCAGAATGCTTCATATCTTCAATGTCTCTTATCTCTATACCGCTAATTACCTCTGCTTCTGGTATATTAGGAGTTATAAGAAAGGCAAGTGGAACAATTAATTCTATGAATCTCTTCTCAGCAGATTCTCTTAAAAGCCTGGCTTTACTTTTAGAAACCATAACGGGGTCTACAATAATCCTTTCCACATTATAAAAACTCAACCTATCTGCAACTGTCTCTATTATCTCTTCGTTAGATAACATACCTGTTTTGACTGCGTCTACACTTATATCTTCAAAGATAGCATCCATCTGTAAAGTTACAATTTCTTTTGGAAGATCATATATAGCTTTGACTGTTAGAGTATTCTGGGCTGTAACAGAAGTAACAACCGACATACCATAAACATCAAAAGCTTGAAATGTTTTTAAATCTGCCTGGATGCCGGCTCCTCCGCTTGAGTCTGAACCAGCAATGGTTAAAGCTTTCCCTTTATAATTCATAATATCACTCCCTTCGCTAGTATTACCTAGATCAGGTTCAACGGGTTGGAATCTCAAGATTCCTCTCAGCCTACTTGCCAAAATTGCTTTCAGCACCCCGGTGATCCTTATCTTAGGAACAATATGTATCTTTGGAATATTATATAGAGTTAATAGACTTCAAGTCAACAGTTATTCTAATATTGATATCTGTAGTAGAATAGAACAGGAACATTAAAAAAAGAAAATAGGAGGGAATAATTTTATGAGCATAATTAGAGAAGTACTTGCACATGGCGGCAACCTTATGCTTACTAAGAATATATTCACTATAAAGGGGACAAAGGCTGAAACTCATACTCACCATCACGAACAGATAAGTTTTATATTATCTGGTAGTTTTAAATTCACATTAAATAAAGAAGAGAGGATACTGAATGTTGGTGATAGTCTTTATATACCATCCAATATACCTCATAGTGCAGAAGCTCTAGAGGACAATTCTATTGTTTTAGATGTTTTTACACCACAGAGAGAAGATTTCTTAAGATAGGAAGGAGGAATAAGTGAAAAGAGATATAAAAACTAATATAGAACATTACGGAGAGGATTATAAAAGATTTTTAGGCGCTATTGCTCCACCCATATTTGAAGTATCGAACTTTGCATTCTCCTCTTATGAAGAATTAGAAGACCATCAAAAGGGGAAGATAGATAAATTTGTATATACCAGGAGTGGTAATCCTACGATTAATCTCTTAGAGGACAAGATCGCTATGTTAGAAAAAGGAGAGGCCTGTAGGGCTTTTTCCTCAGGGATGGGAGCTATAACTTCTAGTATACTATCCTTAGTAAAATCAGGAGACCATATAATATGTCTAAGAGGAGTATATGCTCCTACATATGACTTTATTCATAATTATTTAAAGAGATTTGACATTTCTTCAACATTTATAGATGGAAGAGATCCAGAAGATATAAAATCTGCTATACAATCCAATACTAAACTTATATATTTAGAAAGCCCAAATACCTTTCTGTTTGAAGTCTTTGATTTAAGAGCTATAGCCAGTATAGCAAAAGAGAATAACATTTATACGATAATGGATAACACATGGGCTACCCCATATTTTCAGAATCCTATAGAATTTGGAATAGATATAGTGGTTCACTCTGCTAGTAAATACCTAGGTGGACATAGCGATGTTGTTGCAGGGGTAGCTGTAACAAATAAAAAATTAATAGAAGGTATAAATAAAAATGTTCATCTACTTGGAGGAGTAATAGGGCCTTTTGAAGCATGGCTGATTCTAAGAGGTTTAAGGTCTCTACCTGCTAGGATGGAGTTGCACCAAAGTAATGCTATAAAAATAGCTGAATTCTTAAGCAAGCATCCAAGGGTAAGAAGAGTAAATTATCCTGGACTTAAGGAAAGTCCTTATTATCAGTTAGCTATATCGCAGATGAGAGGCTTTAGTGGTTTAATGAGTTTTGAAATAGATGGTGGAGAAAAGGAGTTAAGGAGATTCATAAATGCTCTTCAAATCTTTACTATAGCAGTAAGCTGGGGAGGGTATGAAAGTCTAGTAATTCCAGGAAAACATGTATTTAAAGATAGAGTTGATGTAACGGATTCATCTTCTCATTTAATAAGAATCTCGGTAGGATTAGAAGATGCAGAGGATCTAATAGCAGATCTAGATAACGCTTTAAAAATTGCATTTAGTTAAAGGACAGGCAGTTTGCCTGTCCTAGTTAATAATTAATTAACTAGCAAAGACTATCTGTTATCTCTCTTGAGCCATCATCTGTTTCCATCACATAAAAATCTGGAGTTAGACCTGTTTTTGCAGTATAATTTTTGCCTACTAAGGCTTTAAAATCTTCTACTGCTAATTTATGAACTATACTTACAGTGCATCCTCCAAAGCCTGCTCCTGTCATCCTACTACCTAAAACTCCATCTACTTTTAAAGCCTCTTCAAAAAGCGTATCTAATTCTTTACCTGTTACTTCGTATAGGTCTCTAAGGGATTCATGGGATGCTATCATCAATTTCCCAAATTCTATCAGGTCATTCCTATTCAAGACATCTATGGCCTTTAATACTCTCTCGTCTTCATATATTACATGCTTCACTCTTTTTTCTATAACTGGGTCTTTTATTACACTTTTAGCAGACTCGAACATCTCTACTGTTATATCTCCAAGACAGGTTATATTAGGTAGTTCTTTTTTTAGCATCTCTAAGCCCTTTTCACATTCACTACGTCGTTCATTGTATTTAGAATCTGCCAGACTTCTTTTCTTGTTAGTATTGGTAACTACTAAGACATAATCTCCCAAATTTAATGGGACATATCGGTATTCAAGAGTCTTACAATTTAAGAAGATAGCATTGTTTTTCTTACCCATAACTGAGGCGAACTGGTCCATTATGCCACAATTTACTCCAACAAACTGATTCTCTGCTCTCTGAGCTAGGAGAGCTAACTCCACCCTATTAATTTCTCTATCTGGATTAAATATTTTCATAAGTGCTATACCTGTTGCACATTCTATAGCGGCTGAAGATGATAAACCCGCTCCGTGAGGTACAGTGTCGTCAAAAAGCATATTACATCCTTTAACTTTATAACCAGCTTTTAAAAGCTCATAAGCAACTCCTAATTGATAATTTCCCCAATTTATTTTCCTATAGGTTCCTAGATTTTCTATATCGGCGCATACTATTTCACTTAGGTCAGTCGCAGATAAACATATCTTATTATCCTCTCTTTTACCAATACATACTGTAGTACCGACATTTAAGGCTACTGGTAAGACATAGCCACCATTATAATCAGTGTGCTCTCCAAGTAGGTTAACTCTCCCTGGAGAGTAAAAGAACCTTACTTGTTGATTGTGAAATATATCTATAAATTTCTTTTTTAATTCTTTTATATTTGTCATAAACCTTTGAACCTCCTATATGCCAATCTTAATTCCTCTGCCTTTTCTTCTGGAGCGGTAGTATTACAGGGAGCCCAAGCTCCAGTTTCACTAGAAGCATTAAATTTCTGTTTATCTCTAGATCTCATAGGCGGATAAAATTCTATATGAAAATGATAAAATTCATCACAGGGTTCGCTGTTTACAGGACTTTGATGCATGCAAAGCATATAAGGAAACTCATAATCAAAGAGACTATCTAACATTCCAACAGTATCCCGTAAGATTTCTGCTAAAGCATTTTTTTCTTCGTTTGAAAACTCTATAATCTTACTTTTGTGAATTTTACTTACTATAAATACACCATAAGGATACTCTGTGAAGAAAGGAAGATATGTTAAAAAATGATCGTTCTCTATAATTAGGCGCTTTTTAAAAGAAATTTCCTCCCTATTCATTCTACATATAAGACATTCTCCTTTTTCTTGATAATATTTTTTACTACTCTCTAGTTCTTTCTGAATTTTTAAAGGTATATAAGAATATCCATATATCTGGCCATGAGGATGAGGAATGGTTACACCTACAACTTCTCCTCTGTTTTCAAAAATAAATATATATTTTATCTTTTCATACTTACTTAACTCTATAAATCTATCACACCAAAGATCAACAAGTTTCCGTAGGTGTGGAAGAGAAAGCTTGGGTAGAGATGTATAATGATCAGAAGAATATAGAATTACCTCACACTTCCCATATGCTGGAGCTACTCTGTAAAACTCAGTAGCTACATCATCAGGTTCTGGTGGATTCAACATAAGGGCTGGAAAATCATTATCATATGCTAATACATCATAATTATCTGGCACTTTACCTGAACCAGGGCAAAAAGGACACCAATCTTTAGGCATTTGAGGTCTCTCCTGCCTGTGAGATGCTATCATAACCCAATCGTTGAGGAGAGGGTTCCATCTTAACTCAGCCATCTGATCAACTCCTTCCTAACTATAATAGATATTAATGTGTTTAATTATAACATAAAAGAGTAAACCGTCTTTGCAATGTGGCCAAAGTAATATTCGATTACAATTAATTAATTAGTTTCTTTTCATCTCGTCGCATAATTTAGCTATTTCCTCTCTATGTTCAAACAATGCGCTTGGATTTCTTAAGGCTCTATTTCAATATAGCGACAGTAACCCAAGAGCCAATTCCAAATACTTCTTCTATACGACTAGTTAACATTGTTTTCACTCCATAAAATTTATTTTCTAATTCTAGATTTTTGAATATATATAACTATTTTAAAACAAAATACTTAATCTTATACTAGATTAAGAGTTGTATAAAGAGATTTAAATCTTTTTTCTCTATTACAGGGGCGTATCACAATACGCCCCTGTAATAGATCAACTAATTGTGGCAACTTAAGATTTAAGAGTTATATTAATTGGTGTAGGATTTCTAAGGTTATCTCCTACCGGACACCTCTCCTCTATAGCCTTTACCCATTCTTCTAGCTTTTCCTTAGAGGCATCAGACTTAACATCTATCTCTAAATTAATACCTTTATATCCCGCTCTATCTGGGCTTTGTTTACCCATAAATTTCAGAGGATTAAGATCTCCTGAAAGCTTAATTTTAAGACTTTCTATCTTTATTCCCATCTCACTAGCTATCACTTGCCCCACTATTATTACACAACCCCCTAAAGCGATAAGGATATACTCTACAGGATTAGGGCCTTTATCCTTTCCTCCCAGATTTGGCGGTTCATCTATATAGAGTGTAAAGTCTCTAGTCTTAGCCTCTACTGTAAACCCCTCTTTCCATTCTACTTGAGCCTCAAATCTTAAATCACTCATAATGTTCTTAACCCCCATCTATAATGATTTCTATTAACATTATAACATTAATTAGAAATTTTCAAAACAATTTGAATCTAACTAGACTGTGATTTATAATCTAAGTCTAGTAATCTAAGAATAGAGGTGATTTTATGGAGATACTGATAATAGGATTAGGAAGAATGGGAGCAAATATTGCTAGGAGGCTATATAAAGGTGGACATAGAGTATTTGCCTATAATAGAACACAAGAGAAGACTAGAGAAATAGAAAAAGAGGGCATAATGGGATTATACTCCTTGGAAGATATCATTAAAAAGCTTACTCCTCCAAGAGTAGTTTGGGTGATGTTACCTGCAGGTGAACCTACAGAAGAGATGTTACAAATATTAACTAAAATACTTTCTCAAAATGATATTATTATAGACGGGGCAAACTCAAATTATAAAGATACAATAAGGAGGGCACAGATACTAAAAGAAAAAGGTTTTAGATTTATAGATGTAGGAACAAGTGGAGGAATTTGGGGATTAAACCAAGGCTATAGTCTCATGATAGGAGGAGATAAAGAAACAGTAGAATATCTTAGACCTATATTTGAGACCTTAGCTCCTTCTCCTACTACAGGGTGGGGACATGTAGGACCAAATGGAGCAGGACATTTTGTAAAGATGGTACATAACGGAATAGAGTACGGTATGATGGAAGCTTTAGCTGAAGGTTTTGAAATACTTAAGAATAAAAAAGAGTTTAACTTAGACTTAGCCCAGATAGCCCAGATATGGAGATTTGGAAGTGTTATAAGGTCCTGGTTATTAGACTTGACTGCTTCAGCTTTAGAAGAGGACCAAGAGTTAAAGGATATAGAAGATTATGTCCCAGACTCTGGAGAAGGGCGTTGGACGGTAATGGAGTCGATAGAATTGGGTGTGCCAGCGCCAGTTATAGCTATATCTCTTATGAATAGGTTTTATTCACAGCAAGAAGAGAGTTACTCGTCTAAATTGCTCTCTGCTATGAGGAATAAATTTGGAGGACACGAGGTAAAGAAAAAACAACAGTAAAGGAGGTAGATATAAGTGGCAAGTAAGGTGTATTTTCTCTCTTTGAGAGCTCATGACGAGAATCATTCATTAATTAAAAGATTGAGACATCTGGCTAGAAAACTTCTAGAAGATAGGATGAAAAAGGGAGATCTTGTTGCTGTAAAACTCCATTTTGGGGAACCTGGCAATCATGCTTATATAAGACCAATATTTGTAAGGCAAGTCGTAGAAGTTATCAAAGAAATGGGAGGAAAACCATTCCTTACCGATGCTAATACTCTCTATAAAGGAGAAAGGGCTAATGCAGTAGACCATCTAGAGGCGGCGATATACAATGGCTTTGATTACTCTTCAGTAGGAGCTCCTCTTATAATAGCAGACGGGATAAATGGAGAATACTATAAGGAGGTAGAAGTAAATCTAAAGAATTTTAAAAAAGTAAAAGTAGCTGGAGGAATTTATGATGCAGATTTTCTCTTTGCCTTAACACATTTTAAAGGTCACATGGCAGCAGGATTTGGAGGAGCTATAAAGAATGTGGGTATGGGAGGGGCACCAAGGTCAGGTAAGCAAATGCAGCATGCTCAATTTAAGCCTGACCCAAAGCCAGAAGTATGTATAGGTTGTGCCAGATGTGTAAATCATTGTCCTCAAGGAGCTTTAAAGTTAGTTAATAGAAAAGCGGTACTTATTCCAGAGCTATGTATAGGTTGTGGAGAATGTGCAGTGGTATGTCCTACTTCTGCTATAGAGATATCTTGGAATGAATCTGCTATAGGCTTACAAGAAAAAATGGTTGAATTTACCTATGGTATGGTGAAACTTAAAGAACCAAAGGTTGCATTTATAAACTTTGTTATGGATGTAAGCCCAGACTGTGACTGCGCTGGATGGCATGATGCAAATATTGTTCCCGATATTGGTATACTTGGAAGTTCAGATATAGTGGCGATAGATCAAGCATCAGTAGATTTAGTCAATCAAAGCATAGGACTTAGAGAAACGGCTTTGAAGAGTAATTTTAATTCAGGTGAAGATAAATTTAGAGCTATACATCCAGAAATTGATTGGAGTGTCCAGTTGGATTATGCTGAGAAATTAGGATTAGGTTTAAGAAAATATATTTTAGAAAAAATGTAAGAGATTATTTAATAGTATTGATAAATTGTGTAATAAATGCTATATTTAGTAGGAAGTTATTATTAGAATAATTTAAAAAGGAGGTGATATTTAGATTCAGGGCTTTAATCCCATCTTTATGTCTGTGTTATATGATTTTTAAACTTTGTAGGAGGTGAATTGTTTTATGAGAAGCTTTTTAAAGTGTTTTCTAATAATAGTACTATGTGTAAGTCTAGCTTCTGGCTTCACTACTCTTCTATTCTCTCAGGAGAAGAACCCTTTAGGGCAGTATGCAACTCTTTCTGAATTTCAAAAAGTAACAGGGAGAAAAATAACCAAATTCAATGAAGCTCCGATGCTAGCAGAACTTGTAAGACAGGGAAAGCTTCCCTCAGTGGAAAAAAGATTACCAGAAGAACCAGCAGTAGTAGATCCAGTAGAGGAAGTGGGTCAATATGGAGGAACATGGAGAAGAGCAGCGCTATCACCATCAGATACTATGATACATGCCAGATTAGGCTATGAACCTATGGTAAGATGGGCAAGAGATGGAAAGACATTAATTCCAAATCTATGCACCTCTTGGAAAGTAACAGAAGGTGGTAGGGTTTATACCTTCTACCTAAGGAAGGGACTTAAATGGTCTGATGGACAACCCTTTACTGTAGATGATATACTCTACTGGTACAATGATGAGCTACTAAATAAGGAACTTACTCCAGTCTTTCCTGCCTGGCTAGCACCAGCTGGTGAGCAAGTCAAAGTAGAAAAGGTAGATAATTATACAGTAAGATTTAGATTTAAAAGACCCTATTCTCTGTTTCTAGAATATATAGCAGTAAACAATGCATCATTTGCATCCCCCAAACATTATCTCCAACAGTTCCATATAAAGTATGCTCCAAAGGAGAAGTTAGAAGCATTAGTAAAGGAAGCTAAGAGAGACTTTTGGTATCAGCTCTATCAGGATAGGGCAACTAAATTCTCAAATACTGAACTTCCTGTTCTTGCTCCTTGGAAGCTAGCAGTTCCCCCAACTGGTCCAAGGGCTGTAGCAGAAAGAAATCCATATTACTGGAAGATAGATATAGAGGGTAATCAACTGCCATACATAGATAGAATTACATGGGATATGGTTCAAAATACAGAAATGATTACAATGAAGGCTGTGCAAGGGGAATTAGATATGCAGGGTAGAAACCTTGCATTCAAAGACTTCACTCTTCTTATGGAAAACAGAGAAAAGGGAGGATATCAAGTCTATCAGTGGCAATCAGGTGAGACAGCAAGTGCAGTCTTCTTTAATCAGAATTATACAAAGGACAAATTCATCGCAAGTTTATTAAGAGATGTAAGGTTTAGAACAGCTTTATCTCTAGCTATTAATAGAGCAGAAGTAAATCAAATAATCTATCTTGGCCAAGCAACCCCTACATATACCATATTCCCTAAGGCATCTTTACAGAATAATCCAGAGATAAGAAAACTATATGAATATAATGTGGCAGAAGCCAATAGAATTTTGGATAGTATAGGGCTTACAAAGAAGGATAAAGATGGTTTTAGGCTAAGACCAGATGGAAAACCTATACAGCTAACAATTCTTACTAATGTAGGTTATGCGATACACCCGGATGTTATGGAACTTATAGCGCAGTACTGGAATAAGATCGGTATAAAGACTGCTGTTGACGCTATAACAAGTTCTCTCTGGTGGCCCAGGATAAACAGTGCAGATTATCAGATAGCTGGATATACGTTAGGAAGTTTGTACCCAGGTAAGTTTTTGCTAACCTATTCTCTGTTTGTAATTCCAAATTCTACATCTTGTTATTATGGTACACTTTGGGGTCTATGGTACACATCAAGAGGCAAAGCGGAAGGCTCAGTTAAACCTACAGGAGATGCTTTAAAGATAATAGCAAACTTTGATAAGATAATAGTTTCTACAAGTCAAGAGGAGATAGATAAATTAACAGATGAAATCTTATATCTCTGGGCAAAAAATCTTTGGGCTATCCCCGTGTTAGGTTTCTTTAATTTTCCGATAGTAGTTAAGAATAACTTTAAAAATGTTCCAAAAGAGGGAACCTTGGCATATCCATATATGAGTCCTGGATATATGAATCCAGAACAGTTTTTTATCAAAAAGTAATCTAATATTTGGGGGCAATGAATATATTGCCCCCTTTATTATTAATAATTAGGAGGGGTCTAAT
>JAOACC010000086.1 GCA_026418035.1 bacterium
TGAAGGTGAGCTACCGGATAAATGTCCAATATGCGGTGCATCTAAAGAAAAGTTTAAAAAATTCTAGAAAACTCGATCACGACTCTAATTATAGCAACAAGATTATATGATATCGCACTCATACTCTTTAAAGATTTGAGATATCAAAGATCTTGAAAGATAGGTAGATGTAAAAATCAATAGTCTACGGGACATCTAGATTAGAACTGTAATCGTTCTTGTCCCTCTTCTAAAGAGACAAGATGATTAATATATTAGAGACTATTAATTATTTAAATTGAGTTGTTTGACTAGGTTATTTAACACCCCATAAACTTACATAAAATCCTTTCTTTTCAAACTCTTCCTTGATAGATTTTATTCTCTCAATTTTTAATTGTTGATGGATTGGCATCCTATACGTCATTCCTAGATAATTATACTTTTCATGAACATCATGAAATGGTAAGAGATGAACTTCTTCTATATCTTTAAGCGACAGTAATAATCTCATAATGTTACCAATGTTTTCATCAGTGTCAGTAATAGTTGGAATTAGAGGGATCCGGATTATTATGTCTTTGCCTCTTCCAGACATCACTAAAAATCTTAAATTACTTAATATCTTTCTATTCGAGACACCGGTATACTTTTTATGCAGTTCCTCATCTACGATCTTCACATCATAGAGGAATAAGTCTACTTTCTCAGATATTTTTTTAAATATTTGTTGGTTTGCATATCCAGAAGTTTCAATTGTAGTATGTATACTCAATTCCTTACATTTTTTAAGAGATTCGTAGAGAAACTGTGGTTGAAATAGTGGTTCTCCCCCTGAAAAAGTTACTCCACCTCCTGATGAATCATAATATATCATATCTCTTTCTATCTCTTTAATAAGATCATCTACAGAGATCTCTCTGCCGATTACAGATAATGCTCCTGAAGGACATACATTAATACATCTTCTACACATATTACACTTTCCTCTATCTATAATGTGAGTATCATCTCCTTCTATCTTTATTACATTAAGTTGACAAACTTTTACACATGTATGACAATGTATGCATATACGGTCATGATATGCTAACTGAGGATTAAGAGTTAATCCTTCTGGATTTTGGCACCATAAACATCTTAATGGACAGCCCTTCATAAAGATTAAAGTCCTTAAACCTGGTCCATCATAAATTGCGAATTTCTGTATATTGAAGATTGTTCCTTTAATCATAAAATTGGTAACCTTCTATTTAGATAAATTTCTTCTCAGCTCTAGCAATTATTTCATCTTGTAATGCTTTTGGAAGTTTTACAAAATAGTCACTGTATCCTGCAACTCTAACCATTAAGTCTTGGAAGTCTTTAGGTCTTTTTTGAGCTTCTTTTAATACTTCAGTACTTATTACGTTAAATTGTACATGATGCCCCCCGAGTCTGAAGAATGACCTTATAGCTTGTACAAGCTTTTTAACATTTTCTTCTTCAAATATCTCTGGAGAGAGTTTAACATTTAACAATGCTCCACCTGTTTTATCCCAATCACATTTTGCTACACTGTTAAAAGTCGCTGTGATCCCTTTACGGTCCATTCCTTGAACTGGTGAAATCCCTTCAGAGACGGGGAAGCCAGCTCTCCTACCATCAGGTGTAGCTCCAGTTACTTTTCCAAAATAAACGTGGACTGTTGTTGGAAGCCAGTAGACTCTCTTTGAAGCTTTCCTTGTTGGAGATTGTGGGTAGCTTTCAACGAGTTCACTTAAAGTCTTCACTATTCTTACAGCTAAATCATCTACATAGTCATCATCATTACCATACTTAGGCGTCTTTTCAGGATTCCTAAGCAATTCCATCATTAATTCATAACCTTCAAAGTTTCTTCCTAAAGCATTTAATATATCTGACATTGTAAACGTTTTATTCTCAAACACGTGATACTTTATTGCTACTAAAGAATCCGTAACGGTCCCTAGACCAACCATCTGTATGTATTGAGTGTTATATCTTGCTCCCCCAATATTATAATCTTTGCAATTCTCTACGCAATCTTCAATCCATAGAGAAAGGAAGGGGACAGGCATGTATTTTGCATATATTGCTTCTATAATATCGTTCCCCTCCATCTTTAAATCTAGGAAATATTTTACTTGTTTTAAGAATGCATTCCATAATTCTTCAAAATTCTTAAATTCATCTGGTTTTCCAGTCTCTAAACCTATCTTCTTACCAGTTCTAGGATCTACACCATTGTTTAATGTTATCTCAAGTATCTTCGGCAGATTAAAGTAGCCTGTCAATATATATGCTTCCTTTCCAAATGCTCCTGATTCTACACATCCACTAACCCCTGAAAGTCTTGCGTCTTCTAAGCTCTTACCTTGTCTAAGCATTTTAACTATAACTCCATCATGATTGAAGAATGGTGGTTCACCGAAACCTGCAGAAGCAACCTTTAAGGCTTGTATAAGAAAATTATCAGGGGTCTTCTCGCTTACTAGAACTGCAAAGTTTGGCTGTAAAGTTCTCAGTTCATCATAAACTTCTAAAATGAGATAGGATAGTTCATTAACATTACATTTACCATCTTCTCTAATACCTCCAATATTTATTTTTGAAAAATCATTATAAGTTGAGCTTTCCTCATGTGTTACACCTACTTTAGGTGGAGCTGGCTGACTATTGAATTTCAAGAAGAAGCATGCAAGCAGTTCTTTAGCTTTCTCTCTTGTAAGCCTTCCTTCATCAATATCTCTCTTGTAAAATGGATAAAGCCATAAGTCGAGCCTACCCGGGGTAAACGAATCCCATGGATTTGTCTCATAAGTTATCCCAACATGAATAAACCAATAATGCTGTAATGCTTCCCAGAAAGTTCTGGGAGCATTTGCAGGAACCCATCTACAAATCTCTGCCATATCTTTTAATTCTCTCCTCCTCTCGGAATCAGTCTCTTTCTCAGCCATGTCTGAGAGCAATTTAGCATATCTTTCAGCATAGATAAGTATCGCATCTGCAACGATATCCATTGCTTTAAGTTCTTCAAGCTTCTCAAGATACTCTGGATCTTTACGATCTAGTTGAGAAATCTTTTCACGAATTCTCTTCTTTATATCAAGAACACCTATCTTAAATATTCTTTCCCCACCAGCCGTGTGACCCGGTGGTCTCTGCTCCATGAATTCTGTCCATATACCTGCTTCATACGCATCTATCCATTCACGAGACATATTTACAAAGAGAATATCTCTAATCGTCCTACCTTTCCAGAATGGAATTATCTCTTCTTCATAGATCTTAATATCTTCATAGGTAACTTTGTAAGGCATGATCTCTCTTTCATTTAATATCTTCAAATCATCAACTGTATGTAGATTAATTTCAGGATAAGTTGGAACTTCGTTCACACCAGTTCCTCTTATCCCTACGATAAGTTGACCAGGCTCGACTGGGAGGGAAACATTTTCCATTAAATACTTAAAAGCCAAAGCTCTCTGAACAGGAATAGATAAGCCTTCACGAATATGATCTCTATAAAATTCTGTTAAAAGTTTAGCTCTTTCAACAGAGACTTTAACTATAGATTGTGTTGTTAATTCTCTTAATCTCGCAATTCTCTCGTTGAAAGGCTTAATCCGCTCTCTTCTTCTCTCAACTTCTTTGACGATAGATTCATTTAAAATTGTCATCATAAGTTTTCCCGCAAAACTCTTATTTATGCTTTCTTGTATAACACTAACAAGTAGTTACTGTAGAATTGTTTTTACATCTTTGTAAGCTTAACTCAATATGAATTATCAATAAAGCCCGTTAAAGATGTTTCTCAATGAGAATTATTAAATTTACTTTAAAGAGGTATTATATGTTAAGTTGTGTAGATTAAGTTTTCGATAAAAGAGCTTCTCTAAGTTTTCTAGTTGCCTCAATGTCTACTTTCAGATGTTTGGGGTCTATCAATACTCCATAAACGTTCTTAGCAACATCTAAAGTAATCAGTTTATTCTTGTAATCTTCAAGAACTCTTTCAGGTTCGCGTTCAAGTGGATTCCCCCATCCTCCACCACCTCCACTTCTAATGCTTACTACATCTCCTTTAGTTAGTTTAAAATTGAATGCTCTCCCTCCATCCCAGATAATGTTATCATCTCTAATGATAGCTATGTGATTGCAGGTACCATCCATTCCGTCTTCGACGCCCCAAGGTGGATAAGTTATCCTGTTAATTGAGCAAACTAATACTGCTTCATCGGAAAGTATTCTATAATCTTTTCTCAGTCCAAATCCTCCTCTAAATCTTCCATGACCTACGCCTTCCTCAACATTCAACTTCATACATTCTACACGTATCGGATATTCTCTCTCCAATACTTCTGCTGGATGAGTATAAGTCTCTCCATCAGCAGATGAAACCAAGCAAGATTCTCCATCTCTATCTACTCCAGCTCCCCAACCTCCTGGATTAGGTTCACATAATATCTTATACTTACCATCTCTTGGATCTATCATACTTAATGTTTCACTTACTACTGATAAGAAGTGTCCAGCTGTAAGCTTATCAGGGATATGTATTGCTAAAGCTTTCCATATCAAGTCAACCGCATAGAACATCGTCTCCCAATAACAGCTGACGGGTGCAGGAGGGGTTGCATTAAAAAGGGTTCCTACAGGTGCAATAACTTCGATGGGATCTAAATATCCTTGGCTAAGAGATACATGTGGATCTGTTACTGCTACGAATGCTATGGCTACAGATGCGTAAGTTCCAGGGTAAGTTGTATTTATAGGAGCTTTTACTTGGAGAGGATTCTCTGAGAAGTCAGCAATAAATTCATCATCAGTTATCTTTACCCGTACCGTAATCCTGAGATCTTCTTCCATGTTCTCATATTTTTCTATTCTCTCTTCTGCAAAGAATTCACCTTTTGGAAGTTTAGCAAGATTCTTTTTTGCTAGCAGCTTACCCTCTTCTACCTTATCAACTATAGCTTTCTTAACTATCCTTACACCATATTTTTCACAAAGTTCGTTAATACGACGTTGCGCATATCTCAAAGCAGATGCTAAAGCTTCGATATCTCCATGAACATACTCGGGGATCCTTGTATTATGTAAGATTATTCTTAAGATTTCTTTATTTAGTTCTCCCTTTCTATAAAGATGGGTAGGTGGTATGATCAATCCTTCTTGAAATATTTCGACAGCGTTTGGACCCCAGCTTCCCGGATTCATTCCTCCAACATCATTAATATGTCCCTTAATAGCGGATGTAGCGATCAATATTTTATCATAGAATAATGGCATAACTAATCCAACATCATTGAGATGAGTCCCAGATCTGTATGGATCATTAACAATAAAGATATCTCCAGGGTCCATGCTTAATCCTTCTCTTTCAACATCCTCTAAGACGCATCTTACAATAAAGGGCATAATTCCTATAAAGTTAGGGACACCTGTACCTATTGCTATCAAATTTCCATCTTCATCGAGTAACGCAGGAGAAAAATCATACGTCTCATATATGATACTGCTTTTAGCAGCTCTTACAGTCGTCCAAAACATCTCTTTAACTATACTTGTTAAAGTATTCTTTATCACTTGTATTGAAATCAATTCTTCACTCATACCTCAAGCCTCCGGCTTCATTAGAATATTACCATAAACATCGTGAAGTATCTTAAAATCTTTAGGAACTATCACCGTGGAAGTATCACCTTCTATGATTAAAGGTCCGTTAAGTGTTATTTGAGGAGGCAGTAATTCTTTTTTATACACGGGTGTCCTTATTTCTCTTCCATCAACATATATTTCTCTCTCTTCTAGGAATGCATTCTTAATTGTTCCTTTCTGAGCTATTCTTTCAATTCCTGGAGGTGATACTTTATGAACTCCTACTAAATGGAAGCTCACAATTTCTATGTTACTATCTGGTAATTTAAAACCATATTCATTATAGTGAACTTGATGGAATCTTTCTTTTATCTCTCGTACATCTTTTAATGTTATCTCAGTAGATGGAGATTCGACTTTTAATGTATGAGCTTGGCCTTCATACCTCATGTCTAGATATCCTGAAGTCTCAACTGATTCTGGATCTATATTTTCACTTTTAAACATGTTTATAATGCTCTTGCGGATTTCACTAAATACATTATTCACTATCTCAACGAATCTATCATTTTCTTCTACACGGAGAATATTTGTCTGTATTACTTCATGTCTTATATTTAGCCCTATCATTCCCCATGCATTAAAAACTCCACTAGGTATAGATGGGACTAATATTAGAGGAATTTTTAGTTCTTTAGCGATAAATGGTGCAAACATCGGTCCCGAACCTCCATGAGCTATTAATGTAAATTCTCTTGGATCATATCCTCTCTTAATAGAGATCTGTCTAATTAGATTGGCTGCATAATCGTTAGCTAGAATTATGGCAGCATGCGCTAGTTTACAATAATCTAGGTTCAGACTCTTTGCAAGTTGACTTACTACCTCAACTGCTTTCTTACTATCGATTTTCAGTTTCCCTCCTAGGAGATAATTAGGATTAAGATAACCTAAGACCACGTATGCATCTGTTAAAGTAGGTTTATTGCCACCTATCCCGTAACATGCTGGACCTGGTCTAGCACCCGCTGCTTGTGGACCTACACGTAGATTCCCTAGCTCATCTAGGTAGATTATACTCGTACCACCTAATCCTATTTCATGGATATCTAGAGTAGGTACTCTTAAAGGATATCCAGCATTCCATTCATCTTGCTCAATCCAATACTCTGTATGTACTTTAGGAATAAGATCCTTTGCTATCCCGGCTTTAGTTGTTGTACTTCCTCCATCAATTACTATAATATTCTTTATATTTAATAGGGATGCTAAACGTACTCCGCCCATTATTCCGGCTATCGGACCTCCTTCAATCGTAGTTATTGGATATTTCTTAGCGTATTCTGAAGTAACAACACCTCCAGATGAGAGCGTGATGTAGAAAGTCCCCCTAAAACCCTTCTTTTTCAATATCTCTTCCAGTTTCTCGATATAATTTACGAAAGCTGGCTGAACGTAAGCATTTAGTATAGCTGTATTAAATCTTTCATATTCTCTCCATTCCCTATTTAAGTCACTAGAAATCGTAACATAATTTTTTGACTTACCTTCTTCTCTGAAAACTTCTTCAGCTAACTCTCTCGCTTTCGTTTCGTGAATCGGATTTATGTAACTATTTATGAATCCTATAGCTATTGACTCAACGTCACTTCGCAAAAGACTCCTAACCGCTTCTTTTACCTCACTCTCACTAAGAGGTATGTATATACTTCCGTCGACATCTATTCTTTCTTTTACCCATCTAGTTAAACTTCTCGAAACGAATGGCTTCGGCTTACTATATCGAAAATTGAATATATCTCTCCTATTTGCACGCTGTATCTCTATGGTATCAAATCCTTCAGTGGTGATAAACCCTACCCCTGAACCTGTACGAGTTATAATCGTATTTATTACAACCGTCTGACCATGAATTATCTGAATAGCATCTCTAACGTATACGTTGACATTCTCAAGTTCTTCAATACCATTCAAGACGCCAATCTCATAATTTGGAGGAGTTGACTCTACTTTACTCCACACGCTTTCCCCAGTCTTTAAATGTATAGCGTATAGATCTGTAAAAGCACCACCAATGTCTATGCCTATCCTCCATTTATCCACTTAAAACACCTTAATATGTTAGTGTTAAAGTAAAATTTTAATTTTGATATCGAATGAATAATTAAAAATAGTTGAGTTGAAATTTTTATCCATTATATTATCTCTCTAAATAGGTTAGGTGGAGGCGACTCATAACCAAATAATTTGCAATGTGATAATCCTAGCTTAACATAAAGTTCTGATAACATCTCAGCAATTTTAATAGATACAGCTACTGGATCGATTACTGGGACATGAAGTATCTTCATTAATTCTTCAGCTAATCCAGTTTGAGCACCACATCCGAGAATTATGACTTCTGCTTGATCCTCGTAAATAGCTTTCTCCGCTTCTTGAATTATTCTCTCCTTTAACCTATCAGGGTATTGAATCATTTGAACTGGGTTCAACTCCAAAGACCTGAAAGAAGCAAGTCTCCTCTCAAGACCATAAGCAACTAGATTATCGTACATCTTAGGTATGCTTTTTCTTCTTCCAACTAGAACAGAGAATTTATGACCCATCATTGCTCCTACATAGTAACTTGCCTCTCCTATACCTATAACTGGTATTTTAACCAACTCTCTTGCTTCTCTAAGACCTAGATCATAGAAACAATCTATTACTACTGCAGTGTAACCATCTCTCTCAGCCCTTCTTACTAAATCAAGAGTTTCATCCATAACTATATGTTCAAAATAATGGTATTCTACATGTTCAGGTCCTTTAGAGAGATGAACTACATCTACTATGGTATCATGTTTTTTAACTTTATCGATAGTCTTAAGACAAGGTTCATCATAAATAGCAGTCCCACATGGAATTATGAAATAAATTTTCACTTTATCTAACATTCTTATCTCACCAATTTCAACCACTTATAAATATTTAAATCTTAAAACATGCTAATTTTTAGACTGAGAGCGTTACCTAGAAGAAAAGATATTGTATCTCTTAATAACTATTCTTATAGTTCATTCTGCTAAATGACATGCTACGATGTGCCCGCTATTGATATGTTTTAATGAGGGTTCTTCTACCTTACATCTAGCTTCAGCATATGGGCATCTTGTATGGAATCTACAACCAGGAGGTATAGATAGTGAACTTGGGATCTCACCGATAGACGTTATTTTCTTTGGCTTAAGATTCTTCTCATCTTCTGAAATTACAGGGATAGATGAGAATAGCATCATACTATAAGGATGTCTACAATGGTTAAAGAGTTCAATTGTAGGGGCAGTTTCAACTATCTTTCCGAGATACATAACTGCAACTCTAGATGCAATGTTTCTTACTACTGCTAGATCATGTGTAATAAATAGATATGTTAGATTGTGTTTTTTCTGTAGATTAAGGAGGAGATTAATTATTTTTGCCTGAGTTATTACATCTAAAGCAGAGGTTGGCTCATCCAGTATTATCAATTTTGGGTTAGTTGATAGTGCTCTCGCTATTGCAATAGCTTGTAGTTCTCCTCCACCAAGTTCTCTAGGTTTCCTATACATATATAGTTCTGGAGGCAATTCCACATTTTCTAGTAGGTCGGCAACTTTCTGCTCTACTTCAGTACTATTTCTAATCAAGTTGTAAACTTTTAAAGGTGTTCCAATTATATCTTTGATATACCTTGAAGGATTAAGAGATGAAGCTGGATCTTGGAAGACGACTTGTATCTCACGAGTTATGTTTTTAGGTCTCTTACTAGCATGTACAGAGATGTTGTTCATCTTGTAGTATATCTCTCCTGAGGTCGGAGCATACATTCCTACTATCATATGTCCAGTAGTACTTTTTCCTGACCCAGATTCTCCAACTAATGCAAATGTTTCTCCTTCATTTATATGAAAAGTGATACCGTCAACTGCTTTAACTAGTCCAAATTTTGTCTTGAAGTATTTTTTCAAATTCTTAACTACAAGAAGCTCATTCAATGCTCTTCATCACCATACAGCCAACATGCAACAGAGTGATCTTTATTTAATTTTAAGAGCTTTGGTTTAATCTTACAATTACTATTACTTTGCTGACACCTCATATAAAATCTACAACCCGGAGGTGGATTCACATAGTCGGGTAGTCTACCAATTAAACCTTCAGCCTTCCATCGTCCCGTTAATCTTGGTACAGCTGATAATAGGAGTTTAGTATATGGATGAAGTGGTTCAGAGAATATCTTATCGGTACTTGCCGTTTCAACTATTTGACCTGCATACATTACATAGATCTTATCAACAAATTCTTTAACCATCCCTAGTGCATGAGATACTAGAACAATAGATAATCCTCTCTTATTAACTAACTCCCTTAATAAATTCAGTATCTGCTCTTGAATAGTAACATCTAAATTTGTTGTCGGTTCATCTGCTAACAAAAGATCGTTTGATCTTGTTAATGCTAAAGCTATACATACTCTTTGACGCATGCCTCCACTTAACTCAAAGGGATAACTCTCAAGAATTCTTTCAGAGTCTGATAATGCAACTTCTTTCAACAATTTTATAATCATCTGCTGTAAATCTTGCTGTGATTTTATGTTATGCACTGAATATCTTAGGGCATCGTATAGTTGATCTTTAACTTTAAAGAATGGATTAAGTGTGCTCATAGGATCTTGGAATATCATTCCAATATTTTCACGTCTTATCTTAAAGATTTCATTTTTGTTTGCCTTAATAATCTCAATATTTTTAAAAAATATCTTGCCTTTATAAATTATTGAGTTTGGAGGTAAGATCCTTAGGATAGATTTAAGCAATGTTGTCTTACCACATCCTGATTCACCTATTAATCCAACTTTTTCTCTGACTTTTACTTCAAAGCTTACATCATCTAAGACTTTAAGTTCTCCTCTATAACTCTTATATCTAACATTTAGATCTTCTACTCTTAATAATGACTCCATGAAATCACCCTAATATTTCTCTTCTGTAAATACATCTTTTAACCCATCTCCCAGTAGATTAAATCCTAATATTATTATCGTAATGGTCAGAGCCGGGAATATGCTTACCCACCATGTAGTTGGTAGTAAATGTGCGCCTTCAGCAACCATAGTCCCTAAGTCAGGTATAGGAGGTTGAGCGCCTAGACCTACGAAACTAAGTGCTGCTCCAACTAATATGACCCACCCTACATCAAGGGTAGCCTTAGTTAGTATAGGTCCAATAC
>JAOACC010000148.1 GCA_026418035.1 bacterium
AGAAGCCACTGATGGTAAATTAGAGGTAACTAGTGTAATAAGGAAAGATGAAAAATTGGAAGCGAATATAGAGTCAAAGGAAATTACTAGGCCTGGTAATGAAGAGCCATTTTCTTTTAAGAGAATGTCTAAAAATAATAGCTTTGCTGAAGATAATAGTTTTCATTATACAGACCTAAGTACAGATCAACGTAATCTACTATTGTCACACTTATCATCAAAGCAGGATTTAGAGTTTAGGGAAGAAATGGTTAAATTAGTCTCTACTAAAATGGAAGAGAAGGATAGTGTAAAAGAAGCGATACTGAAACTACACCCAGATATTCCTGGAGAAATAAGAGTAAAGATACTATTAGAGGGTGAGAGACTATATATCAGGCTAGTAGTTTCAAATAATAATTTGAGAAGTTTTGTTGAGAGTAATCTAGATAACTTAAAAAAGAGCTTAATAGAAAAGGACTTTGATTTAGGGGGCATAGATGTATATGTAATGGGTAATAATGGAAGTATATTTTATGGAAGAGATAGAAATAATCAGGATACTTATACAATTTTCTCTTCTTATAGAGGAGAAAGAGAAACATTAAACAAGTCGGAAATGTTGGTAAGTACTGTGAGAGAAGGTTTGATAGATATTAAATTATAGGAGGTGAAATAAAAATGGAGATTCCTCTTGTAAGGACTATAACTAGAATATTAGAAAATAGAGAAATCACAGCTACAAATAGCTTGACTCGAGCTAATACTAATAATAGCACTTCTACAATACTGAATAGGGATGATTTTTTAGTATTACTTCTTGCTCAGTTAAAAAATCAAGATCCGCTTAACTCTCTAAGCGTAGAAGATTTTACCTCTCAGTTAGTGCAATTTTCGACTTTAGACACTGTTTTGCAGCAGTCTGAGAGTATTAACCAGTTATTAGATAAAGCATTAAGGCTAGAGGCTCTAAATCTTCTCGGTAAGAAAGTAAGGGTTGGCGATAAAGTAGGGGTAGTCTCAAAGATTACATTTGAAAATGGATCACCTAAAATATGGATAGATGGAGTTTCGTATGATATGTCTTTTATTTCAGAGGTGTTAATCAATGGTTAAAAGGATTGAGACTTTTAATCAACAAGGTATAGGGAGGATAAAAGAAAGCTATACCAATAAGGCAGAAATTAGTTTTAGAGAGGTATTTGAATCCAAGCTAAGAACTAGTCAGATTAATGTATCTAAGCATGCTCAAGAAAGGATACTACTTAGAGGCATAGAGATAGGGGAGAAAGAGGTAGATGGAATAAATAAGGCTATTGAGTTAGCAGGCTCGAAAGGAGTGAGAGATTCTTTGGTCATAGTAAATGGTAAAGCTTTTGTAATAAATGTTCCTACTAGGACAATCATAACTGCTATCGAGGAAGAAGACTTAAAGAATAGAATATTTACTAATATAGATGGAGCGGTAATATTATAAATTCGGGGCTGGACCTCTATGAGGGGGCCCTTAAAAAGGAGGAGTTATTAAACTATGATGCGTTCACTGTTTGCTGGAGTGTCTGGTTTAAGGAATCATCAGATACGTATGGATGTTATAGCTAATAACATAGCAAATGTAAATACTACTGCTTATAAAATGGCAAGGGTTACTTTTCAAGATCTATTCTATCAAACACTAAGAGGAGCTTCTGCTCCACAGGGAGATATTGGAGGTACTGATCCTATACAGGTTGGGCTAGGGATGATTATAGGTGGTATTAATACTATACATACACCAGGGAATTTCCAATATACAGGAAATCCTACCGATTTTGCTATTCAGGGGGATGGGTTTTTTATAGTAACTGATGGAGTAAAGAATTACTATACAAGGGATGGAGCTTTCAGCATAGGCTTAGATGGCAGTCTTGTAAATCCTAGCACAGGCTATAAGGTTTTAGGTTGGAAAGCTAATAATTTTGGTGTTATAGATAATAGTATGCCTGTTGAACCTATAGCAATTCCAATGGGACAGCAAATGATGGCAAGAGCAACATCAAATGTTAAAGTCATCGGAAATCTAGATGCTCAGAGTAATATAGGATCAACATTTAGTACGCCAACAGTAATTTACGATTCACTTGGGGTTTCACACACATTAATGTTTACCTTTGAGAAGACTAATACAAACGAATGGACTGTAACTGCCTCTGTAGACGGAACCGATATAACTGGTTGGTCAAGCACTATAGTTTTTGATAATAATGGGGCATATAGTGCTTCTGGTTCTACTATAAATCCTCTTAACATTTCTGCAAGTCTATTCAACCCTGGCGCTGCAGATTTAAATATTACTCCTGATTTTTCTAATGTGACCCAACTTGGAGGAAGTACTAGCATAAGTGTATCTTATCAGGATGGTTATCCAATGGGTTCTCTTATAGACTTTACTGTGAGTACTAATGGTGTTATAACTGGTATCTATTCTAATGGGTTAAATCAGGTATTAGGGCAGATAGCGCTGGCGACTTTTGGTAATCCTAGTGGGTTAACTAGGGTTGGTTCTAATCTCTTTGAAGTATCAGTTAATTCTGGAGAGCCTTTAATAGGAGCTCCCAATACAGGAAGTAGAGGAAGCCTATACATAGGGGCATTGGAAATGTCTAATGTGGACCTTGCTAGTGAATTTACTAATATGATAATTACTCAAAGAGGTTTTCAGGCTAACTCTAGAGTGATAACTACCTCTGATGAGATGTTGCAGGAGCTTGTAAATCTCAAGAGATGATACAGGTTACTCGGCTTAATAATACTAAGTTGGTTATAAATGCAGATTTGATAGAGATTATAGAAGCCTTACCTGATACTACTATTACCCTTACTACCGGGAAGAAGTTTGTAGTTAAGGAAAGTATTGAAGAGATTATAAGAAGGATCATCATATATAAAAAGGCGATATATGGAGTCTTAGAAGAATACTAGGGGGTAGCACAATGGATATAGCGACCTTTTTAGGTATTTTAGGTGGTATTGTACTTATAATATTTGGAATGACAAGTGGTGGTAGCATTTCTACATTTATTGATCTCCCTTCTATGTTTATTACATTTGGTGGAACTATAATGGCTACAGTAACAAGCTTTAGATTAGATCAGATTCTTACAACTATTCAGGTTTTGAAAGTAGCCTTTTTTGGTAAAACTCCAGATTACGAGGGGATGATAAAGACATTAGTTAGCCTAGCAGAAAGAGCTAGAAGAGAGGGTTTATTGGCACTTGATGAAGAAATTTCTACTCTTGAAGATGACTTTTTGAGAAGAGGCATTCAACTTGTAGTAGATGGTGTAGACCCAGACTTGATAAGAAATATATTAGAGACAGAACTTTCGTTTATAGAGGAGAGACATAAGGTCGGAATAGGGATATTTGAGACAATAGCAGGTTTAGGACCGTCGTTTGGATTGTTAGGTACAGTTATTGGACTTATAAGAATGTTGAGGCAATTAAATGACCCTTCGAGTATTGGTCCTTCTATGGCATTAGCATTAGTAACTACGTTTTATGGAGCGTTTCTTGCCTATGTTATAGCAACTCCTATAGCAAATAAATTAAAATTAAAAAGTTCAGATGAGTCACTGCTAAGAGCCCTTGAAATAGAAGGTATACTCTCTATTCAAGCAGGAGAAAATCCACGAATACTAGAACAAAAGCTACATGTATTTCTCTCGCCTAAATTAAGAAAGAAGGTTCAAGAAGAGAGGGAGGTAGAAGAGATTTATGGCACTAAAGAAAAAGTCTGAAAATCCACCACCAGGTGCTCCTCTATGGATGACCTCTTACGGAGATATGGTAACACAGATATTGATATTCTTTGTTATGTTATTTACATTCTCTAGTATAGATGCAGCTAGATTTAGGGAACTAGCTATTTCTCTTCAATCAGCCTTTAAGGGTGGAACTGGCATTTTAACAGGTGGGCAGAGTATTACGGTAGAAACTTTAGGTCCTACTAGAGCAAATCTAGCGCAACTCACAGAAGCTATGCATCAGATTATGAATATAGTCGAGGCTTCAGGACTAAAGGGAGCAGTTGAAACAAGTATCAATGAGAGAGGACTAATAATTAGTATAAAGGATTCCACCTTCTTTGATTTAGGGAAAGCTGATTTAAAACCCAAGTCAAAACAGATTCTAGATAATATAGGAAAGGCATTGAAAGACCTTCCTAATCAGATAAGAATAGAAGGGCATACAGATAATCTCCCTATAAATACGCCTCAATTCCCATCTAATTGGGAACTTTCTACAGCTAGAGCTACAACGGTTTTAAGATATCTAGTTGAAAATGTAGGATTACATCCAGAGAAGATGTCTGCAGTAGGTTATGGTGAATTTAGACCACTATTCCCTAATGATACAGAAGAACATAGAGCTAGAAATAGAAGGGTAGACATAGTTGTTCTTTCCGAGGAGGCTTCTATAGGAGAGCCTCAGATAGTTCCTATAAAAGGAGCAGGTCCCGAATGAAGAAATTAATAATTATAATAGCTATTGGTGTAATAGTCTTAGTAGGTGGTGGAATCTTAGCATTAAAATTTGTTACAGGCTCTAATAATCCTAAAAAGGAACAGCCTGTAGTAATCTCTCTAAATAAAGAAATTCTTACTAATTTAGCTAAGGAAGATAGTAATATGTTTCACTACATTAAAGTTTCTGTGTCTTTGGAGGTTATTAATAATGATACTACTAAAATTATAGAGGCAGAGATGCCTAAAATAAGGGATGAGATTATATCTGTATTTAATGGAACTAAAGTTAATGAATTTTCTACCCCAACTGGTATCGAACAAGTAAAAATGCGTATCGTTCAAAGAATTAATCTATTACTAAGAGCTAATTTAGTACGAAAGGTTTTATTTACAGATATGGTGGTACAGTAGGTGATAGTATGCCTGAGATACTTTCACAAGAAGAAATAGATACTTTGTTATCTGCTCTGACATCGGGGCAGTTAAAGGTAGAGGAGATAAAGGAAGAGACTAAGGAGAGGAAAGTAAAACCATATGATTTTAGAAGGCCCAGTAAATTTTCCAAGGACCAGCTTCGAACTCTAGAAATGCTTCATGAGGGTTTCTCTAGGTCCTTATCTCTATATCTCTCAAGTAGATTGAGAACAGTAGTCCATTGCAGTATAGCAGGTGCAGACCAGCTACCCTATGGTGAGTACATTCAAAGTGTTCCCATACCGTCTTTTATAGTAGTTTATACTATGGAGTCTCTTAATGGAACAGCTCTATTGGAGATAAATAATAATATTATATTTAGTATGGTTGACAGGTTATTAGGTGGTCCAGGTAGAGGAATAAGAAAGAATAGAGAACTAACAGATATTGAGATGAGCATTATTGAAGATATAGTAGATAGGACTTTAGAATTATTGGGAGAAGCTTGGAGCTCTATAATAAATACCTCACCGGTAAGGTCAGGTATAGAGACTAACCCTCAATTTATTCAACAGATTGT
>JAOACC010000116.1 GCA_026418035.1 bacterium
GTATAGACTTGAGATAATGAGAAAGATGCAGGAGACTTAAAAAGTTGCTTGAAAAATCGCTCTTATTATTATATATTTATTTAGTCCAGAGGAAAGGAGGAAGGGGATGATTAAGACAGAGCATCTTTGTAAGAAGTACGAAAAGGTAGAGGCAGTGAAAGACCTCAACATATCAGTAGAGCCAGGAGAGATATATGGCTTTTTAGGACCTAATGGTGCTGGAAAAACTACCACTATTATGATGATACTGGGTATTTTAAAGCCAACTAGTGGAAAGATACTTATATTTAATAAGGACCTATATAGTGATTATTTTGGAATAAAAAGAAGGATAGGGGTAGTGTCAGAGGTACAATATCTATATGAAGATATGACTGCTTATGAGTATCTATCCTTCTTTTGCGATCTCTATGGAGTAAAAGATAAGGATAAAAAAATAGAAGAACTATTACATAGAGTAAATCTGTACGATAGAAAGGATGACCTTTTGGGACATTACTCTAGAGGTATGCAGCAGAAGATAGGATTTGTAAGGGCGTTATTGAATGACCCTGAATTACTTATACTAGATGAACCAGTATCTGGCTTAGATCCTACTGGGATAAGAGAGATAAGAGATCTAATCTTAGAGGAGAATAAGCGAGGTAGAACGGTTTTTATGTCTTCCCATATTCTTTCAGAGGTAGAGCGTATTTCTCATAGGGTAGGAATACTTAACAAGGGTAGATTGGTAGCTGAAGATACTATGGAAAATCTTAGGAAAAAGCTTACTAGTGAAGTAGAGATAGAATTAGAGATAGACAACTTTGATGCTGAAGCGGAGAAGAGGTTAGAGACCTTACCTTTTGTTAATAGCCTTACTAAAGAGGATGGAAAGTATCTAGTAAGAGTGAAGGCTGATAAGGATTATCGTGGAGACTTAGTAAGCTTTATCTCTTCTATTGGTGGCAATCTTAAAGAGATAAGAAGAAGAGAAATGAGTCTAGAAGATGCATTTATTACTATTACTGAGAAGAATATATCGTTATTCTCCTCTGAGGAGGTAACAGAATGAGTTACAGATGGGTTGCTATAAAATCTATAATAAAGAGAGAAGCGAGATCTAGTTTTTTTGGCTTAGGACTTTATATAGCCAGCACTATAGCGTGTTTTGTCTCCGCCTTTATTTTTAACAGCTACATAAATACGGTAGAGGGAAATAATATTATGGTTATGGCATCTCCTCTAAATACACCTCTTTTCTATGCTGTTATAGTAGCTGCTTTATATACTGCTATATCTTCTTCTACTGCACTATCTAGAGAAAAGGATAAGGGGACTTTAGAGGTACTGTTTTATGGTCCTGTTGATCATCTCTCTGTTATATTAGCTAAATTCTTTGAAGACATTATAAGCTTTCTGATAATAATGATTCTTGTGACTCTCTACTTTGTTTATACTGCTATTGTTACTAATCTTGGTTTTTCTATATCTTACCTTTATGCTTTTATCTTATCTATATTTATTGCAGGTAGTATGTCTTCATTCGGATTATGGCTTTCATCTCTTACCGCTCGTATTAGGACATCGGTGTTATTACTCATAGTAATAATGGGAGGATTATTAGGCCTTCAGTTTTTGCATAACTACATACTTACTCTGAAACCAGAGAATTTATCTCTCTCTATGGTGTATATTATGGGAATCCTTTCTAACGTATTAAGAGTTATTAGATGGGCTTCCCCCTTTAGTTATCTGATGAATGGTATAAATGCTGTAGCTTTAGGAAGTACTAGTATGTATATAGAGAATATGTTAGGTGCATTTGCCTATACGATTGTTTTACTTACTCTTTCAGTTTATACACTGAAGTGGAAGGGGGTAAGAAAGCTATGAAGAAAAGATATCTGATATCCTGTTTTCTATTATTGTTTTTATTAATCTTTTCCTTAGAGGTATTTGGAGCTGCTCCACCTAAGAGGAGAGAAATTGTCTATAGTTTGAATGTCTGGGATGGAAAGGATTATGCTGCGCCTTTCTATCCAGCCTCTCTAGATACGATATATGTAATGGCAGATTTTGAGAATGTCTACTCTGTTAAAGAAACTCTAGTGTACTATTGGCCTATTACAAGAGAATATATGGCGGATTGGGATAGTCTTAATAAAGATGTTGGTGAAACTTTAGAGGTATTGAAGGGTAATCAGGTTATAGGAGAGTATAAAAAGGTAGATTATGTATTTTATTATCCAAAAGGTTATTGGGGTGGAGGTACACAGCTATACACTGGTGAGAAGGCTAGGGCAAAGAAGAAGGAGTATGATAAGGCTACAGATAGATATTGGAAAGAAGTGGATAAGTACTATAAAGAGTATAACGAATACAACAAGAAACTGCAGGAATTCTATCAGAAGATTCAGGAGGGTAAACCTGCTGGGAAGATACCTCAAGAACCAAAACAGCCTAAAGCTCCCACATTTTATGTAACGGATGTATCTAAAGCCTATGTCTTTAGTCTTCCAGTGGGAAAGTATACTATAAGGGCAAAGGATAAAGATGGGAAAGTAATTCCTGGTACAGTAAAAACTCTTATAGCGTTCTCACATAGAAGAGAAGGAATAGGGTATAATATAATTCCTGAGAGCAAATGGACATATCCAGAAACCGCTAATGATTCCAGTGATATCATATATCAGTATAGAGAGGGAACTCTTTATTTCCAGCCTTATAAAGAATGGGAATTTAACGAGTTGGAATACAATAAGCTTTCTAAACCGCAATCTGCTGGAAGGTCTGATAGATGGATATGGGTTCATATGGATAGAGCTTCCAAGATAAGGCTTAATATATTTAGCAAGAACAGTCTGATTGCTCAGATAAGAGAAAGACCTTATTATGTAGAGCAGATACCTGGTTCTGCTTTAGGTTATAATATAAGACTTCTTGATAGAAAGGAATATCCATATGCTACCGCGGATTTTACTGCTTTTAAGTTTAGCGTTCCTCCAACTGGAGATTATAAACTTGTAGCTATCAATGAGAATAATGATATAATAGAAAATAGTGATAGATATATAAGGCCTATCACAACCACAGATGCAAGAAATATATTTATAACTAGCATAGCACCATTAATTATTGGTATAATAATCTTTATTATCAGAAGAGTAGGAAGGTGATGTAAGAATTGATTGGTAATTATTATTGGGGAACAGGAAGAAGAAAAGAGGCAGTAGCACGGGTGAGAATAATAGAGGGAAGTGGAAAGATAATTATAAATGATAGAGATTTAGAGACTTATTTCCCTCTAGATAGATGGCAGATACAGATTCTTTCTCCATTTAGAGTTACAGGAACAGAGGGTAAGTTTGACTGCTATGCCAATGTTACTGGCGGAGGAGTTAATGGACAGGCTGAGGCGGTAAGACTTGGTATAGCTAGAGCATTGGTTGAATATAATCCTGAGTTCCGTCCGATCCTTAAAGAGTATGGACTTCTCACTCGTGACCCAAGAATGAAAGAGAGAAAGAAGTATGGACTCAAAAGAGCAAGAAAGGCACCTCAATTCTCCAAGAGATAGGTTGAAGGTTCTAGTAATAAATGGCCCTAACCTTAACAGGTTAGGGCTTCGTGAACCTGATATATATGGAAGATTTACATTAGTAGATTTGGAGGAGATTCTTCGAAAAGAGGGAGAAGTTCTGGGTTTAGATCTAGATTTTTTTCAGTCTAATAGTGAGGGTGCAATAGTCGATGTGATTCAGCAAGCTAAGGGCAAATACGATGGAATTATAATAAATCCTGGGGCTTATACTCACTATAGTATTGCTATAAGGGATGCTATAGCAGGAGAAGGGATCCCAACGGTTGAGATTCATATATCTAACATATACAAGAGAGAAGAATTCAGGCACCATTCATTTATAGCACCTGTTGCCATAGGGCAGATAACAGGTTTTGGAATCTATGGATATATATTAGCTTTATATGGTTTAAATACCTACTTGAGAGGCAATTATGCTTAGAATAGAGAGATTAAATAGACTTAGAGAGAAAATTAAAGGAAATTTTGACGCTTTTATCACTTTAAATCCTATAAATTTAAGG
>JAOACC010000023.1 GCA_026418035.1 bacterium
GATATATGGTTGGGAAATTAGCGGTAACTGTGGCTGTCGGGCGAAGTCCTGCACCAATGCTACTTGCTTTCTTAATCACGCACAGATAGTAATAACGGATGCAAAACCTAAGTCTATTATTCTATCAATAAGAATTTGAAGGATAAAAGGTGTAAAAATGAATTTAGGAAGAGTTGAATTTCATGAGTTCATCGAAAGTTTGACGGAAATTCTCGAAATGAAGGATGTATATACCAAGGGGCATTCAAACAGGGTAGCTGAATACGCGTCCATGATTGCCAAAGCAATGGGATTCTGTGAAGAACGTGTTTATGCGATTCATATGGCTGGTCACTTGCATGACATTGGCAAGGTTGGTGTATGCGACCAGGTTTTAAAAAAAAATGGGAGACTAACATGCGAAGAATATGAAGAAATAAAAAGACATAGTGTTTTGGGTTATAATATTCTCGTGAAGGCTGAGGGTTTTAAAGAAATGGCCATTGCCGTCCGTCATCATCATGAGAGGTGGGACGGTAAAGGCTATCCGGATGGATTAATTGGAGAAAATATTCCATTAGGTTCTAGGATATTAGGAATAGCAGATGCCTTTGATGCCATGACTACGGAGAGACCTTATAGAAGAGCTCTAACTTTAGTAGAAGCCATAGAAGAACTTAAGAGGTGTAGTGGGTCTCAGTTTGACCCAAAGCTGGTAGAAGTAATGATATCAATAATACAGGAAGATTTCTTATCATAAGTTTAGTTAGATTGTTACAATTATCTGATTTATCCTTTTTGTAACAATCCATTGACATAGTTATAACCTGTGTGTTATATTTTAATTGTATAGACAATAAACATTTAGGAGAATTATGCTAAGAGAATTAGATGATTGGGATTTTTTGCCTATATATGCTAAGATAGCTGAAATGTTAAGAAATGAGATAAAGAGCGGTAAGTTTAAACCTGGTGCCAAACTTCCTACAGAGGAAGAGTTATGTAGACTTTACAATGTAAGTCGTGGGACTATCCAGAAAGCTCTTAATCTCTTAGTCTCTGAAGGGATTATATCTAGAAGACGTGGGATGGGTAGTTTTGTAAGAGAGAATTCTATTAAGATTTCAAATAAAAGCATTGGATTAATACTACCATATATGAAGTATATGGGCTCAGACCTTCTACTCGGCATAGAGAATGCGGTTAGAAAGCAAGGATATCATCTTTTATTCTTCAGTTCTGACGCTGATGTAGAATTGGAGATATATATAATAAATAGATTAGTTTCTTCTGATATAGATGGAATTATTCTGTATACTTTACAGGGAGATTATGAAGATAGGGGTGTAAAGACACTATTAAATTCTCGGAAACCATTTGTCCTTATAGATAGATATCTGCCCCATCTTGATACTTCTTGGGTTGTTTCTGATAATTATAATGGTGGTTATGAGATGACTGAATATCTTATTAGACAAGGTCACCGTAAGATAGGTTTTGTGATTTATTCTGAAGAATATTATGAAGTTACTTCGGTAAAGGATAGAAAATTAGGATACCTAAATGCTATGGAAAGGTATGAATTGTCTCCAATTGTTATAGAGTCTTATCCTCCAATGCCACCTAAAAATAAGGTAGAAATAAAAGAAAGTTTTAGTGACCTTATAGATAAAATTTTGGAAAAAATAAAAGAAGAGAATCTTACTGCATTATTTGGTATAAATGATATGACCAGTTTAAGAATAATGAGAGCGCTTACGGATTTGGGATATAAGATTCCAGATGATATATCTATAGTTGGGTTTGACTCTCTAAAGATATTTAAGGATATTGGAATTCATTTAACTTCTGTCTATCAAGATTTCTTCAAAATGGGATTTGAGGCAGGAAGGCTTATCCTAGAGAAGATTAATAATCCTAACTTAGCAGATAAGAGAATCTCTATTCCCATAGAGATAAAGGAGGGAGAAACAGTAAAGCCTCTGAGGAAGGAGGTGGTGAGTGAGAAGGTAGGAAAGATTATTTAGACATCTTTGAGGTTTAAGGGGAGTAGCGAGAGGTAAGATTTAGAGTTTGAATTTTAACTTAAGTAATAAATTTAAGAAAGGAGGAAGGGAAAGTGTTTAGTAAGAGGATTTTAGTAAGTTTATTATCAGTAGCTTTGGTTTTGAGCGCTTTAACTTCTGTGTTTGGTAAAACTACTGTTACCTTTTGGCATAGCCATTCTGGAGCTACCGATAGAGCTTCAATACAGCGTATTGTAGATGAATTTAATAAACAAAATCCAGACATCGAAGTAAAAGTAACTATAGTACCAGGTTCCGAAACTGATGTGTCTAAACTTTTAACCGCTATAGCTGGTGGAGTTGCTCCTGACGTATATCTAGTAGATCGTTTCACTGCTGCACAGAGAGCTGTAGCTGGTGTTCTAGAACCATTAAATAACCTGACTACCTCCAAAGAGATATCTGACCTTAAAAAGCAATATATTGGTTTTGCTTGGGACGAAGCTAGCTGGGATGGAAAAGTGTGGGTATTACCCTTTGATACAGATACTAGAGCCCTTTATTATAGATTGGATCATCTAAAAGAAGCTGGATTCAAAGCTCCACCAAAGACAATCGAAGAGCTAGATGTTTATGCTGAGAAGCTAACCAAGAAAGATCCAAGTGGTAGATTCCTAAGAATAGGATTTATTCCTTGGTTTAACCAGGGTTGGCATTATACTTGGGGATGGGCATTTGGTGGAGAATTCTATGATCCAAAGACAAAGAAGCTTGCTATTACTGATCCTAGAATAGTAAAGTCCTTTGAGTGGCAAAAGAGCTACGCAGATAAGTTTGGTATGGCTGCTATTCAATCCTTCTCTTCAGCATTTGGAGCAGAAGCTCAAGATCCATTTATTATGGGTATGATCTCTATGAAGGTTGATGGAGACTGGGTATTGTCTGGTCTTGATAGATTTGCTCCTAACCTAAAATGGGGAGTTCACTACGGAGCTACCTATATTCCAAGACCAGCTGAATTGGCTAAGAAGCCAATTACTTGGGCTGGTGGTTGGAGCTTAGGAATTCCTAAGGGAGCAAAAAATGCTAAGGCAGCTTTTGAATTTATAAAGTTTGCATGCGGTCCTGTAGGACAAAAGATCTACTCGGTGGAAACCTTCCATCTTCCTACAATTACAGCCTTATTAAAGGATCCAGAGGTTAGAGGAGAGAAGAGACATGCCTTCTTTGTTGACTTGGTAAGATATGCAAAGAATCGTCCTCCTCTACCTGTAGGTGCTCTACTTTGGGATGAGCTTACTGCAGCAAGAGACGCTGTTATCAATGGACAGAAGACCCCATTAAAGGCCTGCCAGGATGTTGAGGCAAGAGTACAACCCGAATTAGATAAACTATTGAAGTAAAGGAGCTGACGGGCAGTGAAGGCAATTTCTGCTAGGAGAAATACTCTTTATGGTTTGTTGTTTGCTCTGCCGTGGATTGTTGGATTCTTAGCCTTCACTGCCTATCCTATTTTTGCTTCCCTGTACTACAGTTTTACCGAGTATGTAGGTATAGGGACCCCTAAGTGGATAGGCAGTGGAAACTATTATAATCTTTTTCGTGATGATTTATTTTGGACTTCTCTTTATAATACTCTTTATTATGTCTGTTTGGCTGTTCCAATTGGTTTTGTAATTGGCTTAGGTCTGGCTTTATTGTTAAATATGGACTTGAAAGAGATTGGAGTTTATAGGACTCTTGTTTATCTGCCATACGTGTTGCCAGCAGTTGCAGTAAGTTTTATTTGGCTTTGGATGCTAAATCCATATTTTGGTTTATTAAATTTATTTTTAAACACAGTATTTCATATTCAGGGGCCAGGTTGGTTTTCTGACCCTAAATGGGCTAAACCAGCTTTCGTTATGTTAGCACAGTGGGGTGCTGGTGGTTCTGCGGTGATATTTTTATCTGCTATCAAAGATGTTCCTAGAGAGTTATTGGAGTCTGCAGAGATAGATGGTGCTGGATGGTGGACAAAATTTAGCAAGATTATCATTCCTATGATAAGTCCTGTTATTCTCTACCATATTATAACTGCACTCTTTGGGGGCTTCCAGATATTTACTACCGCTTATATAGCTACGAATGGAGGGCCAGCCAATTCTACATTGTTTTATGTTTTATACCTTTATAGAAATGCCTTCCAGTATAGTAAGATGGGTTATGCCTCCGCAATGGCTTGGATTCTTTTCGTGCTAGTTCTTATAATTACATTAATAATCTTTAAAACGTCTGCAAGATGGGTATTTTATAGAGGAGGATAATCATATGAACTTAAGGTGGTTTTTAACAAGAGTTGTTGGCAGATTAGTCTTATTACTAGTAAGCATAATATATCTTGTCCCAATCTTTTGGATGTTTACAACATCTGTAAAAGATATGTCTCAAGTAATGGCATATCCTCCTGTTTGGTGGCCTAATCCTCCAAGGTGGCATAATTATATAGAAGCAGTAAATTACATTCCATTTGCACAGTATACATTAAATACATTGATA
>JAOACC010000070.1 GCA_026418035.1 bacterium
GTCCTATATCACACGGAGATGACTACTTACCGTTGCTTCCTTCCGGACCTGGCGGGGTTCGTAGGTCTCCGTTGTATAGGGCCTAGTTTTCATCGTTGCCCCACATAAAATTGCCTGCACCAACCTAACCTCAAGGAGGGAATTCAGCCCTGCTATAGCGGGTTGCAGGTTCAGGGCACCGCTAACTCCCCACCTAGCACAGCCGGGTTTTTTCTTAAATATGGCGGAGAGGGTGGGATTCGAACCCACGGGGCAGGATTTACTGCCCACTCGCTCTCCAGGCGAGCGCCTTAGTCCACTCAGCCACCTCTCCACAGATATAAATTTATCACAAAGAGACTTAATTTACAAGGGTACTTGATTTAAATCCTCAAGAGTAACTCTATTCTTGCCTTTAGCTTTACTTACATACATCAAATTGTCCGCTTTTTCTAAGACCATTTCTAAATCTTTTCCTTTAGATATAGCACCACCAATCGAAACAGATACTCTTATTATCTTTCCATTCTCTTCAATAAAAGAACTATTTATAACAATGCTTATTCTATTAGCTAAACTTTTAAACTCATCCCTATCTGTAATTTCAGAAATAACTACAAACTCATCTCCACCATACCTAGCTACTATATCATTTATTTTAAGATTACTTTTTAAAGTTTCAGCAACCATTTTTAAGACTTTATCTCCCATTTTATGCCCATATGTATCATTTATCAATTTAAAATCATCTATATCCACAAATAAAACCCCAAAGATTTTCTTAAATCTTTCAGATTCTCTTTTCTTTTCACCAAGAAAGTATTCAAAACCTCTTCTATTTAACACACCTGTTAGTTCATCAATAAAGGCTAGACTTCTTAAGGTCTCTAGCTCTTTTTTCAGAGTTCTCGAGTCTATTAGTTCAGTAAACAACTCGATAGCTCCAATAGTAATATTATTCTTATCAATTATAGGAATTACCTTTACAAGAACCGGAACCCTATGCCCATCTTTATGATGGAGAAAAACTTTCTCTTCAACTGATCTATTATTTTCTATTGCATGAACTACAGGGCATACTTCCTTGCAAAGCTCTCTTCCATTTTCATCGATATGTCTTAATATATTATCGTAACAGTGGAAACCGATTACTTCATCCTTTAGATACCCTGTTATAATCTCAGCGGACTTATTCCAATATAGAATCTTTCTTTCTGGATCTATAACATATAACCCATCAGATATTTTATCAGTAACAGATTGTAATAAATCATCAAATACCATCATAATAAAGTATTATATCATAGCACTAAATTTTGAGATGCTTTAACTTACTAGTTCTCTCAGTTTATTAAGATTTTTCTCATCTGAGCCTGTAGGTTCTTTAGGTGTCTCTATTATTAGAGGCTTACTTCTAAATAGCTCAAAGGAAAGTAGATTTCTAAAACCTTCTTCTCCAATTTCTCCTTCTCCTATATGTATATGCCTATCTAGATGAGAACCTAATGAACCCCTAGAATCGTTTGTATGAAATAGCATAAGGTAAGAGGTATCTATAAAAGAAAACCATCTATCAAAAGTTTCTTTTATACTTTCTTTTGTTCTTAAATCAAAACCCGCAGAAAAGAGATGACAAGTATCTAAGCAGATACCAATTCTTGATTTATCTTGCAGATTATCTATTATAAATTCAAAATCTTCCGGGCTAGAACCTAATTCCGTTCCTGAACCAGAAGTGTTCTCTATTATAATCTTGCATGTTGTATCGACTTTACTTATAATCTCCTCTAATGCGTACAAAATCTTGTAAAGTCCTATTTTTCTACCACTTCCTTTATGGCTTCCTGGATGTACTACTATACCGGTAGCTCCAATTAAATCTCCCCATAAGAGGTCTTCTATTAAAGCTTGCTTGGAATTACTGTATATGTAATCTTCAGGGCTAGCCAGATTTAGAAGATAGGGACTATGCAAGAAGAAAACCTTAAAAGGTATCTCTAACTTTTCTGGTCTTTTAAAGTTTCTTAGACTCCTGGGATTTCTAGAGAAAAATTGAAATGTACAAAGCTCCAATCTGTAGGCTTCTTCTATAGTCTTTGAAAATCCTTTCGATATAAATAAATGTGCACCTAGACAGAGACTCACGTTTAATCCCTAAAATAGGGATAGAACACCTAGAGTACTTAGACTCACTATAATTCCAGCAATAAGGACTCCTAGTAGTACAGAAATTATAGCCTTAAAAGGGCTCATACCTAGCAAAAACGAAGCTATAGAGCCTGTCCATGCCCCAGTCAAGGGCAATGGTATAGCGATAAATATTATCAAACCTAACATTTCATATTTTTCAATAATTCTACTTTTAGCACGAGTACGTCTAAATATCCAATCAAAAAATCTTTTAAAAAAGATAGACTTCCTACTTAAAAACTGCGAAACTGGTTCTAAGAAAAGAATAATAAGTATTGGAGGGATTATATTCCCTAGATATGAAAGTAAAAAAGCTATTTCCAAAGGCATCTTATATCCTAATATAGCCAGAGGGAGAGAAGCTCTAAGCTCTCCCACTGGCGTCATTGCTAAGAGTAAAATAGTTAAATAAGTATTCATTTCAATAAGGGAATTTTACTGGTTTACCTGTTCTACTAGACTCATACATAGCCAAAACCATAGCTAAAGCAACTCTTCCTGCTCTTCCATCAATAAAGGGTGTTCTCCCTAATAGCACATCTCTATAAAAATCTTTTATCTGTCTTTCATGGCTTGAACCCCAATATCGAAGTCCACTCCCTGGATTACTAGACTGTTCTACTTGTACCGTAGTATTACCCAAATATATAGTAGCCTTATCTCCAATGATATGAGCTATACCCTTTGTCCCATATATCTCCAAAAATACAGGGGCATCATAAGGATAAAAGCAATTGGCATATACGCATCCTACTATATCAGGCTTAAACTTTATATAAGCCTCTGCTACATCATCTACGTCTATATAACTATGGGCTCTTGTATCATAAGTTGCTCTTATATAGTCTATCTCAGTCCCTATAAGCCATTGCATAAGATCTATGGTATGAATAGCCTGGTCTATAAGAACCCCTCCACCTTCCTTATCCCAAGTTCCCTTCCAATCACTCTCCTTATAATAACTATCAGGACGATGCCAAGTAAGCATCATCCTTGCTCCCTTTATCTCTCCTAATTGTCCAGAAGTTATAGCCTTTTTTACTGCAACAGAGGCGTCATTATACCTATTTTGGAAGATTACACCAAGTTTTACTTTACATTCATCAGCAGTAGCAATCATTCTATCAGCATCTTCTAATGTTATTGCCATAGGTTTTTCAGTAAGAACATGTTTACCTGATTTCATAGCCTTTATTGCTACTTCTGCATGTAGGTAGTGCGGAAGACATATCTCTATTGCATCTATATCATCTCTCTCGAGGACCTTATGATAATCAGTATACCAATCTTTTACATCATAAGCCTCACTAAAGAATTTAGCCTTCTCTTCTACTATATCTACCACTGCCTTTAATTCCGTTTCTTCTAACCTCTTTAATGCCTGTGCATGAACCCCCGCTACTCTTCCGCAACCAATTAAAGCTACCCTTACTTTATTTTCCACCTTCTCTGCCTCCACATATTATAGATTTTTTAGAAATCACAAGTTAGAATTATATCATAAATTCCTAAGAGGAGGGAATGAAACTTATGGCTAAAGTACTTATAGTTTACTATTCAAGAACAGGAAATACTAAAAAGATGGCTTTAAGTATAGAGGAAGGAATAAAAGAGGAGGGGATAGATGTAGTAGTAAAAGATGTCAAAGAAACAAAAGTAGAAGAACTTCTTGATTATGATGGTATTATCCTGGGTTCTCCAACCTACTATGGGTTACCAGCAGGAGAGATAAAGAGACTACTAGATGAAAGTGTAAAATTCCACGGCAAATTAGATGGCAAGGTAGGTGGCGCATTTGCATCCTCTGGAGGTACCGCTGGAGGTAATGAAACTACTATTCTAGCTATAATAGAGGCTTTATTAGTTCACGGGATGATTATTCAAGGTGATCCTAGTGGAGACCACTATGGCCCAGTTTCTATTGGAAACCCTGATGATAAAACACTGAAAGCATGTAAGGATTATGGAAGACGTATAGCTAGACTAATAAAGAGGTTATACTAGAGACCGTAAAGCTATTGACTTAGGATAAGTAAAGGTTTATTATTTAATAAATTTAAAATCTGGAGGTGAAGAGAGTGAAAAAATTATTGGGGACACTGCTATTAGTTTCTCTACTGATCAGTTCAGTAGCTTTTGGAGCAGAGACTCCAAAGTATGGAGGAACTTTGATCTTTGGTAGGGGAGGAGATTCTGTGGGGTTAGACCCTGCAGATATAACAGATGGTGAGTCTACCAGGGTAACAGAAATGATTTTTGAAGGTTTAGTTGGTTTTAAAGGGGAGACAACAGACATAGTTCCTGTCTTAGCAACTAGTTGGACGGTCTCCAAAGATGGAAAAATTTGGACATTTAAACTAAGAAAGGGTGTTAAGTTTCATGATGGGACTCCATTTAATGCTGAGGCGGTGAAATTTAGCTTTGACAGACAATTTGACAAGAATCACCCATACTATAAGTATGGAAAATGGGAATATGCAGAGTTTGCCCTTGAACCTTTAGAGAAGGTGGAAATAGTAGATGATTATACTGTAAGATTTACTCTAAAATATCCATTCTCTCCATTCTTAGCTAACCTTGCTATGTTCTCTTGTGCTATAGTAAGTCCTACAGCTGTTAAAAAGTATGGACCTGACTTCTTCAAAAATCCTGTAGGAACAGGTCCTTTCAAGTTTGTAGAGTGGGTACCTAAGGATAAGATAGTCCTTGAAGCAAATACTGAATATTGGGGTGGAAGGCCGTATTTAGATAAACTTATCTTTAGAGTAATCCCAGATAACTCCGTTCGTTGGTTAGAACTTCAGAGAGGAACAATAGATGCTATGGATGGTATAAATCCTGACGACATACCTGCAATGAAGGCTGATCCAAACATAAGTTTTTATCAAGTCCCTGCATTAAATATCTGCTATCTAGCTATGAATACAGAGAAGAAGCCGTTTGATAATGTCTTAGTAAGAAAAGCCATAAATCATGCAATTAACAAAAAGGCTATTGTAGATGCTTTTTATAGAGGTATAGGTATAGTAGCTAAAAATCCAATTCCGCCTAATATGATGGGATACAACGATAAAGTAAAAGACTATGAATATGACCCAGAAAAGGCAAAACAATTATTAGCAAAAGCTGGATACCCAAATGGATTTGAAACAACTCTCTGGACTCCGCCGATACCGAGAGTATACATCCCTCAGCCCACTAAGGTAGCAGAGGCTATCCAAGCAGATTTAGCAAAAGTAGGAATTAAAGCTAAGATAGTTACCTTCGACTGGGGAACTTATCTACAAAAGACTAGAAATGGTGAACATGAGATGGCTATACTTGGCTGGGGGTCTGATAATGGCGATCCTGACAATACTATCTATGTATTGCTTGATAAAGATAATACCAAGAAGGGAGTAGCTAGTAATATAGCCTTCTACAAGAATGATAAGCTCCACGACTTACTTATAAAAGCCCAGCAGACAACCTCTATACCAGCTAGAAAGAGACTATACGAGTCTGCACAACTCATAATAAAAGATGATGCCCCTTGGGTTACAATAGCTCATACAAGTGCAGTTGCAGCCGCAAGAAAATATGTAAAGAATTTTGCTATACCAGCTATAAGTGCTATAAGGTTTACAAGAGTATGGCTAGACAAGTAATAATGTAAAAAATAAGGGGAGTGGGTTTAATAAGCTCACTCCCTTTATAATTTTAAGGAGGCTGAACTTTTGTATAGATACATAATCAGAAGACTTCTTATAGTGATTCCTGTAATTATAGGTGTAAGTGCAGTTGTATTTTTTCTCATAAGGTCAATTCCAGGGGACCCTGCCTTAATTCTTCTTGGAGAACATTCAAGTGAGGAATCTGTTGAAAAAATTCGAGTTCAGTTAGGTCTTGATAAGCCTAAAGTTATACAGTTTTTTTACTTTCTCTATAACATGGCTAGAGGAGATTTAGGTAGGTCATTTTTAACTAATGAGATAGTTAGTCTAGAAATCTACAAACATTTTCCTGCTACTTTAGAGCTCACTCTCTGTAGTATGGCATTTGGCACTTCGGTAGGATTACTTCTAGGAGTTACTGCAGCTACCCATAGGAATTCTATAATCGATTATGTAACTACTGTAATATCAGTAGCTGGTATATCAATGCCGATATTTTGGCTAGGTTTGATAGCTATCATCATATTCTCAATAAAATTACATATTCTTCCTATATCAGGGAGACTTGACCCTACTATAACATTTAAGGCAAGGAGTGGTCTAATAATTCTGGAATCTTTGATAAAAGGTAACTTTACTGTTTTTAAAGATGCACTCTATCATATGATTCTACCTGCGATATGTTTGGGTACAATCCCTTTGGCATCTATTGCTAGAATGACACGTTCTAGCATGTTAGAGATTCTAAGTCAAGACTTTATAAGGACAGCAAGGGCGAAAGGATTACCCGCTAGAAAAGTTATATATATCCATGCACTAAGAAATGCTTTAATACCTGTAGTAACTGTTATAGGGCTTCAATTTGGGAGTCTTCTAGGTGGTGCTGTTCTTACTGAGACTATATTTGCTTGGCCTGGAATTGGAAGGCTCTCAGTAGAGGCCATAAACGCCAGAGATTATCCAGTTATACAAGGCTGTATAATATTTTTTGCTATTATCTTTGTATTTATAAATCTTTTAGTTGATATACTATATGCATTTATAGACCCAAGGATAAGGTACGACTAGGGAGGAATATATGAAGAAATTTTTCAAGGTATTCAAAAATAAAGCTGCATTAGCTGGTCTCTTAATAATTCTATTCTTTGTTTTTATCGCAATCTTTGCTAATCTTATCGCTCCCTACGACCCATATGAACAGAGTTTGTATGATAGACTTCAACCACCTTCAAGTAGACATCTATTTGGGACAGACGATTTAGGTAGAGATATATTATCTAGAATTATATATGGCTCAAGGATCTCTCTTGCTATAGGAATTATCTCAGTTGCTTTAGCTCTAGGTATAGGAGCTTCTGCTGGATTAGTCTCAGCTTACTATGGAGGTATAATAGATACAATATTGATGAGATTATTTGATATTATGTTAGCGTTCCCTACGATACTACTTGCTATAGCAATTGTTGCTGTTTTAGGTCCTGACTTAAAAAATGCCATGATAGCTGTTGGAATTGTTAACATTCCAACATTTGCAAGAATAGTAAGAGCATCTGCTTTAGTCATTAAAGAGCAAGAATATGTTATGGCTGCTTATGCCTTAGGACAGTCGAGCTTTAAAATCATTTTTAAACATATACTTCCAAATATCGTAGGTCCAATTACTGTTCAGGCATCTCTTAGCTATGGTGGATCCATTCTAAGCGCAGCAGGCTTAGGCTTTTTAGGAATGGGTGCTCAGCCTCCAACTCCAGAATGGGGAGCTATGTTAAGTCAGGCTAGAAGTTTCATAATATCTGCCCCTTGGACTGTTACATTTCCGGGTATAGCTATATTCTTAAGTGTCTTGGGATTTAATATACTTGGCGATGGATTGAGAGATTTTTTAGACCCAAGATTAAGATAAATCCTTTATAAGATATCCCCTTTCTCTAATAGCAATTGCAACACATTTCTAAGAATTGTTTATTTCGTATTGGTTATTGTATAATATAAGAAAGTAAATTAGATTAGTAATATTTACTATAGGAGGTAAACTATGAAATCTAGATTAATAAAAGATGGGATATATTTTTTAGGGGCGGTTGACTGGGATAGAAGGCTCTTCGACGCACTAATCCCTCTCCCAGATGGAACAAGTTATAATGCCTACCTAATAAAAGGCTCAGAAAAAATTGTTCTTTTAGATACAGTTGATCCAACAATGACGAATATTCTCCTTGCTCAGCTTAAAGATATTGAAAATATAGACTACGTTGTCTGTCATCATGTAGAACAAGACCATTCTGGGGCTCTTCCGGTAGTCTTAGAAAAGTATGGGTCAGCTAAAGTGATAATCTCTACAAGAGGTAAAGATATGCTTATCGACCATCTCCATATACCAGAGGATAGAATTATTACCGTAGAGGATGGAGAGACTTTTTCTCTAGGGGATAAAACCTTGAAATTTATATATACACCTTGGGTACATTGGCCTGAAACTATGAGTACGTATTTAGTAGAAGATAAGATTCTTTTTACCTGTGACTTCTTCGGCTCACACCTAGCCACTAACGAACTATATGCAGAGGATAAATCAAAAGTATATGAAGCTGCTAAGAGATATTACGCTGAGATAATGATGCCTTTCAGGACAAATATACAGAAGAATCTGGAGAAACTCAGAGATTTAGATATCTCTATAATAGCTCCAAGTCATGGACCTATTCATAATGACCCCAATTTCATAATAGAGGCATATAAAGATTGGGCATCAGATACTCCAAAGAATATAGTTATAATTCCTTATATCTCTATGCATAATAGTACTAGGATTATGGTCGATTATCTTATCTCTTCTCTCACAGAGAGGGATATAAAAGTAGAGAGATTCGACTTATCCTCTGTTGATTTAGGCAAGCTGGCAATAAGTCTAGTTGATGCAGGTACTGTAATAGTTGGAACCCCAACCGTCTTGGTTGGACCTCATCCCAATGTAGTCTACGCAGTATATCTATTTAACGCTTTGAGGCCTAAAACGAGATATATTTCTGTAGTAGGCTCTTATGGTTGGGGAGGAAAGACCATAGATATTCTTAAAGGTATGTTAACTAACGTAAAGGTAGAATTGTTAGAACCTGTCTTAGTAAAAGGATTACCTAGAGAGAAAGACCTAAAAGCACTAGATAAACTTGCCGACTTAGTGGCAGAAAAACATAGGGAGTTTTCTAAGTAATAATTAAAAATCGTAGGGGCAATTCATGAGTTGCCCCTACGATGAGTAAGGCAATTAACTAATTTCTATATCATCTTGAGTATTATCCTAAAGTAATATCAAGTGTAACGATAAAGATTTTGAAAATGTTAAAGAAGAGAGTGAAAGATGATAAGCCTTTAAAGAGATTATCCAAAGGTTCTGATAAGACCAATAAAAATTTTAGTAAAACAAATTAGTAAAATTCGATGATATGTCAGATTAGATTATGAAAGTTACTTAGAAATAAGTAATAGAGTCTTTATATTTAGAAATATACTCATTGAGATATCAATAAATTTTAAGTTCTTCCTTAAACTGAATTTAGTTAATATTTTACTAATTTCTAATAATACTCTAACTCATTGTAATTGCAATAACAATGAGTATAATAAAGAATCCATCACTCAAAATTATAAGTATAAAAATTTTTACGAAAACTATTGACAATGGTCCGAAACTATGTTAAAATTTTAACAAATATTTACTAAATAGGGAGATTGAAATTGAAAAGAGAAAAGGTAACAATAAAAGAAATAGCTAAAAGAGCTGGAGTTTCACCTGCTACGGTATCGCTAGTTCTCTCTAGAAAGGGAAATATAAAAGAAGAGACCCGTAATAAGGTTTTAGCAGTAACTAAAGAATTAGGATATATTACCTCTCGATCTTTTTATGAAGAGGTTCTAATTGGTAGTAAACTTATATCTTTAATAGCCTTTATAGACGGGACTCATCCTTCTGGAAGATTCTATTTACCTCTCATCCAGGGAGTTACAGATAAACTAAAAGAAGAGGGTTATAAGGTTACTGTAGATATAGTAGGAGAATTAGCTCAAGATAAAAGAGAACTTAGAAAGAAGTATTTAAAAGAGTTTGAAAAGGACCAGAAAAATATAGCTGGGATATTAATTCTTTCAACTTGGGCTATAGGGCTTGAAGAGGTTATCCCTTTTATAGAGGAAAACAAACCAGTTATCTTCCTGGATACCAAAATGCCTGAAATTAATAAAAATTTTGTTCTGATAGACCATTATAAGGGAGCTTTTGATGCTGTAGAATATCTTATAAAGCTGGGACATAGAAATATAGCTCATATCTCTGGAACAAAAGGACATCCTCATACAGAGGCTAGACTCAAAGGTTATCTAGATGCCTTAAAGGCTTACAATATTCCTATAAAGGATGAGTATATTATAGAAGGGGATTTTAACAACTTAGACTTAGTGATAGCGAACATGCAGAGAGTCTTAAAATTAAAGCCCCTACCTACAGCCATCTTTGGAGCTAATGATAATATTACTATTACATCGATGAACTTTCTAAAGAGTAAGGGGGTTAGCGTCCCTGATGATATATCCTTTATAGGATTTGACAACACTCACTCTTCTTCTCTTTCTGATCCTCCACTTACTACTATAAGTCAACCACTATACGAAGTAGGAAAAGAAGGGGCTAGTATGTTGTTGAATCTTTTAGAGACAAAAAAGCTATTTACTGAGCCTAGGATACTGAGGGCAGAGTTGATCATAAGAAAATCTACTACTGCTCCAAAGGAGGTGAAAGCGAAAATATAAAACTATTACCAAATTTAACTCTATTTTTTCGTTTAAAAAATTTTAGTAAATTCTTGATAAAAGGAGGGATTTGAAATTATGAGAAAGTTGATTTTAGTTCTATCTTTAGTTTTGATGATTTTAGTTTATTCAATTCTTTATGCTGCCCCAGTAGAAATAAGGTATATTTACTGGGGTAGTACTGAAGAGCTACAGTTTAGAGAGGATATGATAAAGATCTTTGAGCAAAAGCATCCGGATATAAAAGTAATTAGAGAAGGTAATCCTCCAGCAGAATATGACCGTAAGCTTACTGCACAACTAACTGCAGGGAACGCAGCAGATGTAATAAATATGTGCAATGACTGGTGGGGCCAAAGAGCCAGGCAGGGAGCGTTTACTGATCTTATGCCATTTGTAAAAAAGGACAAAATAGACCTAACAAAACTTTTCTGGTCATTTCCTATAAAAAGTATGCAAAGTCCAGGTATACTAGAAGGATTACCCTACATCTTGAAGACTCAGGCTTTATTCTATAATAAGAGACTATTTGAGGAAGCAGGTTTAGCGTATCCTAACGACAATTGGACTTGGGATAACTTTTTAGAGGCTGCTATAAAGCTTACAAAGGGAGAAGGGCCTCAAAAACAGTATGGAGTCGTTGGTTTCCCAACTATAAATGCAGCATGGATGTACGGTGGAGAGATAACCTCTTCCAACATGAAGGTAGTGGTGGCAAATAATCCTAAGACACTGAAAGGGATTCAGTTCTTAAGAGACCTCATATTTAAATATAAAGTGATGCCTACTCAAGCTGAATTTCAGGCTATGGGTACAGGAGTTAGATTTAGTACTGGAAGAGGAGGGATGATGATAGATTATAGTTGGAGTGTAGCTTGGCTCCAGCAAGCCATGAAAGACCCTTGGGATGTAGTCCAACTTCCTATGGATCCAGTAACCAAGAAGAGATATCCTGAATGTAGAGCAGATGGGCTTGCCATCTATTCGCAGTCTAAGAATAAAGAGATTGCTTGGGAGTTAGTAAAAGCATTTGCTACTGATCCAGACATACAGAAATATGTGGCTAAGAATGAAGGAATTCCAGCATTAAGGTCAATCGCGCTCTCTCCTGAGCATCTAAATACTTTTAAAGAAGGATTTAGACCCTATAACAAGAAAGCCTTCGTAGATGCTGTAAGTTATGCCAAGCTACAGCCATTTGGTGGATATTACAATGAGCTTGGGACAGCGTGGTCTCGTGAGATGGACCTTGTTCTTTTAGGAAAACAATCTCCAGAAGAAGCATTGCAGAAGTTCCAAAAAGTAGGCAATGAAATCTTAAAGAGACTTACTAAGTAAAAAGCTAAACCGCCCCTGGTTTAAATCAAAGCCCAGGGGCGGTTTAGCTTTAGGAGGTTAAAACAGTGAATATAAAAAGAACTTTAAAGGAGTCATTATATTTTCACCTCTATATCTCTCCATGGCTACTTGGTTTTTTAATATTTACTCTTTGGCCTATTATTCAATCATTATATATAAGCTTTACTGATTGGGAGATGCAGTTAAGCTTTTCTCCTAAGTTTATTGGAATAAGTAACTACAGAAATCTTCTTTTTAATGATCCTCTGTTTTGGATAAGCCTTAAAAATACTTTCTATTATGCTTTTGGCAGTGTTCCATTAGGCCTTCTTCTTGCCCTTATTTTAGCTCTTCTGTTAAACCAGAAATTAAAAGGGATCACAATATTTAGAACAATATTCTATTTGCCCTCTGTAATCTCTGGGGTAGCTGTTGCCCTATTATGGGTATGGATATTTAATCCTAACTTTGGAATTGTAAATGCTATATTAGCAAGACTAGGATTACCTACACCGGGTTGGCTTACAGATCCAGTATGGGCTATGCCTGCTCTTATAATCATGAGTCTTTGGGGAGTAGGAGGATCAATGCTCATATTTCTTGCTGGACTTCAAGGAATTCCCACAGAGTTTTACGAGGCAGCGGAGATAG
>JAOACC010000084.1 GCA_026418035.1 bacterium
TCATAAACCTTATCTACTAGAGTCCTATCCGTTATAGGATTAGCTAGTATTAGTAGTTCTGAATTCTTTATCTTATCCCCTGTGATATCCATCAACCTCCTTTCTCTTCTAACTTTGAACTATTATATAGTTTTCCTCCAATGCCTCTTTAATTGCCTTGAGGTTAGCAAAAGTGGCTCCATCATAATGACCTAAGGACAATCCATCAGCACCGCAGAATGCTGATATCTTTACACCTTCCTTTATAAGCTCAGGATTAGCTTTAGGTCTAATGCCAATAGCAGATATAAATTTCTTATCATCCCCTACTTGTCTCCTTATATTCAAAAGCCAAGGGGTCTTTCTAGACTGTAATACATCTTTAGAACCACTCTGCTCAGAATAATCCGAACATCTTACAGAGTCTAAATATGGAGCAACAAGCTTCAAATCCAATCCACTTACCTCTGAATTCGGAATGTAGGTGTTATATCTAAATTCTATACTAGGATTTATACTCTTTATTGTATCGTAGATTTCTTTAAATAACTCAGTTACAGAGTTACATCTAAATCTTACCCAATCAAAGAGCTCTGGATATTCGATGAAGATCTCTGTTATATTGACATTTGAGCCCTTTAGGAGATTTCTCAGATGGAAGGTCTCAGGAGAACCAAGGTCACTCTCTGGGTGTAAGGCTCCAGCAAATAATTTTACCGTATTTATTACCTTCTCTATATCTACTCCCTGTTCTTTGGCTTTCTTCTGACATACAGGGCAGAAACAACCGCCAAGAAGAATACTAAGGAGCTGACCTAGGGCATCATAATCTGTATTAATAAGATTTGTCCCCCACTCACTCCTTAAGCTCTTCCAGTCTTCAGGAAGTCTTTTATTTACAAAAAGAATCATGCAGGTCTGTACCATATATACATTATAGTTAGAAGCTAGATCTTTATAGAGAGCTAATACATAACTTTTAGCATCTGGATTATTCCAACATAAAACCTGACCAAGACGGTTTCCAAAGATGTCTTTCTGGATACAATCTGGAAATTCCTCTTTAGACCTCAGCTTATCAACTATAGTGTGAGAGATTTCAACTCCAATCTTTAAACCTCTTTCTTCTCCTTTTTTTATAAGAAGCTCTAACCAGTCTGTATCTCTTAAGAAGTCTCGAGTAGATGTCAACGGTTTAATTCTACTATCCTTATAGAATTCGGGATGCAGTTTCCAGTATATCCTGCTATCTTCTGGAAAGTATACCTTTCTTACTGGATTATGAGGATAATAGTAATCCGTCAAGGGCCTCTTCTCATAATGCATCAAAGCCACTAGATATACTGCATTTACTCCTGAATAATTCTGTAGATTATCTAAGGCTACATCTACCCCTTCATCATAAAGATCCCAAGGATACAAACTTGCGGTAATCTCTCTAAATATCATATATTTTCTCCTTTCCTAGGATTATTCGCTAGAGGAACAACTCTTGATGCCTCAGGTAAAATAGCAATATTTACCTCTCTTCCCCATAAATCTTTACAGCTCTCTAATGCCTCCTGAAAAGAAGTATAACTTTCCCCTCTAGTCTCTTCAAGAGTAATAGGAAGAACTCTCCCTCCTACAAACTTTACAATATACCTTTCATCGCAAAAAGACCTTCTCCTATAGAATTCTGATCTTATCGCTTTTAATTTCCACTGGACATCCCTTTCTGTAAGGTCTTGCCAGGTTCTCTTTTCATGTAATCTCAAAAGCTCACTTAAGGTAAGTTCTCTGTATTCATTCTTATGATCTGGCTCATCACATGGAAGTAGGAATATAATTATGCCACCTTCTTTACAGGCTCTCCTAGCCATCCCTAAAGCAAAAGAGACTTTGCTCCATCCTTTTTCATCTTCTCCTAGAGAAGCTACAACTAAGTCTGCTGGATATTCATACCTTGCTCCCCAGACATAGT
>JAOACC010000096.1 GCA_026418035.1 bacterium
CTGGTCTGCAGTTACGTAATTGGCTAATTCGTCTTTCGTCACATAATCTGCTAAAGCATCAGTTGTCACATAGTCTGCTAACTGGTCTACTGTTACATAATCTGCTAGTTGATCTACTGTCACATAGTCTGCCAACTGATCTGCCTTTACGTAGTCAGCCAGCTGGTCTACAGTTACGTAATTGGCTAATTCGTCTTTTGTTACATAATCTGCTAAAGCATCAGTTGTCACATAGTCTGCTAAATCTTCTTTAGTCACGTAGTTTGCTAAGGCATCAAATGTCACGTAGTCGGATAGTTGATCTGCCTTTACATAGTCTGCTAGGTCATCTAACTTTACATAATCTGCTAAAGCTTCTGCTAATTCAGCCTTAGTAACAAACTCAGAAACATCTATAGCTGGTCCCCCTGCAATCTTTTCTAACTGAGGAATTAAACGAGAAAGAACCATTGCTAGTTCATAACGAGTTAAAGGATTATTTCCACGGAATGTCCCATCTGGATATCCAATGATTAAGCCTCTAGCTGCTAATTCATTGACTGCATCGTAAGCCCAGTGATTAGAAGGGACATCAGGGAACGGCGCTGACATAGCAGGGGCACCAATAGCTAATGCCAACACCACCGTCAAAATTAATATAATTCGTTTCACTTTACCCTTCCTCCTTTCTAGAGGTTTTCTCCTTACCCACTTTCAAGAGTCTTCCTACGTTTTCTCCTTGGTGAGTAAGGGCTTCTGGCTCAACTAACCTTGGCCAAGACCTTTAAAACCTAAAACTCACCTCCTCACCGGTCTTAAACTAGCCCCAGCTAGTTTTACCAGTTTCGAGCTAATTATATCACAGTATTTTGATTTGTAAAGAGGTTATACCTGAATGAATCAAAAGATAAACCTCTTGACAAACTTTTATCACTAGTATTATAATTAGGTCAACTTAACTTTTTAAGTTAGATTTTAAGTTGAAGTTAGAGAACCCTCTTGACTAATTAAAGAGAAGTAAGGTATAATTAGAGGCAACTGATGCCTGCGATGGTGGCAGGTAGCAATTAGTGGGGTAGAGTTAAGGGGAGTGTAAAATTACAGTAAGTTGGTAGGATATGGGTTGTTACCTGTATAATCGTAGGCAAAGGTATAAAGTTTACAGAAAAATTTTATGGAGGTGATTTGAGGTGTTCAAAAAGTTAACAGTGGCATTGGTTACGTTGGCGTTAATGGTGGGATTAACTCTGCCAGCGTACGCAGATGTAAATCTTAGTGGTAGCTTGGCTTTTAGGCTAAATGATTATAACCTTACAACCGCTCCTGGTTTTGCTAAAGCCGACTTAGAAGGAAGACTTTGGTTAACTCTTAGAGGAAAAGTTAATGATTTTATTACCTATAGGGCGGATGTATACATAGGTTATACAGACTTGGCATGGTGGAAAACGACATTTTATAAAAACTCAGTTTATGGCATGCTTACTCTTGATAGAGCATTTATAACTGCCGACCTAAAATCTCAAGGAATTCCCATAGTAATTGAAGCAGGAGCTCTTTCTATTAGTACCTATAGTCCTCTTGCAATTTATGGTGATTCGTTTAATATCGGTGGAGCCTCTGGTGTTAATATTATTAGTTCTGCCTTATTCCCTGGACTTACTACATTCCTACTTTTATCTCCAGATGTAGCCACAACAGCTGATAATCAAAAAGCTATCGCCTTAGGTGCTAATCTTGATGCCTCTTGGGGAAGAGTTACAGGAATTGTCTGGACAAGAGACGATGCAACATCTACAGGATACAGAATAAGTGGTAGATGGGATGTTGTTCCTAAAGTATTAAGTATTTACGCCCTATATGGCCAAAGAGCAGGAGATACAGAAGCAAAATACCAAGTAATAGGGATTAATCTCCCTGGAGTTCAAGCGGAAACCGGATGGAATCCATATCTAGAATATGATGTCTATAATAAATTACTAGGCTTTTCTGCAAGTACAACTATAGCTCCAAATACCTCTTTATCTCTGCTTGTAAGACAAGCCTTAGTAGGTAGCGATAAGAATATACTATTTAGTCCAACTATTTCCTTCGGCTTCTAAATCTTAGAAATCTTAACCCACCGGGAGAAAGCCTGGTGGGTTTTATTTTTTCTCTTCTCTTTCTTGCTTCAGTCTAGCGATATATAGTCTAGCTGCATGTTCCATACTAGATGCTCTTATGGGAGATTCTTCTTTAGGCTTATAGGCTCTAAGCTCTATGGGGGGATTCTCATAAGAATTTTCATACATAGAGATAGAACTAGTAGATATTCTAAATCTAGGAAATCTAGATAAAATAGTGTTAAATAATTCCTTCTGCTCTTTTAATGCCGGTAGCTTTCTTAAAACTAGCTCTGAAAGAAATATAATACCTGATAGCAATAAAACAAATTGCCATATGTCTATATATTCAACATTAAAGTCTCTTATCTTCGCATCAAAGACATCTTCAGAATTATTCAATATTCTTCCACCTGTAATCTCTGCAATAGAGTATAGAAGTGAGTTATTGCTTTCTATATCTCTTAATTCCTTAGAAACTGGCATATAGAATCCACTCAAGCTATTTATAACCGTATCTCCCCTCTTTAGCTCGACAGAGAGGGAATATATCCCTTCTTCCTTCACGTTTACTTTTCCGTAGTACCTACCAGAATCCACCTGAATAAGATTTCCCCTTATTAGATTTCCAGATGGAGAAAAAACCTTAAAGGTCCCTTCCAAAAAGTTAACAAAGTTTCCATTATAATCAAATACATCGGCTATAATATCTACCTGATTAGACTTTTCTGAGGTATATATAGATACATAATGACTAGATACATCTTGTCCCAGCCAACGGATAGCCTGAGTCCAAAACTTAGAGAAGGATGGAGAATTAATCCAAGCTTTAGTCCATCTCTTCCCAGAATCAGATGTAAATGCTAGAACCTTACCAAGCCCGTAACGCCAGTATGCTAACAACGGCTCATTATCTAAAGCGCTCATTAGCTTTTTAGCTTTAGGCTTGATAGAGGTTGAGACATAGCCTAGCATTGTAGGGAATCTGTCTACCCCTTCAAGAAAATCTATATAACTATTTAAAGTAGGAATAAATGGTTTTTCTGTTAGATAAGGTCTACTCTTTGTTAAAGTCTCCGTTAAAAATATCTGAGGAACAGAGTATATATCATTTGTATAGTAGAATCTACCCTGTCCCCACTCTGCAATGTTACGCATAAGGCTGATATCAGCATCACTACCAATAGCTATTGTGGAGACCGTTATATCTGAAAGTCTCATCTGCTCTACCAAAGATTTAAATCTGCCCGGTTCTGTCTGTCCATCTGACAAAACTATTATGTGTTTCACCCTGGCTTTTTCATTTTTAAGTGCCAGATATGCAGATTCCATAGGAGGATACATTGCTGTTCCACCACCGGGTTGTATCATCGATATTTTCTTGGCAATGCCTTCCCTTTCCTTAGCACTTGTAAGATCCACAACCCACTGAAATGAATGGTCAAAAGCTATAACTCCCACTCTATCCTGGTCTTTTAATAAATCTACAACCAATTGTGCAGATTCTTTAGCCAAGTCTATCTTAGCAAGTTCTCCTTCCTGCCCACTCATACTCCCAGACGCATCAATAACAAGAACTAAAGCAATATTAGAGAGACTAGCAGTTTGAGTAATTCTAGATTCTACAGGGAGTGTCTCCTCCAAAGGTGTTCCCATATAAGACCCCATACCAAAGCTATTAGGACCTCCTATCACAAGAAGTCCTCCTCCAGCATCTCTAACAAAAGATTGGATAGCCCTCATCTGATTCAAAGTAAGTGATGTAGCGGATACATCGTCTAATATCACCGTAGAGTATCCAGAAAATCCGACGGTAGTATCAGGTATCCGTTCAGAAGTAATTACTTCTAAATCTATACCTTGAGCCTTAAGGGCAGATAAAACCTGTCCGTAACCTACATTAGGATTGTATACATAGAGAATCTTTTGAGGACCTTCCACAACTGTAAATGCCTCTGTAGTATTATTCTCAATCCTGGTATCATTTTTAGGAAAAACCTCCGCCTTAAACTTATGAAAGCCTGCACTATTAGGGGTTACACTAAATAAAAAGAGATTTCTACCTTCTCTAACAGACAGATTCTGAGAAAAAAGCTTTTTACCATCCTGATACAGGTCAAAAATTAAATTCTGAGTAACTGAGCTTGCTATTATAACTTTTATAACAAAAGGTTCTCTAAGTTTTACCTTGTTAGGAACCTCAAAGTCTTCTATAGCAACCTCACTGAGAGGTTCTCTTACTATTGGATACACATCTATTCTAATGTCCTTTTCTCTAGCTCTATAAGAAGCCTCTATAGCTGAACCATCTGTCTCATTCCCATCGGTAATAAGAACTACTCTTCTATTATTTCTATCAGATTGAGAAAGAATTACATTAGAAAGGTCTATTGCCTTTTCTATATTCGTCCCTTTTGGACTAGGGTAAGTTTTTACTTCCAGAGATGAGACATAGGATAAAGGAACTTGAGTTAGAGCGTCTTCACCAAACATAACAAAGCCAATCCTGTCATTCTCTCTCTTATACTCTAAAGATTTTTCTACAAATCTTAAACCATCATTTCTAAGATTAGAAGGAATACTATCTGATGCATCTAACGCAAAGACTATATCTAAACTGTTATTCTTTTTTACAATCTGAGGCCCAGTTAGAGCAAATATTAAAAGAATCATAGCAATAATTCTTAGCCAAAAACTTTTCTTACGAAGCCTATTTTTATTTAACCAGACAAATAGAAAGATTAGAGATAAAAGTAATAATGGATATATATAACTAATCCTCAAGAAACTTTCCTCCTACCATAAAAAAGATAACCTTCCAAGAATATAGTACCTAAAGCTCCTAAAACCAGAAACTTCCAAACATCTGTATTCAAAAGAACTCTTTCTCTATACTCAGCATTTCCTTTAAACTCTTTAGAGGAAACCTTAGGAGATATGTCGGATTCTAAAAAAGAGCAAAGATTAACACCTACATCTATATTCCCTACACTACTTTTAAATGAATAAACTCCAACCTTATACGTATCACCAAAGGTTATAGACCTTCTATCATCAGTTTCTCTCTTTACTACACCGTAAGGAGTGATTATGGTAACATCTTCGTTCATCTTTTTAGTCCTCAGTGTAATTACATTACCAGTATACGCTACACCAGGAGACGGATTCTCCCCCAACCAGCCTATAATATTCTTTACTAATATCGGAAAGCTAGGAGACTCAATTAAAGAGCTCTCCTCAAGATAAAAACCAAAGGTAACAATTCTACCCAAGTTCCCTTCATAGCTCCAAAGAATAGAACCATCTTTAACCTTGATAAGACTTTTTCCCTGGCTACTTTCAAACACAACCGCCCTCTTTATAGTCATATCATTTAGATTTACAAATCTCATAATAGGACTAGTAGCGTCTACACGAATTATAGTTGGTCTTTCCGTTATATCAACTACCTGTAAAGGTATATTAGACGGAATCTTCCCTATAAATATATAGTTTCCAGGTAATATATCATTAGGAGCGGTACCATCAAATATCACAATATCATACTTGGATAACATCTCTAAATTAAAGGAATCTGTTTTATCAAGAATACTTATATCTGCAAGTGAAAGGGCTATCTCTAAGTATGGATTCTCTTTAGTTACAAGTAGCACAGATGGTTTGACTCTAGGGAATGTTAGGTATGCTTTATCATCTGTAGAAAGTAAATCGTTCGGATATATCATCGCCTTTACTATACCACTAAATCTCTTAGGTCCAACGATAACTATCCTTTCCTCCTTTGGATTCAGATCTAATGAGTCTGTTTCTATAAGTCTTTCTCCTTCCCAAACCTGTAAAGGGATGGACTTCTTATTCTTAGAAAAATTTTTGACCTTTATAAATATCTCTTTCTCTCCCTTTATTCCGGTATCCCTTGCACTAATATCAGTTATGCCAGCATTATTATCATCTTTAGAAAAGGTTAATAGTTCTATATTTAAATTAGGAGGGATATTTTCTTCAAATGCTCCATCGGTAAAGACATATATCAAATCAGGTTTCTTATTAAGCTTCTCTATATAACTTAAGGTCTCGCCTATATCACCCTCTGTATCCGTTGGATAAAGTCTTTTTATAACTTCCTTTACTAATCTTTTATCTGTAGTGTAATCTAAGAGAAACTTAGTCTTTGAGTCTGATGCAAATACGGAGATACTAGTTCCCCTACCCAAAGCATCTACTTTCTCTAAAGCCTTTTCTCTTGCTAGATCAAATCGAGTTGGCTTTATATCTTTTGCCTGCATACTGCAAGAGGTGTCAATTATAAAAACAACATTCCTAGCAATTACAGAAGAGAATATCGCCGGTTTAACAAGACCTAGAGTTAATAGAATAATAGTCAAAATCTGCAAGATCAAAAGAATATCCTTTAGAAACTTCTTAAATACTGAGTACCTCAGTTCTTCCTTAGTGTACCTCTTCCAAAGATATATACTCGGAACTATAAGAATTTGCCTTCTTGTTCTTAGCAAGTATAGAAATATAACTATAGGAATTGCTATAAGAAATAAAAAGTATATTGGTGAGAGAAAACTCATTTAAGCCACCCCGCTAGTCTCATATAATACAAGACAACCCTATCTATAGGGATACTTGAACTCGCCCTAATGTATTCTATGCTATGGTCAAGACAAAAAGACTCAATCCCTTCCAAGAATCTTCCCAGTGTCTGCTTGTATCCTTTTAATATATCGTCAATCTCATCTAACTCTATAACTTCTCCCGTCTCTGAATCTATAAGTTTTACACTCCCAGAGATTAAAGGATCTATCTCTTCTTCAGAGAGTATATGGAATACAAAAGTCTCATATCCCCTAGCACTTAGAATCTTTAATCCTTCCTCATATCCATTCGGGTCTAGAAAATCAGAAAGTATTATAAATACAGCTTTACCTTTTAATCCTCTAAGGGAGTCCCTTATTGCAGTATTTAGAAATGTAATCCCTTGAGGTTCTAAAACATCTAAGAATCTTAAAAGTCTCATAACATTAGTTCTACCACGTAGAGATTCTAAGCTCTTCTCCACAGTTGAAGAGATACAATGCAAATTTACCAGGTCATAGTTAACCAAACCTATATATCCGAGGCTTGCAGATAACTGCTTACCAAAATATAACTTAGAAGGATTTCCAAAACCCATAGATTTACTTATATCTAAAAGTATATTTATAACACTAATTTCTTCTTCTCTAAAGAGTTTTACAAATAACTTATCAAGTCTTGCATATATGTTCCAGTCTATATAACGGAAGTCATCTCCTATCTCATAGCTCCTATAATCCTGAAATTCTATTCCTCTACCATATCTAGAACTTAGTCTTTCCCCAACACTGGAACCTTTAACTGACCTTTTTATAAGTAAATCTAATTTCTCTAAGTAACTAAGAAATTCAGGGCTTAACAGGCTCATTCTCTAACTCAGGAACCTCCTCTAAGATATGGTCAATAATAGTATCTGTATCTAGCCCTTCCGCCTCTCCTTCAAAGTTTAGAATAACTCTATGTCTCAAAGATGGCTTAGCAACATATCTAATATCAGAAAAACTTACATTGTATCTTCCGTCTATAAGAGCCTTAACCTTAGCTCCAAGTATAAGTGACTGGACTCCCCTTGGGCTAGCACCATAACGGACATATCTTCTGACCATAGGAGGTGAAGACTCAAGTTCAGGATGGGTAGCTAGGACAAGTCTAACTGCATAATCCTTCACAGGGCTAGAAACAGGGACACTCCTTATTTCCTTTTTTTTTATTTCTATAGTTTCTCCATCTAGTATCTTTTCTGCCTTTGGTATCTCAGGGTTTGTCGTTCTATCAATTATATCAATGAGTTCTTCTTTGTTTGGAAAACCTAATTTAAGCTTAAAGAAAAATCTATCCAACTGTGCCTCAGGTAGAGGATATGTTCCTTCCATCTCTATAGGGTTCTGTGTAGCCATTACAAAAAATGGCTCTTTCAACCTATGGATAATGCCAGAGACGGTTACACTATGTTCTTGCATTGCTTCAAGCAGTGCAGACTGTGTCTTAGGGGTAGCCCTATTAATCTCATCTGCCAAGATTATTTGAGCAAAGATAGGTCCAGGTTGAAACCTAAATGTCCTATCTTGCTCCATAACATTTGTTCCTATAATGTCTGAAGGCATAAGGTCTGGGGTAAACTGGATCCTTGAAAATGTAAGGTCTAGGGCTTCAGCTAAAGTCTTAACCATCAATGTCTTTCCTAAACCCGGAAGACCTTCTAGTAGTATATGTCCACCACTAAAAAGAGCTATTAAGACCTGTTCTATAATCTCATCATACCCTACTATTACCTTAGAAATCTCTTCCTTTAGTCTAGTAAATATATCCTTAAATTCTTCTCTGAATTCCATATATTACTCTCCTTTCAACCTTTCAAAGTAAAGTTTTATTGTCTCTCTATATTCAGATGGAACATGCTCCTTTCTTACTGGGTCCTCTATTGAACCAATAGGACTACCTCCACCTTCTTTTGTCGAAGGAGAAGCTTCCTTACCAACATTCTTTATCCTTAACCTTATATCTCCTTCCTCTTTAGCTATGCCTGGAACATACTGTGGCACTCCCTGATTACTAAGTCTTTCAGACTCTTCGCCTAGTTTATTCTCTCTTTCTCCTTTACCAGGTAACGAGCCACCTTCTTCTACGGTCTCTTTCCCTCCCGTAGCATCTTCTCCCTTCTTACCCTCTTTGGCTGAGGTATCCATCTCTCCTTGAGAGCTACCCTCCACTTTACTACCTGTTCCTCTTTCCTTCTCTATATTAGAAATAGTATCAGTATTTTCTCCCATAGAAGAATCTTTACTATTACCTTCACCATTATTTAATTCGCTCTTATCCTTTGTAGGATAATTTCCACTCTCAGATCCTACTTCTTCATTAGATAGTCCTCTATCGGTAGTAAGCCGTCTTTCACCTTCTCCACTTTCACTCCTATTATTTTCTTGAGAATTATTATTAGTATTATTCATCTTGTTCATAACCATCTCTAACATCTTTTTGATATCCATCTTGGTATTTGTATCCATATTACTACTGGTTTCTCTTTCTATCTCTTTAGTTATCTCCTTCAGAACGCTTAAACCTTCCTCTTTTCTAATCTTCTTTTCTTCGATCTCTCTTCTAAGTATCTCTAGCCTCTTGGCTAATTCTGGCCTCTCAGAAACTAGTTTCTGTTCTAATCTAAGTATATCTGACTCTATAATATTTTGAGTTGTTAAATCTGTTCCCCTTGAAGAAGTAAATCTAGGATAGAAGACATTTTGATAGAACACTAGAAGCAGAAAGAGTATCGATGGGACAAGAATCGCATATCTAATTCTCTTTCTAAATCTTATAGGGTAGACCTTTCTTAAATCTACAGTCTTTAGTAAGTTTATCGTATCATCTAAAAGTCTCTCAATAATTGGTGATTTAGTTTCCCTAAATTCCAAGCTGGTTATAACCCTCTCTTTAAGATCCAAGTCTTTATCTATTACTAAAGCCACTTTTTCATCATTTATAGGCTTAAGGATAGAAAGAGCTAAGGCAATAGAAAGAGGGATTATTAAGTACAGGTATGATATATCAAAATGAAAGAAGTGTTTCAACACAAATAGAGTAGAGGTATATATCAATAACTCTAAAAGCCAGTTTAAGAATATAACAGCCCTTATCTTAAGTCTAACTAATGAGACAAATCTTCTAAGCTCTGCTGACATTCGCTGACCTCCTCAGGTAAATTACTCTCCAGAAAGTCAAAACTAAGCCTAATAACCCAATAAAAAGATAGTATATTAATCCTTCTCTCTTTGAATAGTAAATAAGAATTAGAGGATTTATAAGGTTTAAAGGCGTAGGAAATCTTGCAGTAAATATTAATAAAATAACTATACCAATCCAAAAAAGGATCACTGGTAATATTTTCTCTTTTAATGTTGAGACAAAGTATCCCCAACAGGCTAAACTTAAATCTATCCCTATCAAGATTAGGAAGAAATATGTAAGATTACCATCTATCCCTAGATTAAGGGCTAAGAGATTAAAAGGTAATACAGAAACAAGCATAATTAAGAAGTGAATAAAAAAGGCTATTAATTTACCGAATACTATACTAAAGACAGAGAAATTACTACCAATAGCTAAGTCTCTTATGGTCTTCTCTTTATCTGTAAGAGAGTTACCTATGGTTACTACTGCGGTGAAAACTAAAAAGATAAAAAACTCCGAGATAGCCATAACTACGAAAAGTTTTGGAATAAAGCTATTTATAACTCTCTGGGGTCCAGGGACAGTTAACACAAAGACAAAAAGGAGTATAAATAGAGATATACCCCAGAACTTTATAAAATCTAGACTACTTATTCTTGATTCTAAATCTTTCCAAATTATAGTAATTATACCTATCAGACCTCCAAGAGACAGAGTGTGAGAATCTTGATATTCTTTGATTTAAATTCAATATTTACTGGTGTTGTATATATCCATCCTAGTATATAATTCTTCTCACCTAATAATATTATACCATTATCTATAAGCCAAGATAGAATTCTTTCCTTAATATCTTCTCTACTTAATCTTGACAATCTTGATAGTTCTATCAAAAACCGATTTGTACCAACCTTTATATCATCTAAAGGAAGATAACCTTTACTACTCAAGAAATAGACATTATGTAATGTATAAGAAGAGTTATTAATAACTGTAATATTATCTTTATCCCTATATATCTTAATACCAAAGTCTAGAACTCCTAAGCCTTTAAGAAGGCCAAACTTATTTGGTCCTAGATCTATCTCTACCAAGGTCTTATCCTTATCTTTATTGTTAAAATTAGTCTCAGCTACTCTCTTTTCTCTTCTGCTTATCCAAAAGACAAGGTCTCGAGAATTATACAAAAAACTCCAGCCCCTATTATAGGGGGAAAAGACCGCTAGTCCCGAGTAAAAGTTTGCATATGGTGAGTTTTTATTTACTTTTACAAGGTTAACCTGTACACCAATATCACTACCTTCTTTAGTCCTTAATGTCAGACTAAAAAGTAGATAGGAAAAGGCAAAACCAATCAAAATATATATCCCAATCTTTTTTAAGAAGTGTCCCTTAGAGTAATATAAGAAAAGAAAGATTAATAATACATATAAAAAAAGGATCAGAGATATAAACATCTTAGATGGTAATGGTACATCCTGTTCTTTCAATAGATCTAAAACTAGGGGTGAAAGGTCAATATCTCCTGGATAGGTATCTTGTCTAAATTTCACTACGGAAATAGAAGAGTCTGTCAATACCTTACCACCTAAAACTATCCACTTATCTAATAGGTCTTTCAATCTATGAAAAGATACAGGACTAAGAGAGACTATATCAAATGGGTCCAATATGAGGACTGGCTTATCTAAAAGTCTTTCAGACTCAAGGGATAAAACTCTACTCTCTCCTCTATAGGGTAATGTCCAATTATCTATAAGACAGATAATTGGTAATCTCATATCCAATTCTTTTATTTCATACTTTAAAGCCTTTACTAATCTTCCTTCTTGAGAAAATACAGAGACCTTTACAGGATGTCTCACATCAGAAAGAGGGACTAGAAAAAGGTACTCTCTTTTAGAGTATATCGGGATATCCACGTCTGATTTTAACACCACAGTTGTTATATTCTCTAATATTACACTCCCCTCTTTTATCTCTATCTCTATCCTTCCCTTAAACGGAACACTATAAGTTCTTATATTTACAGTAATAGGATTCCATCTACCAGTCTTTACCATTCCATTAAAGCCAAACTCTACATCTATATCTACTCCCACTTGAGAATAAGCTATGGAAGAAATAAATAGGAATATTGATAGAATTAGAAAAAATCTAAGCCTCATAAAGCCTCCATTCCATTCTTATTATAGCAACCTTATGATATACTATTCAAGAGAAAATCTAAAACGGAGGGTTAGATGGGTAATAGACCTATTGTGGTTATAGGAAGCATAAATATGGACCTAGTAATAAAATCTACCTTTATCCCAAAACCAGGAGAAACAGTTATAGGTGAATACTTTTATAGAGCCTGTGGGGGTAAAGGGGCAAATCAGGCAGTAACCATATCTAAATTAGGAGGAAACTGCTATTTTGTAGGAAAGATAGGAAGCGACTCGTTTGGTGCTGAGTTAAAAGAGAATCTTATAAAAAACAAAGTAAAGATAGACTATTTAATGGAAGACGATTTAGAACCTTCAGGGATAGCCTTTATTACTGTAGATAAGAATGGAGAGAATAGTATTGTGGTTGCTCCTGGAGCAAATATGAAGTTAAAAAGAGAAGACATAGAAAGGGCTCTTCCAATAATATCTCAAGCTGGAACCCTTCTTATACAGCTAGAGATACCAATAGAAACGGTAGAATTTTCACTCAACCTAGCCAAGAAATATGGTCTTACAACCATACTAAACCCTGCACCTGTAAGACAGAAGATAGATAGAGAAATAATATCTCTAGCAGACATTATTACACCAAATAGGTCAGAGTTAGAGAAAATAACAGAAACTGAATTGAAGGATGATGAAGATATCATTAAGGCTGGAAGGAAGGTTTTAGAGTATGGGGTTAAATGGGTAATAGTAACTTTAGGCTCTCGAGGAGTTATAGGTATAGGAAAAGATAGAGAGATTTTTATGCCAGCTATAAAGGTATCTCCTATAGATACAACTGGAGCTGGAGATGTCTTTAATGGAGCTCTAACACTGAAGCTTTCTCAAGGAGAATCTTTAGAGAAGGCGATGAGATTTGCTGTTGTCTGTGCTGGAATTTCTGTGACAAGAAAGGGAGCACAGAGTTCTATACCAACATTAGAAGAGGCCAACAATTTTATTAAAAAGGAGGGAATAGAGGTATGAAAAAGATAATTATAGATACCGATATCGGAGGAGATATAGACGATGCATTAGCAATAGCATTAGCTCTTAACTCTCCAGAGATAGAGGTTGTAGGTATCACTACCGTCTTTGTAGATACTACCTCAAGAGTAAAGTTAACTAAAAAGCTGTTAAGTCTCTACGATAAGCCAGATATACCAGTAATTAAGGGGGCTGAAAAGCCTCTAATAGGTGATTGGGATAAAAATCTTATTCCTTTACAAGCCCAAGCAGTTAAAGATGAGATAGAAGTAGACAATGGCATAAATGTTATAGACTTTATAGTAGATGCAATAATGAATTCAACGGAAAGAATAACACTTATCCCTATAGGTCCACTAACAAATATTGCAGGAGCAATAATAAAAGAGCCAAGATTAAAAGAGAAGACGGAGATATATATGATGGGAGGAATGTATTCTCAGGCATTCCCTGAATGGAATATATACTGTGATCCCGAATCAGCTAGGATAGTATTTGATTCTGGAATAAAGATAACTATGGTAGGATTAGATGTAACGCTAAGATGCAGACTAAATAGAGAAAATCTAGACAAAATCTTCAATTACAATAGTGAAAGAACTAAATTCTTGTCAGAATTGATTACTATATGGCAAGAGGGAGACAAGGAAAGGTATCCTATACTTCACGATCCGCTTGCTATAGCTAGCTTTATAGATCCAACACTTGTAAAGAAGGAAAATATGCATATAAGG
>JAOACC010000099.1 GCA_026418035.1 bacterium
AGTGGATGTTACTTCCATCCAAGATGCCCATATGTACAAGATATATGCAAGGTAGAGCATCCACAGTTGAGGAATTTGGGTAATGATCACTTTGTTGCCTGTCATTTTGCAGAAAAACTAAGCTTGGTAGGGATTGAGTAAGAAATAACTTAATCAATTCAGGCATAAAAAATTTAAAAGACCCCAGTAGTGGGGTCTTTTTTTATATTAGAATAGGAACTTATATTTGAATACGAAGTATCATCCTTGTGTTAGAGGATAGAAATCTTAGTAAAAAATGGCGGTCTAAGTATACCGACTTCACAAACAATGGCTGTTATAAGCTCTGCAGGAGTTACGTCAAAGGCAAAATTTACAGCCTTAGCTCCTAATGGTGCTATCCTTGTCCCTCCAAAATTTAAGACTTCCTCTTCTCTTCTCTCCTCTATGGGTATATCTTTACCTGATTTAATGTTCCAGTCAAAGCTACTAGTTGGAGCAGCAACTATAAATGGTATATCAAACCTATTCGCTAAGATAGCTAAGCTGCATGTTCCTATCTTGTTTGCTACGTCTCCATTACTAGCTATTCTATCCGCTCCAACAACTATTGCAGAAACCCTGCCTAACTCCATCATAAAACCAGCAGAATTATCAGTTATTATCCTATATGGAATACCAGCCTCTTGAAGTTCCCATGCTGTTAATCTCGCCCCTTGTAAAAGGGGGCGGGTCTCATCTACTAAAACCTCTATAACCTTACCTTCTTCCCATGCCCTTCTTATTACCCCTATAGCTGTTCCATATCCACTAGTAGCCAAGCCACCAGCATTACAGTGAGTAAGAACAATACTATTATCTGGTATCAAACTCGCCCCTAAAATAGCTATATCAAGGTTCATCTCTTCGTCTTCTCTTTCTATATTTCTTGCCTCTTCTAAAAACGTAGCAAAATCCTTTACTGGAAGAGCCATCATCCTATCTATGGCCCAAAAAAGATTAACAGCGGTAGGTCTAGTGTTTCTCAGTATTCTAACTGCTTTATCTAAGTCTTCATTTTGAAAAAGCGCAAGGGTCAGCGCATAAGCGCTAGCTATTCCTATAGCAGGAGCTCCTCTTATAGCAAGTTCTTTAATGGCCTCAGCTACAACCCTATAATCCCTCGTCTTTTCTATAGCTAACTCTAGAGGAAGTTTCCTCTGATCTATAAAGTATAGATAGTTATCTTCCCACCAGACAGGTTTCATCTTGCTCCTTCTAAAATATTAGGGCAGGGACAAGTTCTCTCTTCTGGAATAGATTTAATCATCTCTATAATAAGAGATTTAAGTTTATCTATATTCTCTTGAAATATCTTCATAACTTCTTCATGCGTAACAGGCTTTATATTTGGATCTCCTTCTAATCCAGTATCATAATCAGTAATTAAAGAGATATTGACATAACACATCTCTAACTCTCTAGCTAGTGTAACTTCTGGATATTGGGTCATATTAATCACATCCCAACCTAAACTTCTAAACCATTTACTCTCAGCCTTAGTACTAAATCTTGGTCCCTGAATTACAACAACAGTCCCGCTAGGATGAAAAGAAAGCCCTAACTTCTTACAACATTCTATAGCTATTCCCCTCAGTTGTGGACAATAAGGATCTGCAGAACTTATGTGAGTAGTGATAGGACCATCATAAAAGGTGTCTTTTCTACCACTTGTAAGATTAATATACTGATCACAGATTACAAAATCACCTGGCTTTATCTCCGGTTTTAAACTTCCAGCTGCACAAGGACCAATAACTCTCTTTACACCCAGTAATTTGAAAGCATAAAGATTAGCTCTATAATTCAC
>JAOACC010000152.1 GCA_026418035.1 bacterium
AGATGTGTATAAGAGACAGAAGGCACACACTACAGAGACCCCAACACCGTGAAGTCCACCCGATACCCTATAAGTTCCACTCTCAAACTTACCTCCAGCATGTAAGGTAGTCATTACTACCTCTAGAGCTGGCCTTCCTTCTTTTGGATGAATATCAACAGGAATTCCTCTACCATTGTCTATAACAGTGATGCTTCTATCGGTATGAATAATTACATTGATACAGGAGCAGTATCCTGCGAGGGCTTCATCTATGCTATTATCAACTACCTCGTATACCAGATGATGAAGTCCTCTTTCTCCTGTGCTCCCTATATACATAGCAGGCCTTTTTCTTACGGCTTCAAGGCCCTCTAAAACAGTTATTGACTTTGCATTATATGTGTTGTTACTCAAGCCATTCGCCTCCTATTTACAAGTGAAAGTGACATAAAACCTCCTATCAAGACTGGTAGATAAAATGTAAAAAGCCTTAAAAGCATTATAAATTCCGCTGATGATACACCAGAGATATTTTTTAAGAAATAATCGTATCCTAATTCTACTATTCCACTTCCTCCTGGAGTTGGCATATAAGACTGCGTTATATAAAATATTGCCTGCGCTATTATAGTATCTGTAAGTCTTATGCTAGCTCCTATAGATCTTACTATAAAAATCGGGAAGGAAAGTAATATTATACAGGATAATATATAGATTGAAAATAGAAGAAGCCAATTGTAGAAAGAATTTACATAGCTCATCCCAGCCTGACTAATTAATGCCACTCTGAATCTATATATATGGCTAGATAGTTTCATATACCTTTTTTCAAGATAGATCAATCCCTTTGTAATAAGCCCTCTAATCTTAATCGCATAAATATTTTTACTAAAGATAATAAAGTATACTAAAAGTATCCCTAAACCATAAGTCAAAAAGATACTATACAATAGATTTCTAAACATAGAATTACCATAATTTCTTAAGAAAATAGCAATGACTATAGCAACTATACCTTTAATTATGCTATTCATAATACCTCTTACTGAGACGATCCATAAAGCCTTGTCTACATCTACTCCTAACCTTAAAAGAGATACATACTCACCAGGAAATGTCCCTATTGAGAAAACAGTAATCCCACCTAGGAAAAAGCCTGTAAAGATAACCTTTAGAGAATCTAAGAGTTTGATATTTTCTCCAACATACCTAGCCAACATAGACAATTTTAATCCCTCTATTATCCACCAGATGACTATTATCATAGAACCATATATAATCCACAAGAGGTTCTTAAAACCAAGACTTATCCCCTTATCCCGGTAGATAAAGTAATAAAATACCATCCCTCCAAGGATTATAGGTAAGAGAAATTGCCAGAATTTTATCTTCATCTTCTACTCTGGGATAAGATTTTATCTAACCTGTCTTTTATAGCTTCTAAAGCCTGTTTCGTATCTGACTTCCCCGTAACTATATTTTCTAACTGTGGATTTATAGCTTCAAAAGCTATCTGAGTAAAAAGTGGATCGATATCTATAGGAATCGCGTCTTCTATGTAATTATAAAGAAAATTATGATTCTCTTCTTTATATAGGTTTAAACTATCCCACATACCTCTAGATGCAGGTAACCCACCAATATCTAAAACCCAGCTAGAATTTTCAGCTAATGTCTTAGCTAAAAAGAGCGTCTTCTGGACTTTATCAAGGTTATAATTATCCCTTTGCCTAAAGCAGAAATAACCATAAATCTCCCAAAGTGAAGATATCTTATTGCCTTGATTATTAGGGAAAGGAAGAATCACTGTCTTTACCTTTTTAGCATTATCTACCATTTTGTAATCCAGATAATTTCCTATCAGTATACCTGCTTTACCTTCGTTAAAGATGTCTATATTGGTAGATATCTTACTTCCAAGTAGAGTTGGATTAATAATACCATTTTTAACTAATCTATCGAAAAATTTCAAGGTCTCTTCTATTTTTGCTTCGTTCCATAGAAATTTTCCATCTTCTACTGCTTTTCCTACACCGTTATTTACTATCAACATCCAAAAGATATCAAAGAGAGAATTTCCCCTTAGACTTATAAGGACAGGATAAGGAGATACTAGCTTAAGTTTATTTGCTAGGTCTATAAAACTATCCCAATCAATTCCCTTTTCTTGAATCTTTCGAGGATTATAACCTAACCCTTCTATTAGTGTCTTATTAGCCATCATTATAAATTTCGGAGTTATCATAGCTGGATAACAGAAGTAGTAATTTCCATCGGATGTAATCTGACTCAAAACTTGAGGGAAATACTGCAATCCTAAAATCTGCTCTTTCGGTACCTTTAATAAGTAGGGAGCATTTATATACATGGGGTTTTGTGTTCCATATATAATATCTGGAGGTTCTCCTGCAGCAAACACTGCCATAATTTTCATCTGAGTCCCCATTTCAGCCATTGGGTCGCCACTACCTGGTAAAAGATCCAATCTTGCTTTGTATGGCTTATACTGTTCGTTAAACTTTTCCATTATCTCATTTATTGTCTTTTCCATACTCTTTGAATAAATCCCAGACCATAGAACTACGTCATACTTGCCACTTATTACCCCAGAGCTTCCTTTAGGTTTAAGCCCATAGTAAAGTCCTATACCTATAGCTATGATTAACACTACTACTAAGACAGTTGACCCTCTTCTAGCAAGAAATCTATTAAAAAGTAGTTCTAACTTACTAGGTTTGTACTCTATGGCTTCAGGAGGAACCATGTATTTTCTTCTAAGATCGTAGAGTTCCATTCTAAAATCGGCTCTTTTATCTAAATATATAAGCTTACTTATCAGTGCATTATAAATATCTGTAAGGTCTCCAAAGGTGACATTATTTCTATCTTTACCTAAAATCTCTAACGTCTCGTTTAATACCGCTTCACCCTTGGAGCCTAAATATTTATAGCAAATAGGTAAAAGTTCATTCCAAAATTCTTCTGGGATAAAATCTGTTTCTCTTTTTATCTCTGCCATAGCAGAATTTATTATAACATAAAATTGCTAAAAAATAAATACTAATCTTATTTCTTGCCACTTCAATAGATTCTTTATATACATTCGTGATATAATATCTATGTAAATCCCTCCCATATATGGGAGGGTTAGGAAGGAGGAAGAATATGGAAAAGAGAACAATAACTAGGACTTTTAAAGTGGAAGGCATGTCTTGCTCAGGATGTGCTAGACGGATAGAAGAAAATCTACAAAGATTGGATGGAGTTATATATGCTAGAGTAAATATAGCTACAGAAAAGGCAACAGTTACGTATAATCCAGATAAAGTCGGTGTGGAAGATATAACTACTCTGGTAGAGAATATTGGTTATAAATTACTCGAAGAAGAGGAAGAGAAAGAAGATAAGAGTCGGATAGGTTTTTATAAAAAGAAATTTTTCGCTTCTCTTATCTTTACTATTCCAGGGACCATACTTATGCTTTTAGAGATGTCCAAAGTCATTATGATTCCGTATTTTGATATTGTCCAGATTGTGCTTTCTCTACCGGTAATATTCTGGATTGGGTTATATATAGTAGTCTCAGCTTTAAAATCCATGAGGCATTTAACGTTTGGGATGGATGTTCTAATAGCTTTAGGGACACTTTCTTCTCTTACTACAGGGATTCTAAAGATTATTGGATTTAATATAGAGAACTATGCCTTAATAGGAGCAATGATTATGACTTTTCATCTATTAGGAAGATATCTAGAGGCTTTGGCTAAAGGCAAAACCTTAGATGCCTTAAAAGAACTTATTCAACTGAGTGCTAAGACTGCTAGGATAATTAGGGAGGGAAAAGAGGTAGAGATTCCTATAGAAGAGCTTAATATTAACGATATAGTAATAGTAAGGCCTGGAGAAAAGATTCCATCTGACGGGGTTGTTATAGAAGGAGAAACATATATAGATGAGTCTATGGTTACAGGAGAATCTATGCCCACAAGAAAGATGGTAGGGGATAACGTAATAGGGGCAACAATAAATCAGTTGGGAACAATAAAGGTGAAAATAACTAAAATAGGTAAAGATACTTTTCTAGCGCAGATAATAAGGTTAATAGAATCTGTTCAGGAAAGTAAAGTCCCAGTTCAGGAATTGGCAGATAGAATCACAGGTATATTTGTACCTACAGTACTATTTATATCTACTGGAGTTTTTCTTTTTTGGCTCCTATTTCCCCAATTAGGAGCATCTGTGTTAGGAAGAATGTCATCTTTAATCCCTTGGATTAAGTTTGAAGATAATCTTTTATCACAGGCTATATCAGCTATGATTGCCACATTGGTAATAGCCTGTCCCTGTGCTCTAGGATTAGCTACTCCAACCGCTCTTGTGGTCGGAACGGGTATTGGAGCAAAGAGAGGTATACTTATTAGAACAGGAGAAGCCATAGAAAGGCTAAAGGATGTTGATACAGTAATATTTGATAAGACAGGAACATTGACCTCAGGGAAACCAGAGGTATCTTATATATGGTCTAGGTTAGATATAAAGGAATTTTTAAGGATTATAAGTTCTATAGAGTATAACTCTGAACATCCATTAGCTAGGGCTATAGTTAATTATGCACAAAAGAATGAAATAGTTTCAGAGAGAATTGAGTCTTTTAAATATATGCCGGGTAAAGGAGTGACCGCTACTTTAGAAGGGAGAAGTTATATAATTGGAAACAAGAATTTTCTATCAGAAAATGGTTACGATGTCTCTCTTTACAATGAAATGATAGAGATGTTGGAGAAAGACAGGGTTACAGTGATTCTTGTAGCAGATGAAAAAGATATAATAGGAGCTATTGGGATTTCAGATGCATTGAGAGATAATGCAAGTTATGTCATAAATGCATTAAAGAAACTCAATCTAGAAGTTATAGTAATTACTGGTGATAATAAAGCTAATGCTGATATAATGAGAGAAAAGTTAGGGGTAGATCGTGTAATAGCAGAGGTATTACCTCAAGACAAGGTTGGAATAATAAAAGATTTGCAAGGCCAAAGAAGAGTAGTCGCTATGGTTGGAGACGGAATAAATGATGCCCCTGCACTTAGACAGGCAGACGTTGGAATAGCTATGGGTAGTGGGACTGATATTGCTATAGAGTCTGGGGATATAGTGCTTGTCAATAATGACCTCTATAATGTGATTAGGGCAATAAAACTTTCTAGAGAAACCTTCAAGAGGATTAAGCAAAACTTATTCTGGGCTTTCTTTTATAATATTATTGCCATACCTATAGCTGGATTAGGGCTACTACATCCAGTTATTGCTGAAATGGCAATGGTCTTTAGTTCTATAAATGTAATACTTAATTCCTTAAGGTTAAGGAGGGTTAATCTTGATGAACCATAAGCACACAGAGGCTTTGAATCTTCTTAAAACAGCGAAGGGTCAGATAGAGGGTGTTATAAGGATGATAGAGGAGGAAAGATACTGTATAGATATATCCAAACAGTTATTATCATTGATAGCGCTTTTAAGAAAAGCTAATGAGAAGATTTTAAAGGCTCATATGGAGACCTGTGTTAAAGAAGCTGTAATGACTGGAGAAATAGAGAACAAACTTAAAGAACTTGAAGAGGTTTTAGATTATCTAGTATAATAAGAGTAATTTTTACTAATAAATTTTTAGTTAATAAAAATTTTCCTTTTGGAGGTAGATATGGAACTAAAGATTGTTATAGGTGGAGAGGCTGGACAAGGCATTCAAACTATTAGTGTTATTATGTCTAAATTCTTCCTACGCTCAGGCTACTATGTATTTAGTGAACAGAGTTATCAATCAAGGATAAGAGGTGGACACAACTTTACACAGGTAAGGATATCCACAGAGTCTATATCAAGCCCTGATGATGGCATAGATATACTAGTGGCTTTAAATGAGGAGACGATAAATCTTCATAAAGGAGAAATTTCCCCAAATGGTATCATCATATATGACAATGAACTTATAAAATATGAGGGTTTAGATAAGTCGTTTTTTGGTGTTCCTCTCCAGAGGATAGCAGTAGAAAATGCTAAGACAAAACTCGCAGTTAATTCTTCTGCCTGTGGAGTGTTGGTAGGTTTACTAGATGGAGATTTTTCTATCTTAGAAAAACTTATGAGAGAGCAGTTTAAGGATCCAGATATAGGGGAGAAAAATGTATTAACCGCAAAAGCCGGGTATGAGATTGGAAGAAATAGAAAAGACTTTTCTCTTAAGACGCCATTTCTATCTAATAATGAAAGACTTATAATAGATGGAGGCTCTGCCATTGGGTTCGGAGCCATAGTGGCTGGGTGCAGATTTTTATCTGCCTATCCAATGACTCCAGGAACAGCTGTGATGAACTATCTAGCTGGACATTCTAAGAGATACAACATAGTAGTAGAACAGGCAGAGGATGAAATTTCAGCTATAAATATGGTGCTAGGAGCATCTTTTGCTGGCGTAAGATCTATGGTTACCACTTCAGGTGGGGGATTTTCGTTAATGGTAGAAGGACTTAGTCTTGCTGGTATGACTGAAACCCCTTGTGTTATTCATATAGGACAGAGACCAGGTCCAGCAACAGGATTACCTACTAGGACGGAGCAGGCAGAATTATTATTTGTTATAAACGCAGGACATGGCGAATTTCCTAGATATGTAACTGCTCCAAGAGATGCTAGGGACGCATTTTATAAGACTATAAAGGCTTTTAACTTGGCTGATAAGTATCAGATACCATCCATAATACTTACCGATCAATTCCTTATAGACTCCATGGCAACTATAGAAGGGCTTGAGTTAAACAATATCAAGATAGAAAGATATATTGAATATAATCCCAATAAAGACTATAAAAGGCATCTTATTACAGAATCTGGCATATCTCCTAGGGCTCTGCCAGGAACAGGGGGTATACTAGTTGTAACAGATAGTGACGAGCATGATGAAGAGGGGCATATAACCGAAGATTTAGAGATAAGGAAAAGACTCGTTGAAAAGAGGTTAAGAAGAGGAGAACTGCTTAAAGAAGATATTGAGGAACCCCTGTATTTTGGCTTGTCTGACCCGGATGTGATTCTCTTAGGCTGGGGTTCCACCTATGGGGCAATAAAAGAGGCTATAGATAGGCTTATCGAAGAGGATTTCAAGGTAGGATTACTACATTTTTCTGATGTATATCCTCTACCCTATAAGCAGTTAGAGAAGTATAGAAATAAGAGACTTATATCGGTAGAAGGAAATGCTACAGGTCAGTTTACCTTACTTGTAAGAAGAGAGACAGGAATAGATATTAAAGATAAAATTCTCAAATATAACGGAAGGCCCTTTACCCCTTCTGAAATTGTAAAAGAGGTGAAGAAGATATGGTAGATACAAAGATTTATGAGAACAATCAAGTCCCTGCTTGGTGTTCTGGATGTGGTAACTTTTCTATACTTAGGTGTATGAAGCAAGCTCTAGCAGAACTGGATATATCTCCAGATAGACTTCTTATGGTATCTGGTATAGGACAAGCAGCAAAGGCTCCTCACTATTTTAAGTGTAATCTCTTCAATGGACTTCATGGAAGAGACATATCAGTAGCTGTTGGTGCCAAGATTGCTAATCATGATTTGATAGTTATAGCAGAATCTGGAGATGGAAATACCTATGGTGAAGGTGGAAATCACCTTATACATAACATAAGAAGGAATGTCAATATAAAGGTATTTGTTCATAACAATCAGATTTATGGTCTAACAAAAGGTCAGGCATCTCCGACTTCAGACCTTGGAATGAAAACAAGGGTTCAGGTAGATGGAGTACTAAGCCCTCCTTTTAATCCAATAGCAGTAGCCATAGCTCTAAATGCCAGTTTTGTAGCTAGAAGTTTCTCTGGAGACCCTGAGCATCTTGTAGCTATGATGAAATCTGCGATAACTCACAAGGGTTTTGCCCTACTAGATATACTACAGCCATGTGTAACTTTTAACAGGGTAAATACTTTTGGATGGTATAAGGAGAGAGTCTATAAACTTGATGATAGTTATGACCCAACTAATAGAATACTGGCATTTGAGAAGGCTCTAGAATGGGGAGATAGAATTCCAATAGGGATTATATACGTGAATAACCGTCCTACTTACGAAGAACAGTTAACACAGCTAAAGGATGGTCCTTTATTCAAGGTCCCAATAACAGGTATTGATTATTCTGATATACTTAAAGAGTTCAAGTAAATTCGAACTTTTTTAAGTATTCGTCAGTATACCTTGGTATGAAGGAGGGTTTTGAATGATAAAGAAGATAGGATTAATAAGTATATTAGTGATTGTTCTAACTGGCCTTATAACAGGATATGCGTTCTCGCAGAATAGCTGGGAGTTAGGTATATCTTGGTCAGCATCTGAAAATAGACTACTCTTTGATGCCAGGATAGATTATGAAACTATGAAGCTTTATCTAGGAAATCTTCAAGAGGATGGAGATAGACTTATAGTAAAATACAATACTAGGGGACTTCTATTTTCTCTAAGTGATGAAAGTATGAATGCCTATTCTATAATTTGGGCTTCAACTCCAGATAAAAATGATGTGATCTCTTTAGAAGTTAAATTGGCTCTTGAAGGTTATAATGATACAATAGGTCTATATAAGTTAGGGAACTCTTGGGGTCTAGGATATAAGAGAGAGGGGACAGAAATACTTGGTCCAATCTTAGGGAGTTATGATTATAGAAGTTATTTAACCCTAAACGCTTCTGGGAATTTTGGTTTTGGTACTTATTCTTCTCTAGGGTTTGCCACTGGGACACAGGCAATAAGCTTTGATATTGGTTACATATATACTACAAGTGACATATTTAATCTTCCTTCTAATTCACTTCCATTCGGTATAGGATATAGAGAAAGACTAGATAACGGAATTATTATAGGAGGTAAAATTATTCCTTATGTATGTTTTACTGATGGTTCTTGGGGGGCGAATCTTGAGGGAAGCTTTAAATTTGGCAGAGTTAACTTTAATTTAGGCTTAGATTATTATAAAGATAATCTTGTATATTTAGGGAAACTTATCCTTAATCTCTCGGATATAAGTCAGATAATACTTAGGGCAAATCCAGATACGGTAGGGATATCTTATAGTGAATCATTCTAGATGTTAGGAGGAGAAGATGCGAAGAAAGTTTTTGTTAGCTATTATACTTATCTGTTTTATTACTATTACTCAATCACTAGCTTTTGCAACAACACCAAAAGAGCTTATAGATAAGATAAATGTCAGAACAAAAGAAATAAAAGATTCCTATATAGACATAAGAATGAGCATGAGCGTTACAGGTATGAGTTCGGGTTCCACACAAACCACGAAACTTACTTATAGACTAAAAATAGAATCTATTACTAATCCTACAGTTGTAAGGATTACATACCTAGAGCCAGACACCTTTAAAGGAACTGTAATGCTGGTTGATAGTGAAAAGAAGCTCTTAAGTATGTATTCTCCAATGACTAATCAGGTTGTTCAGAGTAAGATAGAGGAAAGTCAAAACGATACCTCTAGCATAAATCTGACTGATCCTACTTCTATCTTCGCAGACTTAGAAAAGACTTATGACTTAACGATAGAAGAAAAGAAAATAGACAAGAAAGATGTCTATATCTTGACCGCCACCTTAAAGCAGAATCAGAAAGGTGATTTTGGTAAAGGTATTTTTTATATTGAAAAGAATTCCTTAAATCCTGTAAAGATAGAATTGTTCGATACCAAAGGACAATCTATTGGAATAATAGACATACTCGATATAAAGTATAATATAGGACTTAAAGTAGCAACTCTAAGAAGTTTCCCTAAAGATGCCAAAGTGATAAAGGGAGGAACTATCCAAGGGACTCCCGGATTTCCTTTTGGGTCACAATCGGGTAAGTAGTTCATTCGACATATATCATCTTTATAGTCATTCCACCATCTACTATTAAGTTTGTCCCTGTAATAAAGCCTGCCTTTTGGGAAGTTAAAAAGAGGCAGGCATATGCTATGTCTTCAGGGATACCTACTCTTCCTGCAGGATGTTGGGAATGGTCTATATCTCTCAGTTGTGGCATAGTTCTTTTGGACCTCTTTTTATAATTAGACGTCTCTATCCATCCTGGACTGATACAATTTACTCTAATCTTATACGGAGAAAGGGATATAGCCAAAGAATGTGTTAAAGCTACTAGCCCGCCCTTTGATGCAGAATAAGGCTCAGTATTTGGCTCAGACATAAATGCTCTTGTAGATGCTATATTTATAATACATCCACCTTCATTCATATTTTGGGCTAAATATTTGGCCATAAGATAAGGAGCTCTTAGGTTTACATTAATTACCCTGTCCCATTCCCAAGTCTCTCTTTCAAAGATACTCTTAGTTGAACCAATTCCAGCATTGTTAATGATTATATCTACTCTTTTAAATCTTTCGATTATTGTATTACAAGCTGTTATTATCTCTTCCTCATTTGCTAGATCACATCTTATATACATAGTTCTATCTCTAAACTCCCTAAAATCTATCTCTCTAACTTCATTAAGCGCCTCTTCATCTACATCTAAGATAGAAACATATGCCCCTTCATTTAAATATGCCTTAGAGATAGCATAGCCTATCCCTTGTGCCCCTCCAGTTACAACTACGACCTTGTCCTTATATTCACTATTCACCTATTTTCACCTCCTCTTAAATCAATCTCTAATTATCTTTCCTCTACCTAAAGAGGCAAAAATGCCAAAGAAACACAAAATAGTAAATATTGTAAGTATTACTTTTATACTAACGATTAATAGAGGATAATTACTCGATTGTATCTGAACTCTTCCAATAACTAATGTAAAGACTATCGTCGATATCCCCATACTAAATGTTTGTCCTAACATTCTCATAGTGCTAACCATAGATGATGCTATCCCATATAACTTTCTATCAACAGAACTCATAATAGCATTAGTATTAGGAGATGAGAATAAGCCAAAGCCAAGACCTAGGATCATAGAACAGAAGATTATAAATGTTATAGGGGTATGACTATCTATGTACCTCAATAAAAATAATCCTAATGCTGTAAAGGTCATTCCAATAGATGCTATATAACCTGGCTGAATCTTATCGGAAAATCTCCCCGCTATAGGAGAAAACAACGCCTGAGTCAGAGGTTGAAAGATCAATGTCATACCAGCAGATTGAGGATTTAATCCCTTTATCTGCTGTAGATACAAACTTAGAAGGAGAGACACTGCAGAGGTTGCACTATAATTTATCAACGCAGATATATTTGATAGAGAAAAGGTTCTGTTATTCAAAAATATTTTTATATCTAATATAGGATCTTTTTTTCTCAGAGAATCATAGATAAATATTGCAAATCCTAATATTCCAACTAGTATAGAATAGATACCTGTCTTACTCGGTAACCTTGTAAATCCATACATAAAGCTAGTCAAAGTAACTCCATATATCATTGCTCCTAGGAGATCAAAAGACTCTTCCTTAGCCTCTACCCATTCCTCTTTCAATGTAGTTAAAACAAGAATTATAGTTATAATTCCTATTATAGTACTAAATATAAATACACTTCTCCATCCAAAGTTCTTAGTTAATACCCCTCCTAGGAAAGGACCAAGAGAAAGTCCTAGATATGTTGAGGTAACACTAATTCCTAAAGCCTTGCCTCTTTCTCCCAAAGGAAATACAGAAGTCAATAGTGCTGTAATAGTAGCAAATAACATCCCTGCTCCTATCCCTTGCGAGATTCTAGATATGATTAGCAGATTGTACTTATTTGCTATCCCACAGAGGAGCGAGGATAAGGTAAATATGTAGACTCCATACAAGAAAATTTTCTTCCTACCATATATATCTGAGAGTCTACCAAATGGGACTAAAAATATCGTAGTAGAGAGCAGATATGACGTGTTTATCCATGTAATTAAAACTGCATCTATTGATAACTCCTTGCCGATTGAAGGTAATGCAACATTTAATGCCGAACCTAAAAATGCCGTAAGAAAAGAACTTGTTATTGATACAACTAAGACTATATATTTTATTTCTTTACATTCTCTTATTCTACTAGACCAAAAGTTCATTTACCCTCCTCAATTAGTGGTCAAATATTATGTCTAATATTTTATCACAGACTATTAAGGTTTATTAACAGTCCATTATGATATAATACAGAATAGTAAATTTTACCGGAAAAGAAGGAGATTGAGAGATTGACTTTAAAAGATATCTGCAAGGAGGGATTTAGGTTTGAAAATGTCGAAGAGAGTTAATCTTTCTACCAGAGAGATAACTAAGGTTTCTCTTTTTACCTCTTTAGCGATTGCATCTAGTATCATCGTTAGATTGGGAACAGGGACAATGCTTGTACCATTCAGCCTTTTACCAATGATAGCTTTACTATCAGGAATGATCTTAGGTCCTAAATTAGGAGCTTTAAGTATGTTTGTTTATCTACTTTTAGGCCTTATGGGTGTTCCGGTCTTTGCCTCTCCTCCTTATGGTGGCTTTGGCTATATACTAAAACCTACCTTTGGTTTTCTTTTAGGATTTATCCTTGCTAGTTGGTTAGCAGGTAAGATTATGGAAAAGGCTAGGGATTCTCTGAAGAGTTACTTTTTAGCTTCCTTTCTTGGCTTATTAGCTATATATCTTGTAGGTCTACCCTACCTATATATAATTCTTAACTTCTATCTAGGAAAAACCACAGATATAGCTGGAGTACTGAAACTTGGGTTCTTTCCATTTATTATTCCTGATATAGTTAAATCTATCATTTCTTCTATCTTCGCAAAGGTTATTGTTTCTAGATTAGAAAATATAAACATAAGGGAACATCAACCGTTATAATCTAAATCTATTTACTATCACTAAAACATATAACCTTCAAGCTATAGAGACAACTTACTACTTGATTTCTATTCTTGTCTTTCCTGTCCGTCCTGCCTTAAGAAGTCTTCTACTCCTTTTATAAGCTCTTCTATCTCACTCTTATCAGTGCTATTTGCCTTTCTACTTTCATCGTAGGCTTCTTCTAGTTTTCTAAGAAATTCTTGTGCCTCAGGCTTCTGTGCAATGGCTTTAGAAATCTGTTGTTCAAAATTTTCTCCTTCTTTTCTTATATCTTCAAGAGATAGCTCTATACCTAGGAGCTTTATTAATCTCTTTAATACAAAATAGGAGACCTTTGGATTAGACATCTGTATATAGTTTGGGGCATCTCCCCAGAGGCTTATACAATCAATTCCGCGAATCTTACATGCAAGCAATAGATATGTATGAATACAGGTAGGACCAGTATAATCAGCAAAATCTATATCCAACCCCTCAAGTTCTTCTTTTAATCTCTCGTTATTAACCACAACTGATATCCTAGGGTCTCTAGTATGCGGAACCAGAGCATATTCTCCTCCTATAGTAAATACCCTTTTTAGACCAAATCTTGAAAGAAAATCAAGTATAGTATCTGAATATCTTTTCCATCTTATATCTGGTTCCCTTCCTAGCAAAAGGAGTATATCATTTCCTCTTTCATTCTTCCAGTAGTACAAAACTGATTTTGGTGGATCAAATGCTACCAAAGTTCCCTTCTCGATCGCTCCCTGGGGTCTAGCATATTCTGACGTAGTCAAGATATAAAAATCTTCAGGATTTATTTCTGCATAAATCTTGGCAGGGAGATTTTTTATAAGATAAAGTAGCGTATTAGTGGCTACTTCACCAGCATTGGGCCAACCATAGAATCCCATAACTAAATATGGCTTATTTAACTCTATCTTCTCATATACTATTAGGTCTTCCATATCTATCCCTCCAATTAAATTGTATAGAATTACAAGCTTTAAATCAAGCTTAGATAAATTCCTGGGTTAGTTTCCGTGATATTTGACTATACATAGAATAGTATGCTAGAATATCTTCCTAAATGGAGGCGATGTGAATGAAGCCAGAAGACATACTTGTTCAAATACAGGATTTAGAGCTTAACAGTGAAGAGATACTAGCAGAAGCTAGAGCTAGAGCTAAAGAGATTGAAGAGAAGGCTAAAAAAGAAGCTATAGAGATAATTAATCGAGCCAAATTAGATATAGAAGAAGAGAGAAGATTAGCACTTGAAAAGACCAGAAAAGAAATAGAAGAGACTAGAGAGAGCTTACTGAAAGAGGGTAACTTTGTCTTAGAGAGATTCAAATCTCTACTTAAAGGGAAAAAGCAAATCATAGTGAATCAGATAAAAGAGAAGGTGATTGGATAAATGGCTATCCTCCCAATGCTTAGACTTTTCCTAGCTGGGCATAAAGATGAGGAGGAGAAAGTTGTATCTTTACTACAAGAATTAGGTGCTATTGAAATAGAAAAGATTAATGTAGATAATAATTTCGATTTAGAGTGGTTACCATCTAAGACCTCAGAGATTAGTAGAGAACTTAATAGAATAAAGTCAAATATAGCATTTCTGAAAGATTTTGTGGGGAAGAAGGGTAGTATTATAGATCTATTTGTTCCTCAGAAGCTTCCTCTTTCTAGTCAGGAAAAAGAGACTCTTATTAGGGAGTTTAATAACAATGGTGGATGCGAAATTATAGAGTCTTGGCAGAGTTCCTTAGAAGAGGTTAAAAGTTTAATCAATGTTCTATTACAAGATAAAGAAGTTTTAGTTCCATTTGAGAACCTAGACTTTTCTATTAGAAATATAAAAGAAATGAAACATGTCGATGTCTTTTTAGGGCAGATAAGAAAAAGTGACTTAGAGGAATTTACCGAAGAGATTAGGAGTTATTTATCAGACATATCTATAGTAAAAGAAAGCCCTCAATATGCCTTTTTTGTTGCTGTGGCTCATAAAGATGTAACTGGAGAAATAAGAGGCGTATTCTCTAAATATAATGTGACCCTATTTAATCTAGAGAAATTTTCTGGAACCCCTAAAGAAGAATTGATAAGTATTGAGAAAAAAATAGAAGTTCTAGAAAAAAGAAGAGATGATATTCTCAAAGAGATAAAGGAAAAGGGGGAACTATTACTTAATGCCTTGTATGTCCAACATGATAGTTATCAGAATGACCTTGTTAAGTATGAACATCTTGGTAGGATTGTGCATACAAAGAAGATGTTCTTTATAACAGGATGGATCAAGGAGAAAGACGCTAACGAGATAAAAGAGATCTTAGAAAGTAGATTTAAAGACCTCTATTTAGAAACCTCTAAACCAGAACCTGAAGATGAACCCCCGATAGCCTTAGAAAATAATTCTTTTGCTACGCCATTCGAAGTTGTTACAGGTATATATGGATATCCTAATAGTAAGGAGTTTGATCCCACACCACTACTAGCACCATTCTTTGCCATCTTTTTTGCATTATGCCTTACTGATGCATCCTATGGAATAATTCTATCTATTCTCTCCTTATATCTGTATAAAAGTTTACTCATCGAAAAGCATAGAAAGAAGCTACTACAACTTTTGTTTATATGCGGATTATTTACTATCGGTGCTGGAGCTATTACTGGTGGATGGTTTGGTAATGCTTCAGAGGCATTTAAGTTTTTAGCCTTCTTTGAACCTATAAGAAAGAGATTGATCCTCTTTGACCCGATAAAAGACCCTATCATCTTTTTGAGTTTGTCTTTAGCTTTAGGCTTTATACAAATAATATTTGGGTTGTTTGTAAAGATGTTGTTGAATTTTAAGAGAAAATATTATAAAGAAGCTATTTTTGACCAACTTTTTTGGATGCTTTTCCTTTTATCTATAGTATTTACTGCCGGAACGTTTACAATGCAAGGTTTGAAATTTATGAGTAAACCGGCTACATATTTTACTCTAATTATGGCTATAGCCTTAGTTGCTACACAAGGCAGACATCAGAAATCTATATTCCTTAAGATTACTAGTGGACTAGGTAGTCTCTACTCAGTAATAAGCTACCTAAGCGATGTTTTATCTTATTCACGATTACTTGCTTTAGGACTAGCCACTGGTGTTATAGCTACCGTAGTAAACGAATTAGTAAAAACCTTTAGCGGTATACCGATACTTGGAGCTATAATAGGTATAATAATATTCATTGGAGGACATCTATTTAATATGATAATAAATGTCTTTGGCGCATTTGTTCATTCAAGCAGATTACAATTTGTCGAATTTTTTGGCAAATTCTTTGAAGGTGGAGGAAGAGAATTTAATCCACTAAGAAAGACAAGAACTTATATAATAGAAAAGGAGGTAATGGAATAGATGTTAGGAACTGCTCTAGCAATACTTGGATCTGCATTAGCTGTGTTTGGTGGAGGTATAGGGTCTAGTATAGGAGTAGGTATAGCTGGACAAGCTTGTGCAGGGTTATTAAGTGAACAACCAGAAAAGTTTGGTAACCTGTTATTATTAGCAGCTATTCCTGGGACACAGGGAATATATGGCTTTTTAGCAGGATTCTTAGTAATCTCTAAGTTGGGTTTACTAGGAGGTTCCCCTTTAACTCCAGATATCTTTCAGGGGTTACAGATTTTGTTTGCATGTCTTCCAGTGGCTATAAGTGGTCTCATCTCTGGAATTCATCAGGGTAAGGTCTCAGCTGCTGGAGTAAGTATGGTAGCTAAGAGAGCAGAAGAAGCTGGAAGGGCTTTAATCTTAGCCGTTCTTGTAGAGACATATGCTATCTTGGGCCTCCTAGCAACCATTCTTCTATTAAACGGTATAAAGATATAAGAAGGATGAGAGTATATGGGGTTCCAAGAACTTAAGGATCGTATATTATCAGAAGCTAGGAAAAGTGCAGAAGATATAATAAAAGAGGCTAATAAAAAGGCTGAGAGCATATTAGAAGAGGCTAGTATAGAGGCAGAAAATATAAAAACATTAGGCTTAAGAAACATAGAGAGGGATATGGCTGTTCTAAAACGGCAGAGCCTTGCTAACATTCGTCTAGAGATACAAAAGGGTATTCTTATGGAGGTTCAAAATGCTATCGAGGAGGTTATTTCTGAAACCTTTCGGGAAATCTTAGAAAGCCCCAAGTATTTTGATTATCTTTTAAAAGGGCTGTTAGAGATAGAATTTAAAGGTAACGAGGAGATTATACTCTCAAATTATGATACGCAAAGATTTGGCGAATTCTTATTCAAAGAATTAAAAAGAGTTAAAGGCGATATTAATTTTAAGATTATTAGTGGTGATATTAGGGGTGGCTTTATAATTAGGGGCATAGATTTTGATATAAACAACACCTTAGAGTTCATTTTCCAGAATATAAGACCAGAGATAGAGCAAGAAATAGGAAGAATTCTTAAAGAGGCTGAGAGGAATGCCAATAACATTTAAGGAAAATCTAAACTTTGCTACTGCGGTAGGTAAAATAAGAGCTCTGTCTGCAAGATTGTTTACACCTGCTGACTGGGAAAGACTTTTAACGGCAAAGACCACTAAGGACTTAATGAGACTTCTCATTGAGACTCCATATGGAAGAATTATAAGTGATGCAGATAATTTTGATAATATTCAACATAAATTAGTCTATCATCTTCTCTCGGAGATGAACGAATTAGAGAAGGTCCTACCTGAGAAGGAGTTTCTGTATTACTTTAGATATAAGATTGATCTTGGAAATATTAAAAGAGTCCTCTACGGTATTCTAAGTAAGAAGGATGTCGCTCTATATGAGGGTGGTTTGATTCCTTTAGAAATTTTAGAGAGAATAAAAAATAGTAGAGATATAGAATTACTGAAGAATTTACCTTATCCTTGGGATATTCTAAGAGAGATTGAAGAGGAACCTGTTTTCTGGACATATTACTTGGAACAGGCTTATTTTAAAGGTCTTATTGATCTTAGTAGAGTAAATGGATATAGTCTCTTAGAATCTTTCTTAGCTAGACAAATAGATTTAGAAAATCTTAAGATAGCATTGAGAATAAAGACAGTAAATTATCCAGATAGATATAAGTCATTCTTTTATAGTGGAGGGACAATAGAGATAAGAGATTATATAAGGTTGCTAGATATGAGTCTTGAAAGTTGGAAAGATAGCGAATTAGTAGAGAGATTAGATATGAAAGAGTATCTAGATAAACCTATAATATTAGAGAAGAGAATAGAAGAAAGTCTTATTGAACTTTTAAGTATAAGTAAATATACTGCATTCGGTTATGAGCCTGTCCTGGATTATTTCTTTAGAAAAGAGATAGAGCATAAAAATATTCTCTTTATCTTTTCTGGGTTAGAATATGGGCTTCCTATTCAAACTTTAAGGAGTGGTATCCGTGGCTTATAAAGTTGCAGTAGTTGGTAGGAAAGAGCTACTTTCTATATATGAGGTCTTAGGCATAGATATATTTGATGCTAGGACAAAGGAAGAAGTTTTAAATACTATAAGAAAATTGAAGGACTACGGTTTAGTCTTGATAGATGAAGAATTTTCAAGTATATTGGAGACAGAAAGAGAAGAAAAACTACCAATTCTTGGAGTAGTTCCTACTCAAGGAGGAGAAAGGATAAAAGACTTCTTCTCTAACTTTGTTATAAGAGCGGTAGGTACTAAGATCTTTTCGGAGGGAAATGGAAATGAAAGACAGTAAAGGATATGTTGTAAGGGTCTCAGGTCCTCTAGTAGTGGCTAGGGGTTTACCTGGAGCCAGAATGTTTGATGTAGTAAGAGTTGGAGAATTAGGATTAATCGGTGAGATAATAGAGCTAAGAAGGGAAAATATTTATATACAGGTTTATGAGAATACCTCAGGTTTGGGTCCTGGAGAACCTGTAGAGACAACAGGTTCTCCTCTTAGTGTAGAGTTGGGACCTGGGCTTATAGGAACTATATTTGACGGGATACAAAGACCCTTAAAGGCTATAGCGGAAAGAGTGGGGGAATATATTACTAGAGGTATAGAAGTTCCGGCACTAGATAGAAATATACGCTGGCACTTTAAGCCAGTAGTTAAAAAAGGTACTAAAGTAGAAAGCGGGGATATTATAGGTGAAGTAAAAGAGACTGAGACTATAATCCATAGAATTATGATTCCCCCAGGGATTAAAGGCATTATAGAAGAGATAAAAGAGGGAGAGTTTACTGTAGATGAGATAGTCGCCAAAGTAAAAGATGGGGAAAGATTATATGACGTTACTATGTTACAGAGATGGCCAGTGAGAAGGCCTAGACCAGTAAAGGAGAAGCTTCCACCTAAAGAGATTCTTGTGACCGGGCAAAGAGTTATAGATACATTCTTCCCTGTGGCAAAGGGTGGAACCGCCTGTATCCCTGGCCCATTTGGAAGTGGAAAGACTGTTGTACAGCATCAGTTAGCAAAGTGGGCAGATGCGGATATAGTAGTATATGTAGGCTGTGGAGAAAGAGGAAATGAGATGACAGATGTTCTGTTGGAATTTCCTCACCTTACTGACCCTAGGACTGGACGTCCATTAATGGAAAGGACTGTTCTTATAGCTAATACATCCAATATGCCTGTTTCGGCAAGAGAGGCTTCTATATATACAGGTATAACCATCGCCGAGTATTTTAGAGATATGGGATATAATGTAGCTCTTATGGCAGATTCTACCTCTAGATGGGCAGAGGCTCTAAGAGAGATGTCTGCAAGATTAGAAGAGATGCCTGGGGAAGAAGGTTATCCTGCTTATCTTGGAACTAGATTAGCAGAATTTTATGAAAGGGCAGGAAAAGTAAAGGTATTAGGTAGTAATGACAAGGAAAGTTCTCTAACGATTGTAGGAGCGGTATCTCCTCCCGGAGGAGACCTCTCTGAACCAGTAGTTCAGAATACACTAAGGGTAGTAAGATGTTTCTGGGGTTTAGATGCTTCTCTAGCTTATGAGAGGCATTTTCCAGCTATAAACTGGCTAACAAGTTATTCTCTCTATGTAGAATCGGTTGGAGATTATATAAAGACAATTACAGGTAGAGATTATATAGCATTGAGAAATGAGGCATTGGGTATATTGAGTAGAGAGGCAGAACTTAGAGAGATTACAAGGCTAGTAGGTATAGAGGCAATTTCTATTAAAGAGAGATTCCTCTTAGAAATAGCTAGATCTATAAGAGAGGATTTCTTACTTCAGAATGCCTTTAATGAGTTAGATACATACACATCTCTAGAAAAACAGCTACATATGTTGAGTATAATTCTAGAGTTTTATCATCAGGGCTTATCTGCTCTTGATAATGGTGTCTTATTAGAAGACATACTTAATCTACCTGTAAGGGAAGAGATCTCTCGTATGAAGTATATCCCTGAGCAAGAAAGGATGAAATTTTTTGAACTTGAAGATAGGGTAAAGAGAGAAATTTCTAGACTTATGGGGGCAAAGGTATAGCATGATAAAAGAATATCTTACTATTAGAGAAATAGCTGGTCCTCTTATGCTAGTTGAAGGGGTAGAAGGGGCAAAATATGATGAAATGGTTGAAGTTGAACTTTCTGATGGAAGTATAAGAAGAGGTAGGGTTTTAGAGATAAATGAGGATAAGGCTCTAGTCCAGCTCTTTGAAGGAGCTACAGGACTAGAGTTAGCTAGAAGTAAGGTCAGATTTACTGGTAAAGGAATAGAATTGGGTGTCTCTTTAGATATGCTTGGTAGGATAATGAGCGGTTTTGGAAGGCCTATAGATGGAAGTCCCATGTATATACCAGAAGCAAGATTAGATATAAATGGAAACCCGATAAATCCGTATAACAGAGATTATCCCTCTGAATTTATTCAAACAGGAATCTCATCTATAGACCTTATGAACCCCCTAGTAAGGGGACAAAAACTCCCAATATTTTCAGCATCTGGACTTCCACATAATAGGGTAGCTGCCCAGATAGCTAGACAGGCTAGGATATTAACTGCCGAAGAGAACTTTGCTATAGTGTTTGCCGCTATGGGTATAACCTTTGAAGAGGCAGAATTCTTTATAGATGACTTTAGACGTACTGGAGCTCTTGAAAGGGCTGTTCTCTTTATAAACCTAGCCAATGACCCCGCTATTGAAAGGATAGCTACTCCTAGGTTGGCCCTTACAGCAGCTGAATATTTAGCCTTTGAAAAGGATATGCATGTATTAGTAATTCTTACAGATATGACAAATTACTGCGAGGCACTGAGAGAGATTTCTGCTGCTAGAAAAGAGGTTCCAGGCAGAAGAGGATACCCTGGCTATCTATATACAGACCTTGCCAGCATCTATGAACGGGCAGGAAGAATTAGAGGTAAGAGAGGCTCTATAACCCAGATGCCTATACTCACAATGCCTGAAGATGATATCACTCATCCAATTCCAGACCTAACAGGATATATAACGGAGGGGCAGATCATCCTTGATAGAAGCTTACATAGGAGAGGAATTTATCCTCCTGTAAATGTCCTTCCGTCCTTGTCAAGGCTAAAGGATAAAGGTATAGGTGCTGGTAAAACTAGGGAAGACCATGCAGATGTATCTAACCAGCTCTTTGCTGCTTATGCAAGAGGACAAGAATTAAAAGAATTAGCAGTAATACTCGGGGAAGGAGCTCTTACCGATATAGATAGAAGATATATAGAATTTGCTAATCAATTTGAAGACAAACTAGTAAGACAGGGAGAATATGAGGATAGGTCTATAGAAGATTCTCTAGACATAGCTTGGGAACTTCTTAGAATGCTTCCTAGAGAGGAGTTAAAGCGTATAAGAGATAAATACTTAGAGGTGTATTTCGATGCCAGAGATTAAAGTCCGTCCAAATAGGATGGAGCTTTTAAAATTAACTAGACGTCTGAATGTAGCTAGAAGAGGACATAAACTCCTGAAGGATAAACAGGAAGAGTTAATGAGACAATTTCTAAGCTATCTAAATGAGTTAGAAGCTGTTCTTACAGAGCTTATAAAGTCCCTAGAAGATGTAAACAGAGCTTTTCAGTTAGCAAGTGCCCTTGGAGACCCTTTCTTATTCGACAGAACACTAGTAGAACCATTAAGTAAGATGGAAATAAACGTAAAATGGAAGTCGGTAGTTAATGTTCCTATACCAATTCTTGAAGTAGTATATCCAGGCCCTTTACTCTATGGATTCTTAGGTGTCTCTGTCGAATTAGACTCTGCCTACAGACAGCTTCTAGACTCTTTAGATAAACTTATAAGACTTATGGAGTTGGAGGTTTCAGTTATAAATTTAGGAATTGCACTCGAAAGCACTAGAAGAAGGGTTAACGCTTTAGAATATGAACTTATTCCCCAGATGGAATCCGCAATAAGATTTATCTCGATGAAGCTAGAGGAATTACAGTTAGAGACTATTACTAGACTTATGAGGATAAAGGATATAATTAGGGGAAGATAATCCTATTGAAAAATTTGCATAAGGAGTTTATAATTCAATTATTGAAAAATATTAATGAAAATTTGAAAGGAGGGGCTATGTAATGCCTGAAATTCAGGTTCAAGAGAATGAATCGATAGAGAGTGCCCTAAAGAGGTTTAGGAGAGAAATTCAGAAATCAGGAATACTTTCAGAGATTCGTAGACATGAACACTACGAGAAACCAAGCGAAAAGAGGAAGAGAGAGGCTTCCAGGAAAAAAAAGAGGTAAGGTTTTGTATAGACTATCAGCCTTAATATTGTTGTTCCTTCTATTACCTACTCAGGTAATAGCGGATTCCTTTTCTTTAGTTTCTGTACCGTATTATAATATAATTGGATATCCTCTTGTCAGTTGTATCTCTATGGTCTTAGAATACTATGGAGAAAGGTTCGATAAAGAGGACTTGAAAGCCAAGGTAACTTCTCTAGGCTGGGAAGATTTATTTTCTGCAGTAGCTTATCTAGAAAGTAAGGGCTATAAGGTTTATATAACACAGCTTCAGATAAGAGAGATTAAGAACATAATAAATTATTCAGAAATCCCAGTTATAGTTGGGCAGTCTTTTAGAAAGCCTTATGATTACCTTCATTGGAGACTAGTTATAGGATTTGATGATCAGAAAGGATTAGTAACTAATGATCCTGTCATCAGGAGTAACTACATTCTGGACGAGGATAAATTTAAATCACTGTGGGTAAGAGAAGCCCCTAACATTACCATTATAATTCCTCCTAAAGGTAAGAAATTAAGTATAATAGAGAATAGTACAATTAAAAATGCGTTACTTTTTTATTCTAATACTAGGAGATACGTATCCAATTCTGATTGGAAGTCCGCTAAAAATGAAATAGAAAAGTATCTAAAGATATATCCTGATAATCCTATAGGATTAAACGCTTATGCTTATATACTCTTACAACTTGGAGATTTAGAAGGTGCTAAAAAGACTATAAATAGAGTTCTCTCTAACTATCAACTGCACTATGTATATAACGTCGCCGGACTTATATACTGGAAGTTGGGTGAGATAAAGACTGCAGAACAGTATTTTTCCAGGGGATATACTTTGAGTCCTAGTAATAAGGAAATAGTAAAAAATTATGCTAATTTCCTTATTTCACAGGGGAAATTAGAGGATGCAAAAGATATTTTGAATAGTTATCTAGTTTTAGAACCGGAAGATAAAGAGATAAAGGACTTATTAAATAAATTATAAACAGAAAGGAGTTACGAGGTTGTTAGTTACCGCAGATTTACTTCTAAGAGAAGCTATTAATAGTGATTATGCTATTGGAGCATTTAATATCTCCAATAGAGAATTTTTGGTTGCAATCATCCTTGCTGCTAAAGAAGCTAGCTCTCCACTTATTATTCAGGCTAGTGAAAGTACTGTAAAATTTTTAGGATTTGATTATCTTTCTCATCTTATTAAGTTTGCTGATAAGTTCTCAGAGAATATTCCTATCGTTTTTCATCTAGACCATTCTAGAAAGTTAGAGATCATTTTAGGGGCGATAAAGGCTGGCTTTACTTCTATAATGTACGATGGCTCTCATCTACCCTTTGATGAAAATGTGGCTACTACAAGAGAAATTGTAAAGATAGCTAAAGCAGTGGGGATACCTGTAGAAGGAGAGATAGGTAGGATTGGTGGGGTAGAGGAGCATATTAAGGTAAGAGAAGATGAGGTTATATATACAGAGGTGGAAGATGCGATAAAGTTCTATGAGCTTACTGGGGTTACTTCCCTAGCAATAGCGATAGGAACTGCCCACGGAATGCAAAAGAAGAATGCTAAGATAAATTTTCAGCGACTAGAAGAGATACATTCTAAGCTTCCAGATGTCCCTCTAGTTCTTCATGGCTCATCTGGCGTTCCAAAAGAGGACATTAAAAGAGCTATCCAACTTGGGATAAAGAAGGTTAATATTGCTACCGAATTAAAGATGGCTATGGCTGATGGAATAAAAAGGGCTTTAAGTAATGGGACTATAGAACCTAGAGATTACTTAACAGAAGGAATAGAAAATGTAAAGAGAGAAGTCTTAAATAATATAGATATATTAGGGAGTGCAGGAAGGGTATAGGTATGGGTATAGATAGGACTAAAAAGGTTATTGGAGTAGATTTAGGTGGAACTACCTTTACAGTTGGAGTTATGGATTTTGAAGGAAAAATTCTTTCTAGACTAGATACAGATACTCCAGTAGAAGATGGACCTAACGCTGTAATGAACAAGATCGTTGAGTATATAGATATGGCTATAGAAAAGGCAGGACTTACAGGAAGGGACATACTTGGGGTAGGTTTGGGTGCCCCTGGCATTTTAGATGTTGATAAGGGAATCAATATATTTTCTCCAAATCTAAAGTGGCATAATGTTGATATGGTCAGTCCTATAAAGAATCACCTTAATGTCCCAGTATTTATAGAGAATGATGTTCGTGTGGCTGCTCTAGGAGAGAGGAGATTTGGGGCTGGAAAGGGTAAGAAGTATATGATATTTATAGCCCTTGGGACAGGAATTGGTTCAGGGATCATTATTAATGGAGAATTATTCCGTGGAAGCATTGGAGGCGGTGGAGAGATAGGACATATGGTAATAGACAGCAATGGACCAAAGTGTAACTGTGGAAATTATGGCTGTTTCGAAGCACTTGCTGCTGGTCCATCTATAGTTGCTAGGGCAGAGAAGGCTATTAAGAGTGGATTAGAAACAAGGATATTTGAGTTAGCAGATGGGGATATAACTAAGATAACTCCAGCCTTAATATATAAAGCAGCAAAGATGGGAGATAAAGTGGCATTAGATATCTTTAGAGAGACAAGCTACTATTTGGGCTTAGGACTTGTAACTCTTACTACAGTATTTAACCCAGAATGTATAATTGTTGGTGGCGGAATTGCCAAATCTTGGGATATACTTATGCCTCCAGCCATACAGATGGTAAAAACTAGGAGTTTTCCTGGCTCTAGAGATGTTGTAGAGATTATACCCGCTGAGCTAGGTGACTCTGCTGGTATGATAGGTGCCTGTGTCCTTGTTATGGAAAAATTAGAGAGGGAGGTAGCTACTAGTTAGATTTTTAGGAAAGGAGAATCTGAAGTGGAAAGGGAACTTTTTTCTGGTAAGGACTCTTCTCATATGTATCAGAAGATATATGACCTTCCTGAGCAGATTCTATCTGCTTGGGAAGTTGGAAAGAGCGTTGATATTTCTCATTTAGTTAGGACTTGGAGCAATATAGTCCTTGTTGGTATGGGTGGGTCTGCTATAGGAGGAGATATTATAAAGTCTCTTGGATATTGGGATTTCAAGATACCGTTTTCTATCGTTAGAGATTATATGCTTCCTGGTTTTGTAAATAAGGACACTTTGCTTATAGTGGTTAGTTATTCTGGAAATACGGAAGAATCCATAAGCGCCTGTAAAGAGGGCTTAGAAAAGGGTGCTGGCGTTATAACAGTAGCCTCTGGTGGAGAGATAGAGTGCCTATCAAAGGAGAAAGGGATAATATCTATTGCTATTCCAAAGGGTTTCCCTCCCAGAGCTGCTTTAGGTTATACCTTTATACCTGTTCTAAGTGTTCTGTCAAGGTTAGGAATGATTAATATTAGTGATAAAGATATTGAGAAGGCTGTAAGATTGATGCAGGATATAAGGGAGAATGAGCTAAAAGAAGAGATCCCAGAGGAATCTAATGTGGCTAAGAGATTAGCTAATAAGATAGACGGTTATCTACCAATTATATATGCCCCTGATGAATATTTTGGAGTAATTGCATATAGGTGGAAGTGTCAGCTTAATGAGAATAGTAAAGTTTTTGCAGTGTGGAATAGCTTCCCGGAATTAAATCATAATGAAATCATGGGATGGGAAGGTAAAGATGAATTTTTAAAGAAGACTTTTGTTGTTTTTCTCAGAGATAAGGAAGAGATAGAAAGAATAAAACTTAGAATTCAATATATGAAAGAGTTCATTTCTTCTATATCGGGAGGAATAGAAGAAGTCTGGAGTAGAGGAGACTCGTTACTCGAGAGGTTCTTATCTCTTATATACATTGGAGATTTTGTCTCATTCTACCTAGCAATCAAGAGAGGAGTAGATCCTACTCCTGTTGATAGTATAGAAAAACTCAAGCAGTATCTGAAGAAGGGGTGAACATTTGTTCATACTTAGAGGTATAATTATTAATGAGGGTATAAATAAAAATTACAAAGGAGGCGTTAAAAAAGTATGGCGCGAGTAGTACTTGAGCATGTGACGAAGAGGTTTGGCACGGTAGAAGCCGTGAAGGATGCAAACCTTGTCATTGAAGATAAGGAGTTTTGCATCCTGGTAGGTCCTTCAGGCTGTGGTAAAACGACGACCTTAAGGATGATCGCTGGTCTTGAGGAGGTGACTGAAGGTAACATCTACATAGGAGATAGGTTAGTAAACGATGTTGCCCCTAAGGATAGGGACATCGCTATGGTTTTCCAGAACTATGCACTCTATCCCCATATGACAGTCTTTGATAATATGGCATTTGGTCTTAAGCTTAGGAAGGTTCCTAAGAAGGAGATTGAGCAAAAAGTAAGAGAAGTAGCAGAAATGCTTGGTATCCAGGATCTTCTTAAGAGAAAACCAAAGGAGCTGTCCGGTGGGCAGAGACAGAGAGTAGCACTAGGTAGAGCTATTGTTAGAACACCTCAAGTCTTCCTTATGGACGAGCCTCTATCTAACCTAGATGCTAAACTAAGGGTCCAGACAAGAGCAGAGTTAAAGAGGCTTCATAATAGGCTTCAGGTTACAACGATCTATGTGACCCACGATCAAGTAGAAGCTATGACAATGGGCGATAAGATTGTTGTTATGAACAATGGAGTAATTCAGCAGATAGATTCACCATTGAATCTATTCAATAAACCTAGAAATCTCTTTGTAGCAGGATTCATAGGTAGCCCAGCAATGAACTTTATAAATGCAGTATTAGAGAAGAAAAATGGTGGCTATTGGTTGAATGCAGGAAGTTTTGAGGTAAAAGTTCCTGAATCTCTTAATTCATTAGTTGGACCATACGCTACAAAAGAGGTTATCTTCGGTATAAGGCCTCAAGATATCTATGATGCAGAACTTATGAGAGAGGCTGATACAAAGCCTGAGTGGACCATAAAAGCTACCGTAGATGTTACAGAGCCTCTAGGCTCAGAGGTCAATCTGTATTTGACAACAGGAGAGCATGTTATAGTAGCCACAGTGGACCCTGCAACCAAGGCACAGACAGGGCTAGAGTGGAGAGTATACTTTGATATGGATAAGATGCACCTGTTTGATCCAAATACAGGTGAAGCAATTATATAAAAGGAGATTTCTATTAAAATTTTTAGGTTTGAATTTATGAGGTGATACTCCTTAGAGAGTATACCCTAAGTATAATAGAGGGAAGGGCTAAATATCCCTTCCCTTTTTATTAAGTCACCGCAAGATTTTCTGCTACAATTCTTTCAAATTCTTCTGCTTCTAAAGTCTCTTTCTCTTTAAGAATACTAGCAATCTTTATGAGCAAGTCCTTATTATTCGAAAGAATCTCCTTAGCTTTCTCATAGCAGGATTCTACTATCTTTCTGACCTCTTTATCTATCATAAAAGCCACTTGCTCACTATAGTTTCTGCTCTCTATAAGGTCCCTACCCAAAAAGACTTGACCTTGTTTCTTACCAAAAGTCAAGGGTCCTAATTCTTCACTCATACCAAATTCAGTTACCATTTTTCTAGCTATTTCCGTTGCCACCTCTAGGTCATTCTGGGCACCTGTAGTATTCTCGTTAAATATTATTTCCTCAGCTGCTCTTCCACCTAGAGCAGTAACTATCTTATCTAACAACTCTTCCTTTGTTAGTATTTGTTTATCTTCGGTAGGGAGATGTAATGTATAACCCAAAGCCATCCCCCTTGGTATTATTGAAATCCTATGGACTTTATCTGCATTGGGTAGAAACTTTGTTACTAGAGCGTGTCCTACCTCATGATAAGCAATCAATTCCTTCTCTTTTTCGGACAAGACCCTACTCTTTCTCTCTGGTCCTGCGATAACCTTATCTATAGCCTCTTCAAGCTCTTGCATTGTAATCTTACTTTTATTCCTTCTAGCTGTAAGCAACGCCGCTTCATTCATAAGGTTTGCCAGGTCTGCCCCTGAAAAGCCAGGGGTTCTCTGAGCTATTATCTGCAGGTTTACATCTTCTGATAATGGTTTACCCCGAGCATGTATCTTTAATATCTCTAATCTTCCTTCCACATCAGGGTTATCTACCACTACTTTTCTATCTATCCTTCCGGGTCTTAAAAGTGCAGGGTCAAGTACATCAGGCCTGTTAGTAGCAGCTATTACTATGATACCGGTATTAGCATCAAATCCATCCATTTCGACCAAAAGCTGATTTAAAG
>JAOACC010000034.1 GCA_026418035.1 bacterium
AAGATTAAAATTTCTTGGGGTATCGAAGATCTGTATAGAACAAGAATTGTCTCTGACAGCTAAAGAGATCTATCAAAAGTATGCTAATAGTGAATCAATTGATATGCTAGCTATTACCATTGAAAAAAGAGAAAGATTAAAACAAAAGGTTAAAGAACTGATACAAGAGATAGAAAAATAGGTGGCGTAACGAATTTTACGCCACCTATAAGTTTTATCTTTTGGCTTTTTCTATTACCTTTACTAGGCTCTCGGTATCTAATCCATACATTTTAAATAACTCTTCAGATTCCCCAGAGGCTCCGTAACTTGTTACTCCAAGTTTTATAAGCTTGACCTTTAATCCCTCTTCTCCTATAGCAGATGCTACAATAGAACCTAATCCAGTATTTACATTGTGGTCCTCATAAGTAACTAATAAACCCGTACCACATGCCTCTCTGAGCATCAATCTATCTAAAGCTAAAGGGCAAGATACATTTATCACTTTTACAGATATTCCTTTAGATCTTAGAATCTCCCAAGCTCTGATAGCCCTGTATACCATTGTTCCCATTGTAATAATAGCACCATCCTTACCATCTCTCAGAAGGTCTGCTTTTCCATATTCAAATTTGTAGTTGGCATTATAGAAGGGATTTCCTGCTTCGTCTGTTATTATCGGTATTACCGACCTTCCCATTGCGATTAAGAAGTTACCCTCTGTCTTAGCTACGTATCTTGTAACTATATCTGTCTGGTTAGGGTCTGCCGGGACTATAACCTTAAAATCAAAAAGATTTCTCATAACCCCTACATAATCTATACACTGATGGGTCTTTCCATCCGAACCAACATCTAAGCCACAGTGCGTAGTAATAAGTTTTAAGTTGGTGTTATTTATACTATTAAGCCTATGCTGGTTATAGGTCTCATCAACACCAAAAACCCCAAAATCAGCAAAAAAACTTATAACTCCTTGTGTAGAAACTGCTCCTGCGATAGTGGCAGCATTATGCTCCTGTATGCCAACCTGGAAGAAATAACTTGGGCAAACTTTACTAAAGCCATCGGTCTTTACAGAACTCGCAAGATCACAGTCAAAAACTACAATTGGAGTATGTTTACCATCATTATTCCTCTCTCCTAGGTCTTTTAAGGCATTACCAAAAGCGCTTCTGTTATCAACCTTGTCTCCAGGCTTATAGATAAATGGGGAACCTGTATCTATATCTATAGGCTCATTAGGGGGGAATTTATGTGGCTCTGGTTCAAAGGTATCTCTCATCCTCTTATATTCATCTAAATCATCATCAAGTCCAAGCTCCACCATAGCTTTTTTATACTCATCCATAGTAAGAGCCTTACCATGATAAACCTCTTTATTCTCCATAAAAGAGACACCCTTTCCCATCACCGTATGAGCAATAATGGCAACAGGTTTTTTCTTTCTCAAACTATACCTTATAGCCTGGTATATCTCTTGATAGTTATGCCCATCTATCTCAAGAACTTCCCACCCATCAGAGAGATAGTTAGCCTTTATATCCTGAGGCATAACAGACTTATTAGTACCACTTATCTGCAATCCATTATTATCTATAATTGCTGTTATGGGAAGATTATACTTTACTGCAAAACGCCTTGCCTCTGACAATTGACCCTTCTGTTGCTCTCCGTCACCCATAACTACAAATGTGTGAAAATCTAAACCCTTAATCCTTCCAGCTATAGCAAAACCACAACCTGCAGATAGACCCTGACCCAGATTTCCAGTAGTCCACTCTACCCCAGGAACGGTCCTTTCTATATGTCCTTCAAATATACTACCTGCCTGTCTAAAATGAGCTATAGCTTTATCAAGGTCTACAAAACCAAATCTTCCTAAAACGGAGTAAACTCCAGGTGAGGTGTGGCCATGACTTATAACAATTCTATCCCTATTTGGATTATACGGGTCTTTTGGATTAACATTAGCAAAAGAGTAAAGAGTTATATATATGTCGATAGAAGACATAGAACCACCTGGATGGCCCTGTTTTGCTAATGTAGTCATCTTAAGAATGTCCCCTCTACATAGTACCCCCAATCTTTCAAGTCGTTTAAGCTCTTCAGATGTTAGAGATTCTCTACTAAATCTATCCATCCAAAACCTCCTAATTTATTTTACTAATTCCGGTATAAGAAGCGCCTGATTAATTGCCTCATCAGCATGTTCTATAAAGATAAATTCTATATCATCCTTCACTATCTGAGGGACCTCCTCCAAATCTCTCTCATTCTCTCTAGGAAGCATAACAGTCTTTAATCCTGCTCTATGGGCTGCTAGAACCTTTTCCCTTATGCCTCCCACCGGTAGAATCTTTCCTCTTATAGTTATCTCTCCTGTCATACCTAAATCTTTCCTTACTGGAATTCTCCTTATTGCAGAGGTCAAAGCGGTAGCCATGGTAACCCCAGCAGAAGGACCATCTTTAGGAATAGCTCCAGCAGGAACATGAATATGTATATCCCACTTATCAAAGAAATTACTTTCTATTCCCCATTCTTCCGACTTTGATCTTACATAGGTAAGTGCAGCTCTAGCAGATTCTTGCATAACCTCACCAAGCTTTCCTGTAAGTATAAGATTACCTTTCCCAGGAACTAGCGCTACTTCGATAAATAATATATCTCCACCAGATTCTGTCCAAGCAAGACCAGTTGCTACACCAATTTCATCTTTTTCACCAGCAAGTCCGAATCTATATCTCGGTATACCTAGGTATTTTTCCACATCAGCCTCTGTAATTGTAAAAGGTCCTGTCTCTCCCTGTGCTACCTTCTGAGCTATCTTTCTTAAAACAGAGCCGATTTCTCTCTCTAAGTTTCTAACCCCAGCTTCTCGCGTATACTCCCTTATTATCTTCTTAATAGCCGATTCCTCAAAGTTAATCATTTCTGGTTTCAATCCATTTTCTGATATCTGCCTAGGAATAAGATACTTTTTAGCAATCTCTAACTTCTCATACTCAGTGTATCCTGGGATAGTAATAACCTCCATCCTATCTAATAAAGCTGGAGGAATAGTATCTAGCATATTAGCGGTAGTTATAAAGAATACCTTAGAAAGGTCAAAAGGAACATCAAGATAATGATCAACAAATTTACTATTCTGCTGAGGATCTAAAACTTCTAAAAGGGCTGCTGCAGGATCTCCCCTAAAATCTAATCCGAGCTTATCTATTTCATCAAGCATAAAGACAGGATTATTCGTCCCTGCCTTCCTTATTCCTTGAATTATCCTTCCAGGAAGTGCTCCAACATAGGTTCTTCTATGACCCCTTATCTCAGCCTCGTCCCTAACTCCACCTAGAGACACTCTAACGAATTCTCTACCCATCGCCCTAGCTATAGACATACCTAAAGAGGTTTTCCCAACCCCAGGAGGACCAACAAAACAGAGGATGGGTCCATGAGTATCCGACTTAAGTTTTCTCACCGATAGGAATTCAAGAATACGATTCTTGACCTTTTCTAGGTCATAGTGGTCTTCATCAAGGATCTGTCTCGCCCTTTCTATATCCAGATTATCCTCAGTAGACTTGGACCAGGGAAGATTTATTAACCAATCTAAGTATGTTCTACTCACTGTGTACTCTGCTGCCCCAGGCATCATCTGAGAAAGCCTATCCAATTCTCTCTCTGCTTCTTTCCTTACTTCCTCAGGCATGCCTGCCTTTTCTATCTTTTCACGTAACTCGTTTATCTCCTTTGTCTGCTGATCTAACTCGCCTAACTCCTTCTGTATAGCCTTAAGTTGTTCTCTAAGAATGTACTCTCTTTGTCTCTTATCCATTTCAGTCTTTATCTCGCTTTGTATCTGTCTTCCTACCTCTAATATCTGCATCTCAGAATTTAGAAAATAAGTAACCTTCTGGAGTCTTTCCTTTACATCAATAGTTTCTAATACTTCTTGTTTCTGGGCGGTAGAAATATTAAGATTTGCCGCTATAAAATCTGCCAACCTATTTGGCTCATTTATATTCATAGCGGTTATATATGCTTCTTCAGAGAGATATGGAGCCATAGAGACAACTTTCTGGAAAAGGTCCAAGGCATTTCTCATAAGCCCCTGTATTTCTATGGTAAGCTCATAGACCTCTTGAATGGGTTCCACATTTGCCTTAAAGTAAGGTTCAGTCTCAATAAACTGATTTATCCTTATCCTTGATATCCCCTGAACAAGAAGCCTCGTTGTTCCATCTGGGAATTTTAGCATTCGTATAATAGCACAAGCTGTTCCAATATTATAAACTTGATCAGGATTGGGTTCGTCTATCTGAGGGTCCTTTTGAGTGACCACCCCAAATATCTTACTACCTACAGCCACATCATCTATGAGCTTTATAGATCGCTCTCTTCCAACTACTATAGGAGCGACCATAGCAGGAAAGATGACTGTCTCTCTTAATGGAAGAATAGGAAGGACATCTGGTATCTTAACTTCATCACTCATACATTTCCCTCCTCTATTGGTATATTAGTGATTCTTGTTGTCTTAGGAAAGACAATCTTCAGTATACCATTCTGGAAAGAAGCCTTAGCTTCTTCCTCTTTAACAAAAGTAGGTAGAGGAATCACCCTCTCAAAAGTTCCATAATTTATCTCCATCTGATAGTAAGCCTCTTTTCTATTTATGTCTGGCTCTTTTCTGTTTCCTCTCACAGTGACTATATTCCCCTGAATAAAGACTTCTACGTCCTCCTTATTAACTCCAGCTATTTCTACCAAAACAACGATCTCTTTGTCTGTCTCATATACATCAACTGAAGGCTTCCAAGAATAAGAGCCAAATACACATTCCATAAATTGCTGAACTTCTCTATCTATCCTCCAAAAGTCGTCAGAAAAGTTAATAGGCCTCCAATTAGCCATAAAATTTAGTCCCTCCTCCAAAGAACGCGAACCAACTTTTGTGTTTCGCTAAATTTATACTCAATATCACCCTTAAAGGCTTTAAATATAGCCCTGCCTATTCTTAATGCAAGGGCTTCATTTGTTGTTTCTATATATATCTTACCATCCCTATCTCCAATACTCATAATCCTCCCTAGAGGATTCTTCTCTTTCTCTCTCATTTCTTCATTCCTTATAAGATTTAATATATCCTCTTTATGGCCATCTATAAACTTACCAGAAAGCTCAACTAAACCCATCGGGTAATGGTCTTCTATCTTCCTACATGCTGGGCATTTAGCATTTCCAATATAATCATCTTTATCAATTTTTATCTGTTTTATGTCTATAAACTGCCATTGTTTTCTATTATAAACGACTCCACAAGAAGGGCATACGTTTGGATCATGATACTCAACACCATCTATATAAGGGTCATCAAGATGTTCTGTTGTCTCCCTTATCTGTCTACGCACTATACTCATTTGTTAACACCTCCTTATTCTCCATAACCTTTATAAGTAGTTCTGTGATAGGATCAAAGAAATACATTCTTTTTACAGAGAAACTAACTATATCGCCTGCTTCTAATATATAATCTAAATTTCTTCTCAGTTTAATTCGAACATCTCCTTTAATCCTAACAGTAACTACCTGAGACTTTTCAGAAGGGTTTGGTTCGCTAACCTCTACTATACCTCTAAAATCACCCCCTTCTATTATATCCTCAGCCTTTACGCCTCCTATAACCTCACCCAATAGACCTTTTGTAGGGAATCTTATACCCCCTCCGTAAAATATATTATCAACTACTTCCCCTTTTATAAGGCTCAAAGGTGGAGAACCTAAAAAACTAGCTACAAATACATTGTAGGGATTATTATAAATCTGTTCAAAAGTCCCTTGCTGTATAATCTTTCCTTGCCTCATTATAGCTAATCTATGCCCTAGAGATATAGCTTCTTTTTGGTCGTGTGTGACATATACAGTAGTTATGCCAAAATGCCTCAATAGTCTCTTTAGCTCTATCCTAGTAGTCTCTCTAAGCTTTGCATCAAGGTCAGATAATGGTTCGTCTAAGAGGAATACAGAAGGGTTCCTTATTATACATCTTCCCAAGGCAACTCTCTGTTTCTGTCCGCTAGATAGGGTTCCAGGCCTTCTAGAAAGCAAAGCATCAAATCCAACTCCTAAGACATTTGATGTGTATCTTACCCTCTCTTCGATCTCTCTATCAGGGAATCTCCTTAGTAAAAGATTAAAGATGATGTTCCCCTTTGAAGTCATATGGGGATAAAGGGCATAATTCTGAAAGACAAAACCGACTCTTCTATTCCTAGGAGACATTCCATCAACGCATTTATTATCAAAGTATACATGACCAGAGTCCGGCTCTATTAAACCAGCGATCACCCTTAAGAGGGTACTTTTTCCACAGCCAGATGGTCCTAGAACAGACAAAACCTCCCCCTGAGGCACCTCGATACTAACTTCATCTAGAGCAGTCACAGGAGCATCGGTAGATAAAAGGCTTCCACTTTCTAATTTTATAAATCTTTTTCCTCTAAAGGGGCCCACATCTGACCTAAAGACTTTAGTGACATTCTCTAATCTTACACTAGACATACACAAAACCTCGGGACAAATTAAAATCTAATTCTAATTATAACATAAAAGTTTAAAACATACTTTTTAGATATATACCAAACTCCCCAGAAATCTTGAGGACTATATGAATTTACGGTATAATGTCTCTAGAGTCTTAAATAGTTATAAAGGGAGGAATATTTTACTTAACAGATAAAAACTTTTATGTCTGGAGGAATTACTCATATGATTAAAAGAATAGTAAATTTTTTAATTCTATTTATTCTCCTTACCAATTTTAAATTGGTCCTTGCTCAGATCTTAGTAGAACCAAAATTGCTAAATCCCTCTATTCAACTACCTTATAAGGTTAGGGTAGAAAAAGTAGTTGTATCCAATGAAATTCCTATAAGATTTACTATATGTCTAAAAAACAATAGTGAAAAAACTATGACTCTAGAAAATTACAAGGTAGAAGTAATTATCTTCAGTAGCTCTAATAAAGATTGGATTCCCAAACTGATATTGGAAAGTCCTTCAGGAAATCCCTCTATTATGCCTGGACAAAGTATAAATCTAGTATATAAAACTTCTAAAGAAGAGGTCCTTAATAAGATAGATGAAGAAAGGCTAACTATTAATGCATCAAACAAGATAAGAGTAAATGTATATATCAAAGGAGAAGAAGGGCAGGAATACTCTAGATTTTTCTATGAGGATAATTTCTTCTGGAAGCCCCAAATAGCAGACCTTGCAATTAAAGATGCAAAGGTAGAGTTCTTAGGTTATGACAGTAATCCTTATTATAAGAGAAAACTCAAGGTTTCGGTTTCTATAAAGAATATAGGCGATGCCTATCCTATCCTATATGGCGATAATAAAAAATTAAACGAGTCTCTAGTACAGATAAAGATGGTTAGGAAAAAGGATGGTAAATACTTTTATCTACAGATGGAATCTGTTGGTAAATCCTCAATAAGCGAATATACATTTGGACCAGGAAATCAAATTGAGTTGTCATTTATAAGTAGATATCCATTACCAGATATAGATACTATTGGAGACTTTGATATTATTATCAGTTTCGATGAAGAGATAGATAAAAAAACAAACACTACTTACTACCACTTATTCTCTGACGGAAATAGACAGAATAACATATTTGTTACATCATTATCCTTTAACGAAGTATTTGATCTAGGAGCATTTTATCCTAAGAAGGTTTCTATATTAAAGCCTGCTGGAGTAAAAAGAGAATATCCAAGGCTAGAACAAGACCTTATGTATATTGACGTAAAAAGCTATGTAAAACTAAACCTTATTGATGAAATCTCAACCATTAAGGTATATTTCAATAATGAACCTCTTAGAATCTTCAACATAACTATAGGGTATATGGATAGTTATAGGGTATGGTTTGAAAAACCTAAGAAGGTAGGGAAAGGGAAGATTAAAGTTGAGTTACTTGGAATTACAAGATTTTCAAAGGATGATTTAGAGGTGACAGATAGTTTTATATTTTCCTCAGAGGCATCGTCTTCTGATATCTCCTGGCCCTTCTACTTTACCGCATCCCCAGATGTATATTTACTTTATTTTGGGAAGGATGATCCAAAACCGCCCTATGGTGCTACCCCTATTTCTATAGACGATATTAGCATCAAAGGTAATGCTCCAATTAATATATCCATAGCATTAAGGAGTCCTCAAATTACATGGTTTGATATTTCTAAAGGTCTTAAAGATATTCCACCTAATGCGGACCTTAGATATTATGCCTGGTCTAACAGATATGCTGTAAGAGTTTATATAAGACCTAGTAACAAGATAAAATGGCGATTCTTAGAACATATCGAAGCTCCTGTCACAATTGAGCCTAATAAACGGCCTATAATAACAATAAAATTAGATGAGTTAGAGGCATTTGCCAAGGGGGATCTTACTTCAGGAGAAAATGAGCTACTTATTCAGGTAATCTATACCTTTGAAACAAAAGAGAAATATGTAGCAAATCAGGAGGTAAAAGAGGTAGTTATGAAACATATGATACTTTCAGATATGTACTGGACAAGGTTCAAAATATAGGTAAGATGTATAATATTTGTAAAATCTTCCAAAAATGAGGTGGTGATTATGGTTCGAGTTGGAATTATTGGTATGGGTATAAGGGGCAGATTATATGGAAGAGCAATTTTACAGAATCCTAATGCTCAGTTGGTAGGTTTTGCTGAGATTAATCCTAAGAATCTTAAGGAAGCAGAAGAATTTTTTGATGTCAAAGGAACTCAAGATTATAAAGAACTCTTAGAGAAGGATTTAGATGCAGTTATAATAGCAACCCCTGATTTTGCACATACCGAACCCGCCTTATTAGCCATAGAGAAGGGGTTTCATATAATGGTTGAAAAACCGTTAACAATGGATATAAAAGAGGCGGAAGAGATAGTAGAAAGGGCTAAAGAAAAGAATATAAAGGCTCAGGTAGCGTTTGAGAATAGGTGGAATGCTCCATTTGTTATGGTCAGAGAATCGATAAATAGTGGAGAGTTTGGAGATATCTATGGCATGAGAATAACGTTAAATGACTCTATCTATGTCCCAACACAGATGATAAGCTGGGCAAGTAGATCTTCCCCCGGTTGGTTTTTAATGAGTCACTGTGTAGATATGGCGCTTTGGTTGACTGAAAAGAAGGTAAAGTCTGTAGATGCCAGGGGGATAAAGAATGTATTAAAGAAAAAAGGCATAGATACATATGATATGATTGATGCCAGCCTAAGATTTGAAGATGGAAGTATAGCCCATATATTCTCTTCGTGGATACTTCCGGAGAGTATACCATTCATTGCCCAGTTCAAATTCGAGATCTACGGAGAAAAGGGTTACTCCAATATAGACTTTACCAACTCTGTAATAACAAATGCAAGCGAAAAGTATTACTTTGCCGGAATGCCTACACTATGGGCGGATATACACAATAGACTTACAGGGGCACCTATATGGATGCTAGACTCATTTATAGATGCTATAGAGAACAATAAACCAGTAATAGCTAGTCTAGAGGATGGTTTAGAAGTTACTAGGATAGTAGCGGGTATACATAAGTCTATAGAAGAGGGAAAAGAGGTAAGGATATACTAGAATCTGTATATCCTTACCTCGAATATTCTGGCATAGGGGTCTCCATTTGTTGATAGAATCTCTATAGATATTCCATCACACTCTATGTCTTCGAATCTATGTTTTCTTCTTCTAAAATGGTTACCCAGTACTTCTATAAGTCTTCTCTTTTCCCCATCAATCTTATAGTAGATTACGTAATCTCTAACACATTCAGGCTCTGGAATTTCTCTTAAATGCTCTGGACAATCCAGATAGGTATCAAAGGTAAGATATATAGTATTTATCATAGTCCTCTCAGGGAAAGTAATATCTATGTTTTGAGGGAACCCCTTATCCGATATCCAAAGGTTTGAGCTATAATATGTTGGTCTAGATATACCGTTAATTATATTTTCTGGAGGATAAGGATAAGAAGGAGGAGTTACCCTAAAGGCATAAACCCCATGAGCTATCTTAAACTCTGAAGAGAAATCTATCCTTTGGACTCCGGGGAAAGAACGCGGATTAAAACCTATATAAAAATTTTTATTACCTTCAAGTTTAAAAAGATAAAAGCCTGGATCTACCTCTTTACCTATGTAAAAATCCATCCAACCCTCAAAAGCTTCTTCTTTAACTAATGTAGAAGTAGCCAAAAGATTATTTAAACCTGTGTCCCTGAGAGAACCTACTTTATATACAGAAAGTGTAATCTGTGTCTCTTTTTCTAACGAAAGATAAAGTGATAAAGAATTTAACTTAGAAGAAGTCAATATAAAAGATTGCCCAACAGGAAAAGAAACTGGAGAAAGAAATTTAAACTCATCGATTCCTAAAGACTTAGAGCTACTTGCAGTAATTTGACTATTTTTTGCTATATCACTTTCATCTTCATTCTTAATACCAATTATATAACAATCTTCTCTTAGAAGGAGTTGTTGTAACTCTTTTATATGACTATTATAAATTTCTCTAGGCGTTACTCCATACTTCATACAGAGATAGCTAGCGGTGCCTACAACTTGACCTAAAACACCACAAGTTCCCTGAACTCTAGCAGAACCTAAAGCAACATGAGTTGCACTTATATTTCTACCTGCAAACATCAGATTCTCTATATTTTTAGAATACAGACATCTAAACGGGATACTATATATGTCTCTCAATCTATGTTGCTCACAGGGAGGACCTGGATCAAATATACCTTTAGAAGGATGTAAATCTATAGGCCAGCCTCCATAGGCTACCCTATCATCAAATAAAGTACCTTCTTCCACATCTTTCTGAGTTAATATGTAATCTCCCATAAATCTTCTAGATTCCCTCTTACCAACAACTTGTCCAATCCAGTCTAATATGTAATTATCTGCTCCATGATTTCCCCTATTCTTTATATGGTCCCAAACACCGAATAGAATCTTTGTAAGCTCTTCTTTGATTTTGTCATTGTCTCTTATAGTATCCAACATTCCTCCATATTCTATCCACCAATAGTTCACCTCATTAGGAGAATGACTACGATAGTTTAGATCCTTCTCTTCAAATCTATAAGCCCATTCTGGAGGAGTAAATTTTACTGGATGGCTAAGTTTTTTAGTGGTAAATAAAAGTGAGCTACCCAAAGTATATTTATCAGGTTTTTCAGGAGCTAAAGATTCATTAAACTCATCTTTCCCTTCTCTACCTATTCTATATTCTGCACCAGCACTGTAAGCTATAATCCCATCTCCACTACAATCTATAAAGATAGGGGCAGAAAGGGTAAAGGAACCTCTCTGATTCTCTACTCTAATAGCCCTTATTCTAGAAGAATTCTCCATAATAGCTTCTTTTGCTTCTGTCTCTAGATAGAGGTCTATATTAGGTTCTCTCTTAACAAGGTCTAAAAGAACTATATCTTGGCTAGCTTCAAGCCATACATTTCTACCAAATATACTACTGAATCTGGTCTCTGTAACTATCTCGTCTATAATACCAGATTCTCTAGCAAACATATGTCCACCACCAGCAGCACCACATATATGGACCCTTATCTCACTGCTAAAGTTTCCACCCAAAACTGGGCGATTATGAACTAAAGCAACCCTACACCCAAGTCTTGCTGAACTTATACTTGCACAGATACCCGCTATGCCACCGCCAATAACAATAACATCATAATCATACATAGGTTGACCTCCATCAAAATCTTCCATAATCTATACCAGTTTCAATAAAGGCAATATAATTTTTCTGCATCTTCTCACTTATAGACTCCTGATATGGTCCTGCGGTAGGAGAAAGTATAAACCTACCTGTCATACCCTCTTTCAAAATCTCCTTTGTTAACTCTCTAACTTCAGATTCATCTAGGCTAGCAAGGTCATCATATTGTATGTTACCTATAAGTATCATATCTCCTAAGGCTTTTCTAGCTTCAAGTAGCGTACAGTCTCCGACTGGTGGAGCCTCTACAGTATGTAAGCCATCAGGATTTATATACTTTATTCCCTCTAGTACTTTCTTCAGGTTTCCATGGTAATGAACAATAGACCACATACCATAACTTCTTATTAAGTCAACAATCCCCTTTACATACCTAGCACAAAGCTCGCTAAAGTAAGTTGGAGAAACGATTGGTGGTCCTGCAAACTCTGCCCCAACTATAAAGTAGACAGGTCCAACATTATTCTCCAAAAGATATCTATACATATCTAAAACTCTCTCATAAATCACATCTAAGAAATTAATAAGTCTTTCTCTCTCCTCTAAAGACCATATACAAAAATCTTCTATAGAACATAGGTGAAATAGAACTCCTAAAGGGTCACCTATATCCACCATCATTAGTCCCCTATCTCCCAATTCTTCTTTCTCTTTAAAAAAGACATTTACATCAGGCCTAGGTGGCTCATATGGAAACCTCAAAATCTTATCAAGATCTTCTATATCCTTAACAAATGGCTCTGTAATCTTACTTCTTCCCCCTTTTATTACTCTTTCCTGCTCTAGGCTTATATCTCTATAAAAAATTCTCTCTTTCACAATTATTTCATTTTCTCCTTCTATTATCTCTTTAGCCCTTTTTATTTCAGGAGAAACTGAGAAACAAAAACCAGTATAAAAGTTTCTCCTATCAAGTATATCTACCCCATATCTTTCAACAGCATCTAAAACAGGTCTATAGCAAGAAATTTTATAGACATCAACATAACATCCTATTGGATGGTAGGGAAAAAGCAACCAAATAGGAACTCTATCTATATCTTTCTTTTCAAATAGCCTACTTAATCTCTCTTTGCTAGAAAGTGTTTTCATCTTACGCTCTATTTATAAAAAACTAGGGTGACAAGAGCAGATACCAACACTTGTCACCCTTAACTTTATTATTGCTTTATAAAGAACTGTTCTACAGCTCCGTTAACTGGGGTTCTTATAGTCCAGCTATTAGGTAGATTATTAGGGACATTTCTAAGGTTATCCTTCACTACTACAGGTATAGGCAACTGCTGTAAAACGCCAATACTCCAAAGATTTTTGATATATAAATCCCACATCTTTTTCGCATAGAGAACTCTTTCTCTCTCACTAGGAGAAGCAGCAGCTTTCTCTAAGTATTCCTTGACTTTAAACCAATCATCTGGAGGTTTTACTCCACTCTTACCACTAGAAAGCTCCCAATCTCTCCATAGAGGTCCAACCGCATCTGGACCCTCGCTAAAAGCACTCATAGCACCACGAGCTAGGTTTATATAGTGGGGATAGAACAAGACATCTATCTTCCAAATAACAATTTGATGGGCATTAGCAGCCACTCTCTGGCTTCTTAATTCAAAGCTTGTCGGCTGAATTATTAAATCTATGCCAATATCTTTCCAATATTTTCTCAACATCTCGCATATATCTGAATGCATAGGCCAATCTGTAGCTACTAAGACAGATAGAGTAAGTCTCTTACCATCTGGTCTTAGTCTGAAACCATCCCTATCTCTCTTAGTTAAACCCATAGAGTCTAACAACTTATTTGCTGAAGCTGGATCAAACCTTGAATATGCTTCTGAATATCTCTTCTCGTATACTGGATCAGCAGTAGACGGAGAGTACTGCGTTGCCCTAGCAAGACCTAAAGCATATAGTTGATTAATCTCATCTCTGTTTATTGCAAGAGAAAGAGCTCTCTTGAACCTCGGATCAATTAAAAGTTTAGCTATTACAGGGTCTTCATTGTAGGTATGGTTCACCATAAGAACCGCATCAGCACCGGTAGAGGGCCATAGCATCACCCTATATCCACCCTTCTTCTCCCCCTCCTTTAGCAGCGGATAATCAGCTAGAGAAAGGTGGAATGTTTGAAGGGTAAGTTCTCCAGACATAGCTTTCATCTTTACTACTTCAGCATTAGACACTATATCAATTACTATCTTGTCTATATAGGGTAACTGATTACCTTCGATATCTACCTTCCAATAGTAAGGATTCCTCTCTGCAACAACTCTGCTAGGAGTGATAGATACAACCTTCCACATTCTAAGTACTGGACACTCTGGATTTGTATAATAGGTACCATTAGCCCTATCCCAGAAGTATTGATGCCAAGCCTCAAATCCTGCCTTCTTAGCCATATCAGTTAATTTATCAATAGGAGTATAATTTGGATGAAATTGCTTTAGATAGTGTTTGGGTAAAAGAGGAAAAGAACCTTGAATATTGTATAAGAACACACCATTTGGGTTCGGTAGCTTAAACTCTATAGTGTACTTGTCGATTTGATTTATCTCTACCACCTTATCTCCCATTCTCATCCAACCAGGAAGTGTTGGACTAAGTTCTTTATTGGTTAAAATTTCCTTATACCAAAACATAATATCGTCGGTAGTAAATGGTTCCCCATCAGACCACTTTAAACCTTCTCTAAAATGGATGGTATAGGTCTTAGCATCCCTAGAAACTTTCCATCTATCAACTAAATTTGGAAGTAATCTAGTGCCACTAAAGTCGTATTGAAAGAGGTCCATATCGGCTATACGACCACCAAGGTAAGAAAGAAGCGCATAATGCCTTCCAGTTACCGCTATATAGCATGTTCCTCCATACTGTCCGATCTCTTCTAACGGCTCTACTACTACTGGATTTTTAGGAAGCCTCTCCTCTACTGGTGGGAGCTTCTTACCCTTAACCAACTCAGCTAATATAGGTGATTCGCTATATTTAGCTATCCTCTTCCCAGTAGCTTTCTGATATTCAGTCGGGCTGTTATAAACCCTTACACCCTGTGACTCTTTCTGAGCAAATACTGTTGGAATTACTCCAACAAGTAAAGTGAAAATGATAAGAGACAAAATGACAAATCTAAAAATTCTATACATCAAGGACACCTCCTCTTCTTATTTAAGTTTATTTTAATAATAGATTATCTTATTGATACGTACAACTCAATAACAGACCTTGCTAAAAAACTAACTTTATATGCTACTAAAAGGTATTTTCTCTATATGCCCTTATAGGAACATGATGTCTTATCCACTCCTTAGGGGTCATTCCAGTTACATCTTTAAAGGCTCTTAAAAAAGAAGGAACATCGCTATAACCAACTTCAAAGGCAATTTCATATATACTCTTGCCGGATTCTTTAAGAAGATATTGAGACAATTCTATCTTTAACATTTTAAGACACTGAGAAAAAGTCATTCCTGTTTCTTGTTTAAATCTTCTACTAAACTGAGACAGGCTATACCCTACAGTAGATGCTACCTGCTGTAAAGTTATCCCCCTTGTAACTCTATTCTTTATAATATTTACCGCTTTTTGTATTGGCTCAGAGAGGGTTGGTAGAATATCATCTATAATAGAAATATAGTAAGTCTCTCCATCTCTCTGTTTTACAAGTTCAAGAAGGCTTATCTTTTCCTCTATATAAGAAGCAAGCAGTCTACATATATCCTTCCAGTAAAGTAGCTCACTATAAGACTTAATAGGAATATCTTTTACTACTCTAAAGATATCTTCAATATCTACATCGTTATAACTTTTAAAATACCTTTCATATATGGAAGGCTCAGGATAGTCATCTATAAATACCTGCCCTAAGAATATACCACCTATCAAGCGGTTCCCATAAGCTATAGGAACTACTATATCAACTAAACCACTGTGACAGGGTTCACTAATGAGACTACCTCCACTCTTAAATGCATCTAACAGACGATTATGCTCTAATCTTACACAATCTTTATGTCTTTCATTTGAAAGTTTAGTCAGCATACATAGCGGAGAATTATGAGATCTGAAGCTCCAATTTATGTAAAGCTCATTAATTTTATAGGTAAAATAATTAAGGTCATATATACATATCTCCATACCACTTAACTTAGAGATCGATTCTATATAACTCTGAAATATCCCTTGATAATTTTTCATAACCCTATCTATATAGTAAAACAACATAGAGATGTATTCAACCTAGACTCAATAATTCTAACAGAACCTCCTTGACAGAGATTTAAGACATTGTTATATATATAGAAACTCTTTATATGCGATAAGTAAGATACAAAAATTAAAGAGAAAAGGAGAGGAGTTAAGTTATGCCCAAAAATCCTTCAAAAAGGTTTAATCAATTAGCACCTTATGTTTTTTCTATACAAGATGCAAAGAAACTAAAACTAAAGGCTGAAGGGAAAAAGATAATAGACCTAGGAATGGGAAGTCCCGACTTACCTACACCAAAACACATAGTAGATACGCTGATAGAAGCGGTTAGTAACCATAGCGAAACGCATAGATATCCAAATAGTAAAGGGCTACCAAAGTTAAGAGAGAGTATAGCATTATGGTATAAGAATAGATTTAACGTAGACATAGATCCAGAAAGAGAGGTTTTTCCTTTAATAGGCTCTAAAGAGGGGATATCACATCTAGCATTAGCTTATATAGACCCTGGAGATTTTACCATTACCACAAATCCTTCTTATCCTGCCCACTATAATGGTACATTTATAGCTGGGGGGCAGGTATTCTTTTTGCCCCTTAGAGAGAAGAATGATTTTATACCAGATCTTTCTGAGATACCAAGCGGTATACTCAACAAGACAAAGCTTATGATAATAAGCTTTCCTCATAATCCAACTACAAGCATTGTAGATAAAGACTTCTATAAAAACATATTAGACTTAGCAGAAAAATATGACTTTATAGTAGTTAGTGACTTAGCTTATTCAGAGATATGTTTTGATGGATACAAGGCACCTAGCCTATTAGAAATAGACGGAGCTAAAGAGAGAGCTGTAGAATTTAACTCTTTCTCTAAGACCTTTAATATGGCTGGCTGGAGAACAGGTTATGTGGTAGGAAATCAGGAGATCATTTCAAAATTAGCTCAAATTAAAAGTTATATCGATTATGGGATATTTGAAGCAATACAGTATGCCTGTATCTCTGCCCTTAATGGACCATTGGATGAAGTAAGGAAAACGGTAGAAACTTATAAGCGCAGAAGGGATATATTTATCAGTACACTAAATAAATATGGCGTCTATCCGAAGGTCCCTAAGGGAACAATGTACGTATGGTTAAGAATTCCAGAAGGGTATACCTCCCAAGAATTCTCTAATAAACTTCTAGAAGAGAAGAATATAGTTGTTTCCCCTGGAGATAGTTTTGGTAAACATGGAGAAGGATTTATAAGGGTAGCCTTGGTAGCAGACGAATCACTTATAAAAGAGGCAGGAGAGGCTATAGGTTCTATGTATATCAGATAACTTATGATATAATTGATATTGAAAATAACTTTTTGTAAAAGAGGTAGAAGGGACAAAATGAATCCAAGAATTCAAGTAACAGATAATCTAGAGGAACTATTAAGTATACTTCCTCCTTTCCTCAAAGAAGAGATCTCTAATATGGAAGGGCTGGAAGATTTAATAGAGATAGTAGTAGACCTAGGTAGGGAACCAGAGGCTAGGTTCCCTAGTGGAGGGATATTACTTTCTAATGAGCCTGTAACTATTGAAGACATTAACTATATTGTCTCAAAGGTTGGTAGTTTCGATGGTAATAACAGAGCAGGGATACCTAAAACTCTCCATAGAATTTCCTGCATAAGAAATAGAAAGGGAAATATAATAGGACTTACATTAAGAGTTGGAAGAGCAGTCTACGGAACGGTAGATATTATAAGAGATGTCATAGAGACAGGTAAAAGTATTCTCCTATTAGGAAAGCCTGGCGTCGGTAAGACTACCATGCTTAGAGAAATAGCAAGAATCTTAAGCGATGAGTTTAAAAAGAGGGTTGTAGTCGTAGATACATCTAACGAAATTGGAGGGGATGGTGATATTCCACATCCAGCTATAGGGAGGGCAAGAAGGATGCAAGTATCCTCTCCAGAGAGACAGCATGATGTTATGATTGAAGCGGTAGAAAACCATATGCCTGAAGTCATAGTTATAGATGAGATAGGAACAGAATTAGAGGCTAAGGCTGCTAGAACTATAGCAGAGAGAGGGGTTCAACTCATAGGGACAGCTCATGGGATAAATCTCGAGAATATACTCTTAAATCCAACGCTATCTGACCTTGTTGGAGGTATACAAGCGGTAACTCTAAGTGACGAAGAGGCAAAGAAGAGAGGGACTCAAAAAACTGTATTAGAGAGGAAAGCCCCTCCCACATTTGACATAGTTATAGAGATAAGAGACCGGGATACTCTAGCCATCCATCATGATGTAGCTCAGGTAATAGACTATATGTTAAGAGGTTATTCTCCTAAACCAGAGATTAGAAGCCGAAGAGATTATGGATATGAGGTAATAGAAGAAGCTTCTATGCCAATCGAAGAAGAGATAGAGGAAGGACTTCAAACTTCAAAGAGATATACTAGAGTATATCCATTTGGTATAAGTAGAAATAGGTTAGAAAAAGCAATAAGAGAACTAGATATTCCTGTTCTTATTACTAAAAAACTTGACGAGGCAGATTTTATACTTACCCTAACCTCACATGAAAAGAGGGAAGGTACTAAACTGCTAGCAAAAGCCCACAGTAATATACCTATACATAGTATAAAGAGTAATACTCTTGTACAGATGAAAAATTTCCTTAGGGGATATTTTAACGGAGAAGAACAAGAGGAGTCTGAGTATAATAAGATCCTAGAAGAGATAGATGAGGGAATAAAAAAAGTGTTAGAAACATTAGAGCCAGTAGAGCTTGCACCCCAGAATGCTAGGATTAGAAGACTGCAACATCAAATTATAGAGAGGTATAACTTCCGCTCTGAGAGTGTAGGAGAAGAACCCTATAGGAGAGTAAGGATATTACCATAATGCCCTTTATTACTTTAGAAGGAATAGACGGTAGTGGCAAAAGCACTGTAATCTCTCTATTAAAGGAAAAGTTAATAGAAAAAAGTTTAGATTTTATAGTAGTCAGAGAACCAGGGGGAACCCCTATTGGGGAAAAGATAAGGACTCTTTTGCTAGATCCTAGATGTTCTATATCTCCTATAGAAGAAGTCTACCTTTATGCCTCAAGTAGAGCAACCCTTGTAAGAGAAGTTATTCTTCCAGCGCTAAGTAGTAGCAAGATAATTATCTCTGAGAGATACCTCGATTCTTCTCTTGCCTACCAGGGATATGGCAAGGGGGTACCATTATCATTTATATACGAGGTAAATAGACCTGCAATTATGGATCTATATCCAGATTTAACTATTCTATTAGATATAGACCCCAATATATGTATGGAGAGACTCAAGAACAAGAAAAAAGATAGGATAGAGCTAGAAGGATTAAATTTACAGAAAAGAGTAAGGTGTGGATATCTAAAACTGGCAGAGATCTATAAAGAGAGGTACTTAGTGGTAGATGCAACAAAAGAACCTCAAGGAATCGTAGAAGAAGTATGGGAAAGGATTAGGACTCTTATAAGATGAATGTTTGGGTTCTAATAAAGCTGTTGTCAATAATACTTGGGGCAGTAACAATTTGGTATCTAGCTAATCTGATAGGAAATAGTATAATTTCGAGGATAGATAGAATCAGGTATAAGGGCAATAAACAGCGCATTATTACTCTTGGGTCCTTAATTACCTGGGTTATAAGGGTTATTATAGGTATATCCGCGGTAGTATGGATATTAAGGGTATTAAGTATAGACCCTAGCCCCTTTATAGCAGGAGCAGGGATATTGGGATTAGCTATAAGTTTTGCATCTCAAAATCTAATTAGGGATATGATAAATGGATTTTTCATAATATTAGAAAATCAGTACGATATTGGTGATGAAGTAAGAATAGGGGCAATCCAAGGAGTGGTGGAAGATTTAACTTTAAGGGTTACTAGAATTAGGGATGATTCCGGAGCTCTATATATAATTCCGAATAGCTCGATCTCACAGGTGGCTAACTTAACTGACAAGTGGGCAAAGTTATCATATATAATAAACGTAAACAGCAAGGAATCCTTAGAAAGGATAGAAGAGGTTCTAAGGTATGTTAAAGAAAAGATAAGTGAAAGGAATAGAGAATATATAATAGAAGAACCAACAATAGAAGGAGTTCAATCATTTGACTCTTCTACTGTAAAAGTAGCTATCTCTTGTAAGGTTTCCCCACATAAAAAGCGTATATTAGGATCACTCTTCCTGCTCTCTCTAAAAGAGGGGGTAGAAAAGGTAAATCTAAATATAGTATAGGAGGTGTATGATGAAGCTAATTCTTATCATTACGCAGTCAAGTGATGCTGACCTTCTTATATCTAATCTGGTAGAGAAAGGATTTGGAGCAACTAAACTAGCTAGCACAGGAGGGTTCTTAAGAGAGGGCAATGCAACTATACTAGTTGGGGTAGATGATGAGCTTGTAGATGATGTATTAGGTATAGTAAGAAGTACCTGTAAATCCAGAGAAAAACTTATGAGCCCTACTCCACCTGGAATGGTAGAATCTATGGGAGGATTTATCCCCTATCCTATAAAGGTTCAGATAGGTGGAGCTACAGTCTTTGTTATTAATGTCGACAGATTTGAAAAGGTATGAGAGATATTCTTGGACAAAAAAGGGCAAAAAGAATACTAGAAAATGCTATTAGACAAGGGAAAATTCCACATTTCTTTATCTTCACAGGTCCTAATGGAGTTGGTAAGGTCTCTATGGCTAAAGAGTTTACTATGGCTTTAAACTGTATATCTACAGATCAATCTAAACCTTGTAGAAATTGCAATATATGCTTAAGCATCATAAATAATAAAAACCCTGATTTTGTCCTAATCAATAATGAGACAATAGGTATAACTCAGACAAGAGAATTAAGAGAGATTGCATTCCTATCTCCAATATCAAGTAGATATAGAGTTTTTGTTATAGAAAATGCTGAGAATCTTACCTTGCCTTCAGCCAATAGTCTTCTAAAAGTTTTAGAAGAGCCGCCATCATCAACTATCTTTATATTTACTGTAAAAAATCCAGATAATATCCTTAAAACAATAGTATCAAGGGCACTGATTGTCCCATTCTCTCCTGTTAAAAGAGATATTATCTTCTCGATATTAGTGGAGAAAGGATGTCCAGAAGATACTGCATTGGAGATAAGTTATCTATCTGAAGGAGATGTAGAAAAGGCTATAGAAATTTTTGAGACGGGAAATTTAGAGAGAAAGATTGTCCCTTACCTAGATATAGAATCTTTGGAGAGTCCAGATGAGATATTAGATATAATCTCACTTTCTCTTAGAGATAATATTATAAAATTGGCTGGAGGAAATGAAAGATTTATTATCTCAAAAACTTATAGAAGTATAATTAATAGTAATAACTTAGAAAGTCTAATGGAAAACTTCTTTTTTATACAGGAGATAAAATCATTAGAGGAAAGTAACAGTGATTGGAAGTTGGCATTGGCTCTACTTTACAGAGAATTGGAGGTAAAATAGTTGTTTCTTTATCTTGTCCGGCTGATAGAAATCTTTACAGAAAGAGGATTATATATATCAGAAGAAAAATATGACAGTGGTTCTACTGTTATAGTTCCCTATAGAAGTAAAGAATATATAGGTGAGATTGTATGTAGATTGGGAGAGATTGAAGATGAAAGAGTAGCTTCTTTAAAAAGGATTATTAGAGGGGCTCTTCCTGAAGAAGAACTGAACGCTAGAAATCGCAATCTAAAAAGACAGGAATTATTCAATGTAGTAAAGAGTAGGATAAAGGCACATAACCTGCCAATGAAATTGGTGAAGGTAGATTTTGGTGTAGATCCTGATAGGATAATATGTTTCTTCACGGCTGAAGGGCGAATAGATTTTAGAGAACTTGTAAAAGATCTAGCACATACTTTGATGAATAGGGTAGAACTAAGACAAATAGGGGTTAGGGATGAGATAAAACTTATAAAGGGACTTGGGCCTTGTGGTAAAATCGCCTGCTGTTGTGAATTTTTGGAGGAGTTTGCTCCTATATCTGTAAGGATAGCAAAGGAGCAAGGACTGATTTTAAATCCAACTAAAATTTCTGGAATATGTGGAAGATTAATGTGTTGTCTCAGGTTTGAAGCAGAGTTTTATAGCAGAGTTATAAAAATTTTCCCAGAGATTGGTTCTACAGTAAACTCTAAGCTAGGTGAAGGAAAAGTAATAGGTATAAATGCCCTGAAAAATACGTTGATACTAGAGTTTAAAAATGGTTGGCAGAAAGAGGTTCCATTAGAAGATATAGAAATAAAAAATAAAAATGGTGCCGAAGACCGGATTCGAACCGGTACGGATTTACATCCACTGGATCCTGAGTCCAGAGCGTCTACCAATTCCGCCACTTCGGCACAGTATCATTATAATTTACCAGACAAAAATGTCAAGAAGGAGGATAAAGACTTATGATAATTACTGTAACTCCTAATATATCTTTAGACAAAACACTGATTATAGATGGAACTTTCGAGGTAGGTAAAACTCATAGGGTAAGGGAGATAACCTATGTACCTGGAGGAAAGGGAGTAAATGCTTCTAGGGCTTTGTTAGGTTTATCTTACAAAGCACCAGTATTAGGATTTATAGGAGGAAACACTGGTAAACACATATTAAACATATTCGATCATGAAGGTATTGTATACGATGTAGTTGAGATAAAAGGAGAGTCTAGAACTTGCTATAACATAGTAGATACTATAAACAATACACAGACTGAGGTATTGGAAAATGGTCCAGAGGTAACTCTAGATGACATAGAACTCTTAAAGTCGAAAATATTAGATCACCTATCTGAAGATCCTATAGTCTGTATGGGAGGAAGACTTCTCCCAGGAGCACCTACAGACCTATATGCTGGCTTAGTTGATCTTATTCAATCTAAGGGTGGTAGAGTTATCCTAGATACTAGTGGAGATTTTCTAAAAGAAGGGATAAAAGCAAAACCCTTTGCTGTAAAACCAAATAGGGCAGAAGTAGAAAAGATGCTTGGTATAGAGTTGAATACATTAGAAAATATTAAGAATGCTCTAAATTATTTCTCCAGTGCAGGGGTAAAACTCTCGGTTATATCTATGGGTAAAGATGGCCTATATGCCTATTATGAAGGGAAATATTATAAAGTAACACCTCCTATTTTAAAAGCGCTAAATGCAGTAGGTTCTGGCGACTCTACAGTAGCAGGTATAGCTCTTGGATTAGAGCAGAGATTAGATATGGCTGAGATTCTTAGGCTAGGAGCATCCATGGGAGCGGCAAATGTTTTAACTATAAAACCTGGCCAGATAAGAAAAAGCGATGTAGAAGATATACTGCCAAAGGTAGGGGTGGAAATTATATAAAAGAGGAGATTATAGGTAAGTTCAGGATTGTATATCCTGAGAATGTAGTCCTTTCTACTACAGATACGCTCCTTTTGGCTGATTTTATAAGATTAAAAGAGAAGGAAAGCTTTATTGAGATAGGTAGTGGGATAGGTTGTCTTTCTTTTATCATCTTCAGTAGATATCCCAATTTTAAAAGAGCGATGCTAGTGGAGATACAAAGAGAGGTATTTGACATCTTAGAGAAAAATATAGAAGAAAATAACTTACGGGATAAAGTCATACTCGTAAATAATGATGCCAGAAGATTACACTCAATTTTTCCGCATCTAGCAAATTCTTTCGATGTAATATTTACTAACCCTCCTCATATAAAAAGTGGGGAGGGAAAAACCAGTCCATCAGAATCAAAAATAATTAGTACTACTGAAGCTTTTTTAACATTAGATGATGTAGGTATGATAGCTAGCTATTTCTTGAAGATAAAGGGAAGATTATACATAATCCATAGGAGTGAAAGACTAAAAGAGATAATATCAAGTTTAGATAACTTTGGCTTAGAGGTAAAAAGGATGTCCTTTGTATATACAAACCAAACAAGACCAAGTAAAAGGGTTCTTATAGAGGCTAGGAAGGGAGGAAGACCTGGAGTCATAATCGAGCCTCCAATATTTTTATAACTATGAATCAAAAGAAAACTCCCTATTTAAAAGCTATCATCGATTATATAAATGAAAAACCATCAAGATTCCACTATCCGGGACATAAAGGCAAACTTGTTACTCTAGACTTAACAGAACTACCACAGACAGATAACCTTTTTTGTCCAGAAGGTCCTCTTTTGGAAGCACAAAAACTTACTGCTTTAGCCTTTGGAGCAGATTATAGCTATTTTCTAGTAAATGGTAGTACACAGGGTATTCAGTCTGCATTTCTTACCCTTTTTAAGCCTGGAGATAAGGTTTTAATTTCTTATTATTCTCACAGAAGTGTCATAGAGGGGTTGATATTATCAGGAGCTGAGCCTGTCTTTATAGAAGAAGAGATAGACAATTGGGGAATTCCACAAAATATAACATTAGAGGAAATAGAAAATAAGCTTGATGATATTAAAGGAATTTTACTAACCAATCCAAACTATTTTGGATTGGTTCCGGAAATAAAAGAGATAGTAGAATATGCCCATAGTAAAGGAATACCAGTGATTATAGATGAGGCTCATGGGATCCACCTAAGTTTTCATAAGGATCTGCCTATGTCAGGATTAGAGGCAGGGGCAGATATAGTTATTCAGAGCATGCATAAAATGGGTCTCTCATTAACTCAAGGAGCATTGATACATATAAAGGGTAACAGGGTAGATAGTAATAGATTAGAGGAAAATATAATGCTCCTATCTACTACTAGCCCATCTACCTTTATCTTAGCCACCATAGATATAGGGAGAAGAGAATTATATCTAAATGGAAGAAAAAGATTAGATAGATTGCTTCCTATGATAGAGGAATTAAAAGAAGAAATTGAAAGGTTAGGTATCCCCGTATATAAAAAAACCAATATGGACAAGACTAAATTAACAATATATAAAATAGAGGGAAATAGACTTTCCTTTGACCTTTGGGAAAAGTATAAGATACAGGTAGAGATGTCTTCCACTACATACTGTCTATTTATTATCTCTTTACTAGATACAAAGAGAACATTAAAGAAACTCTTAAAAGCACTAAAAAATATAGATATTCATCCATCAAGCAGAATAGACAAACCACCAAGATATAAACTAATACAGCATCCTAGGAAGGCATTCTTCTCATCCAAAGAGAAAGTTAAGGTAGAAGATAGTACTAATAGAATCTGTGGAGAAATTATCACTCAGTATCCACCTGGTATTCCACTACTTATACCAGGTGCATTGATAACTGAAGATATAAAAGAGTATTTATTATCAATAGGGAAGGAATACATTAATGTTACTATCGATTGAGGGTCCTATAGGTATTGGAAAGACATCTCTAGCTAAGATAGTATCAAATGAACTAGGTTTTAAAGGTATATATGAATTATCCTATAAAAACCCTTATCTTAGTAGCTTCTACAACGATATAGAACGTTACTCATTCCCTATACAGATAGAGTTTCTTGTCAACAGATTTAGACAGTGGAAATTAATACAGGATGCTAAAGAGGATTTAGTCTGCGACTACTTCTTCTATAAAGATGAGATATTCGCCCAGATGAATCTAAAAGGGGAAGATATAAAGTTATATAGAAGGATATACAGCCAAATGCTTAAGCATATAAAACCACCAGATTTTGTAATATATCTTTCAGCTAGCCCAAAAGTTCTGATAGGAAGGGTAGAAAAAAGGGGGAGAGAATACGAAAAATCTATTAAGTAAGAGTAGCTTTCCAGTCTATACAATTACTATGAAGATTATATGAATAAATATAATCTCTCTCCTGTCTTTAAAATAGAGGTGGAAAACTTAGATTATGTAAATAGAGTAGAAGATAGAAGGCATATACTTTCACTAATAGAGAATTTTATAAAGACCTATGAACGGCAGAATTATTCTAGGTATTTCGGGTAATATAGGAGTTGGTAAGACTACATTAGTAGAACGTCTAGCAAAATATTGGGGTTGGGATTTTTATAAAGAACCAGCAGGAGAAAACCCTTACCTAAAGCTATACTATGAAGAACCAGAAAGATGGGGCTTACATTCTCAGATATACTTTTTAGCTAATAGGTTTGAAGAAGAATTAAGGCTTAGTAACCTTGGCAAATCATACATACTTGATAGGACGATATATGAAGATGGAGAAGTCTTTGCTAAGATAGCACTAAGGGAAAAAGAATACAAGACATACCTTAAACTATATAAATTGGCTATTAGATATTTACCAAAACCTAACCTTATAATTTATCTAAGAGCTCCTGTAGATGTTTTGATGAAAAGAATTAAAAAACGCAAAAGGAAGGAGGAAGGACTTATATCTTATGAGTACATAGAAAAGTTAAATGAGGCGTATGAAGAGTGGTTAAAAGGATTCAAAAAAACTAAAGTAGTAGTTTATGATGCTAAGGAGGATATAATAGAAAACATAGAATTATTAATATCTCTCATAGAAAGAGAGATGAAATCATTGACAGGCAAGGGTTAATGTGGTATATTCTAAACTGCAAGCGATTTTAAGGCTAGTAGTAATACGGTAAAAGGAGGGAGAGAATGCTACAATATATACTTAAGCGTATCTTGTATATGGTACCAACACTTGTGCTTATATCGGTGGTATCGTTTATAATCATCCAATTACCGCCTGGCGACTTTTTAACTTCTTACATAGCCCAACTAAGCCAGACGGGCGAAACAGTAGATGAAGCAACTATAGCAGCTCTAAAGAAGCGTTATGGTCTGGACCAGCCCTATTATATTCAGTACTTTATGTGGGTTAAGGGTATGTTCCAGGGAGACTTTGGGCAGTCTTTTGAGTGGAATAGACCTGTAAGTCAACTTATCTGGGAAAGGCTAGGTTTAACTGTAGCGGTATCTATCTTTACTATGCTATTCTCATGGGCATTATCTTTCCCGATAGGAATGTACTCAGCAACCCATCAGTATTCAATTGGAGACTATTTTGCTACATTTATTGGGTATATAGGTCTGGCTACCCCAAACTTTATGATAGCGCTAATACTTATGTGGATAGCCTATTCGGTATTTGGAGCTAGTGTAGGAGGATTGTTTTCACCTCAATATGTGGAGGCTCCTTGGAGTTGGGGGAAATTCCTAGATCTTTTAAATCATCTCTGGATACCAGCTATAGTAATAGGTATGGGGGGAACAGCTGGTCTGATAAGAACACTAAGGGCAAATCTCTTAGATGAGCTACATAAACCATATGTAGTAACAGCTAGAGCTAAAGGGGTTCCGGAAAGAAGATTACTCTGGAGATATCCTTTACGAATGGCAATAATACCATGGATAAGCACAGTGGGTTGGTCGCTTCCTGGGATTGTTTCCGGCGAGACTATAGTTGCAGTAGTACTGAGTCTTCCGACTACAGGACCATTACTACTTAGAGCCCTACAAAGCCAAGATATGTACCTCGCTGGAAGCTTCATTATGTTTTTGAGCTTCTTAACCGTAATAGGAACCCTTGTATCCGATATACTTCTGGGTTGGGTTGACCCTAGAATAAGGTATGAGTAAGGAGGGAGAGAGAATGGCTGACGAAGAACTCTTTACCAAGGAAGAGTTAGAAAGTTCGATAGAAGAAAAGATATATCTAGCTTCTCAGTGGCAACTCATATGGTGGAGGTTTAGAAGACATAAACTAGCGATAGCTAGCGGAATCATACTGATAATCATCTATACATGTGCTATCTTCTGTGAATTCCTTGCTCCCTATGATCCAAATAAATACGATATAAGGTATACATATGCACCGCCTCAGAGAATACGTATATTTAGAGATGGGAAACTAGTAAGACCATATGTTCTTGGTTATAAGATTGAATTTGACCCAGTAACGTTAAGAAGGATATATACCCCAGACCCAAATCAGGTTTACCCTGTATACTTCTTTGTAAAAGGAGATTCATATAAGCTTTGGGGCAGGTGGGAAAAAGATGTGCACCTTATAGGGGTAAAAGAAGGGACAATGTTTCTACTTGGGACAGATAGAATGGGAAGAGATATGCTATCAAGAATCCTATATGGGGCTAGGATATCCACCTCTATAGGATTGATAGGTGTCTTCTTAAGCTTCATACTAGGACTTATTATTGGAGGGTTCTCTGGATATTACGGAGGCACATTTGACAACTTTACTCAGAGAGCTATAGAGTTTATAAGGAGTATCCCTACCATTCCATTGTGGATGGCTCTTTCGGCTGCATTACCACCTCACTGGCCACCAGTAAGAGTTTACTTTGGAATAACGATAATACTTTCCTTAATCGGATGGACATGGTTAGCAAGAGTTGTTAGGAGTAGATTTCTCTCTTTAAGAGAGGAAGATTTTGTTATGGCTGCTAGGCTTGCTGGTGCTAGCGAGTTTAGAATAATAATGAGACATATGGTTCCGTCATTCATGAGTTATATTATCGCTAGTTTAACTCTTTCAATTCCTGGTATGATACTTGGTGAAACGTCCCTGAGTTTCTTAGGTTTAGGATTAAGACCTCCAACGATAAGCTGGGGGGTATTACTCCAAGAAGCGCAAAATGTAAGAACAGTAGCTCTCTCACCTTGGCTACTTCTTCCTGGAGTATTTATAATTATAACTGTGCTTTGCTTCAACTTCTTAGGGGACGGACTGCGTGATGCAGCAGACCCATATGCAAGATAGGGGAGGAGATTATGGAAAAGAAAAATGACCAGGTTTTATTAGAGATTAAAAATCTTAAGACATATTTCTTCTATGATGAAGGGACAGTCAAGGCTATAGATGGAGTGAACTTTAGAATAATGAAAGGTAAGACTCTAGGGGTAGTAGGAGAGTCAGGCTGTGGCAAGAGTGTAACTGCCCAGTCTATCCTAAGGATACTTGGACCAAGAGGAGAGATAGTTGAGGGAGAGATTCTACTACATAGAGACGGAGAGACGATAGACC